>NZ_JBIVPJ010000005.1:0-392430 GCF_044754585.1 Streptomyces sp. NPDC093065 | reverse complement strand
GACCGATACCGCACCTTGTACGCGTGCGGGCACTTCGACCACCGCGACCGCGGATGCTCACACTCCTTGAAAAACGAACCCATCCCACGAACCAACGAAACCGTCAATGATCGACTTTCTGCCCAACTGTCACGCTTCACATAATTCTGCGTGTCAGTATCCGCTGCACCAGCAGCGGCCCTTCAGGCGTAACAACGGATACGCCCTAAACACCCATTATTCGCTGCTGCTTCACCCAGGCTTCAACCTCTGACACCTTGAAACGGATCTTGGAATTCACCCCTATTCCAAACCTGTACATCACCAATCCCGAGCGGGCAGCATTCTTGTACAGCCAGGAAACGGACACGTTCAAATAATCGGCGGTTTCCTTGACATTCATGAACCGGTCAGACACACTCACGCCCAAATCTCCTCCACCACTTCTGCCTGTAGCCGCGCAGGCACCTCGAAATCCACACCCGGGATCTGATGCCTCATCGCTGGCTCTGCAACCAATAGTCCGGAGCATCGCCGGTTTGCCCAACCGGCAATCGTCGGCTATGTTCCGCTCACGCCAGACGTCTGCAGCAGCCTTCTAGGGCCTGCTCACCTACCAGATAGCCCTCAACCCGAGCCGTCCAACATCGTTTCGACTCAACGGAAAGTCGATCTTGTCGAGAACCGCCTGGTGGGTGGACAGCACGGCGGCGAACCCACTGCAGAGGCGGGCTGGTCTACCCCTCCGAAGCGCGCTACCCTCAGCGGGCGCGGGCACGGCCGATACCCTGCCCGCATGATTCGCGCAGTGATCTTCGATGTCGGCGAGACGCTCGTACGGGATGACCGGCACTGGGCAGCCTGGGCCGACTGGCTCAACACCCCCCGACACACTGTGTCAGCGCTCGTCGGCGCTGTCGTCGCTCAGGGACGCGACAACGCTGATGCCCTCCGCCTCATTCGGCCCGGCATCGACGTCGCCGCCGAGTACGCGGCCCGCGATGCAGCCGGCCACGGCGAGGTCCTCGACGAGACAGACTTGTACGACGACGTACGCCCGGCGCTCTCCGAACTACGCGACCTCGGCCTACGGGTCGTCGTCGCCGGGAATCAAACCGCCCGTGCGGGTGAACTGCTCCGTGCCCTAAACCTTCCGGCTGACCTGGTCGTCACATCCGGCGAGTGGGGTGTGGCCAAGCCTGCCCCGGAGTTCTTCCGTAAGGCGGTCGAGGCGGCACAGGCGGCACCCGCCGAGACGCTGTACGTCGGTGACCATCCGTCCAACGACGTCACCCCGGCCGCCGCAGCTGGACTCCGCACGGCGCATCTTCGACGCGGCCCGTGGGGCAAGTTGTGGGCCGACAGTCCAGAGGTGACCGAGGTCGCCGACTGGAGAATCAGTACTCTCGCCGACCTGCCCTCTCTGTTGGCTATGTAGCAGTTCCAAGGGCCGTTACCTCTCGGAAAGCGCATACAACTGGGTACGGTGCGTGTATGCCCATCGCCAGTAGGCGCGACGTCGGCCAACACATCGCGACTATCCGCCGCGCACGCCGGATGACGCAGGCCGATCTCGCCCGAGCCGCCTACGTCTCGCTCGCCACCGTGAAGGGAATCGAGCGGGGCGCCCGCTCGCCGAGCGACGACACCCTCGACTCGATTGCCGCAGCGCTCAACGTCGACCCGAGCCGCATCGTCGTAGGCAGCACCCGCACCGACAGCCGCGTGCACGCAGTCCTGCCCAACATCTCTGCAGCCATTGCCACCTACGACATTGTTGCCGACACCACGCCCCGCCCACTCGACGAACTCCGCGAGGACATCGGCAAGCTCGTGCAGTGGCGTCTCGCCGCTCAGTACGCCCGCATCGCCGAGCACGCCCCCCATCTGCTCACCGAGTCGCTCGCGGCGCTCCACCACACGGGCGGGGCAGAGCAGCTCCGCTCCGCGCACCTCCTTGCCACCGCTGCGCGCTCCGCAGACGCCGTGGCGTATAAGTTCGGTGCCCTCGATCTGTCCGCGCGACTGGTGGAACTCATGCGGTGGGCGGCCGACCTAACCGAGGACCGCGTCGTGCAAGCCTCTGCGGCCTACGTGCGCACCGAGACGTTCTTCGCCGCGCGGGCCCACGCTCAAGGGCTACGGGCGTTGGAGCAGGCCATCGACGCGAGTCCGTACCCGCTCGGCACAGCGTCAACCGCTGCCCGCGGCGCCCTGCACATGCGCGCCGCCGTCATCGCCGGCCGAAGCGGAGACGCGGACGCCGTTGCCCTCCACCTCGACGAAGCCCGGATGCTCGGCGACAAGGTGCCAGAAGCCGCCTACGACGGCACGCAGTTCGGTCCGGAGTCAGTCCGCGCGCACGAAGTCTCTGTGGCCGTCAGCCTCGGGCAAGAGCACCTGCAGCGGGCTCTCGACATCGCCGACGAGTGGACGCCGCCTGACAGCCTGCCCGAGGAGCGGCAATCCGGCTTCTGGATCGAACTCGCCCGCGCGCAAGTGTGGGCCGGCCGCGCGGACGACGCCTTCGAGTCGCTGAAGGTCGCCCGTTTCATCGCCTCGCAGCACACACGGGAACATCCGTGGGCTCGTGAAGCTGCCTCGACGATCCGCCGGCTTAAGCGGGCGGACGCGGAATCGCTGACGAGTTTCGCCGAGTGGATCGGCGCAGTTTGAAGGGGATACACGGTGTATCCCTTGCACCCCATATATCAGTCCATGCTCTGTCTGTCCCTATCGATGAGGCAGATCGGAGGCGAGGATGCAGAGGGGCATCGGCAAGTTACTGCAGGTCGAGGGGCCGGTGAGCACTGCGCGGCTGCACGGCCGGGCGTGCTGGTACTGCGGCGCCGTAGCACGAGGGCTGTCAATAGTCGGACGCGTGCAATTGTCGGCCGGGGCTCGTGTGTGGACGGTCGTCTCGTGCGGCTGCCACGCGAAGATGGGGGCGGCGTGATGTGTAGGACGCATCAGCCCGTCGACGCAGACGAGATCTCCCAGCTGATCGCCGCAGCCCTCGGCGCTACCGGCGTCCTCCCGCCCATGTCCCGGCTCGAAGAGCTCAACAGGGTGCTGCGAGCCGAGGTTGCGCGGCTCGCACCGCTTGTCCATCGACAGGCAGACGATGAGCCGCTGCAGTCCCGCGCCTGGTACAGGCTCATCCAGACCGCCGAACGGGCCCAAGGCACCCTGAACTTTCAGATAGGCACAGCCCCACTATCCGGCGCGATCCACGTCGCTGAACTCGCCCGCCGCGTGCAGGAACTGCGCGGGGTTGTGGTGGTGGGTCAGTGATCCGACCGCTGCCACGAGGGCATCGTTGGCGAACCCCCTGTGATCGCGGCCGGCTCGCCTACCGGCACCGTCCTCAACCAGCATGCGCAACTTCATCGTGCAGGCCTGCGGTGCCTCGGCAGACTGCTCGCGTTGCCTGGACACGGCCACGTACCCCCACCCACCGGGCCGTGGACGGTCGACACAAGCCCACCGGGATGAACGGCGTGGCCGGCAACGAAGACAGCTTGCTTCGCACCTTGGGCGCTTCCCCCAAGCGTTCAACCACAGGGGCCTGATCCGGCGCACCCTGCTCCACCGAACTCGGCATTCGGTTATAGGGAATGACATATGGGTTCTCGACTTGATCGAAGCCCGGTCCTGCGAGTGGGGTGCAAGCAAGGACGGCTGGATTACTTGGTGAGCTTGCACATTTTCGGAAAGAGGCGCCAATGAACGCTCATGCGAGCAACGCGTGGCTACAGCCAGTCGACTTAAGGGCGTTCCGAGGCATTCAGCCAATAGGTGGCCAGCATCTCGGTCGGCCAGGTTGGCTGATGAACTGGACCGCGGGGCCCCATTTGTGTGAAGTACGGCGCTACATCAAGGACGGGAGAGCCGACGACAGCATCCAAGTCCGTGACGACGAGGTCCCGGCCATCCACCTTGATCAACCGCGGGTAGCTGATCGCAAGTTGATTGGGACGCCGGTGGTTGCGGTGGACGAACGTACCGGTCGCCGGCCAGATCGGGTTCCCGCGAGGGCTGCGCGCGTGGAGCTGAACGTCTTCGGGACGCGCCAGATGGAAATGCCAGGTTACCGTCAGATGAGAGAACTCTTCGATCCCCTGCAGCGTTTCGAGCGGGAAGGCATCGTTCAGTCGAATGATCGACTCAATCCCGCCTTGGTAGTCGTCCTGGACGCGAGTGTGCCCCTCGATGACCGTTGCGATCGATTCGATCTCGTACCTTGCCATCAGTGCTCGTTCCTCTCCCGTGGAGTCGCGTGTGCGGCAGCCGCCGGCCGCGGTCCTGCCCTGTGGTCAGCCTATGGCGCGCAGCATTTCCCGTGCCCGTCGGTCCAGTTCAGCGACGTGGCGGCCTCCGCGTTGCCGGACGGGCGACAGGTCGCTCTGCATGCGGACGATGACGTCGCGGGCGCGGCCGGACTGTACGCCGGCCATGGCATCGAGAGCCTGTCCCCAAGTGCCGCATGCCTCGTCGAGACGTCCTTGCTGGACCTGGACGGCGCCCAGGTAGCCGAGGGTCACGCTGTGGGTGCGGGCGTACTGCTGCCGCCGTCGGGTGCGGACGCTGCGCTGGAAGTGGATCTCTGCTTCGACTGGGTTGCCCAGGTCGCGCAGGGCGCAGGCAGTTTCGTGGGCGAGGGAGGCTTCCTGGAAGAAGCCGACGCGGTCGGGGCCGCCCTCGTTGTCGGCGCGGCCGAGGTCCCGCTCTGCTCGGCTGATGGCAGCGAGGGTGCCGGGGCGGTCGCCGTCGGCGGCCAGGGCTCGGGCGTGGACGATGGAGAGCAGAGCCTTCTCGCGCGAGCTGGCCTGGCCGTAGTGAGTGCGGGCCATGGAGGCGTCGGCCAGATCCAGGGCCCTGCGTGGGTGCCCGAGGTCGACTGCCTGATGGGCGAGGGCACGCAGGATGTGGCCGCCCAGCGGTCCGTCTCCGGCTTCAGCCGCTATGCGCGCGGCGAGGGTGAGGTAGCGCTGGGCGGTGCGGTGCTCGGAGGCGTCGAACGCCATCCAGCCGGCGATGTAGGTCATCTCTGCGACGGCCGAGTACGTGTCCCGGCGGTGCCGTTCCGTTCGAAACCTGCTGCCCAGCAGTGGCACCGCTTCGTCGCGAAGGTGGCCGGCCAGAGCCGAGCGCCCCGAGGCTCCACCACGCTGCTGGTCCCGCGCGGAGTAGAAGGCTGTCAGGTTGCGGACGTCATCGATGTCGGCCTGGGTCACCAGCCGTGGGGAGACTGCTGGCCGCGATGCTGCAGCGGCTGGGGCGGTTGTCCACCACGAACTCGCGGGCAGAGTGAGGCCGGCGGCCGAGTACGCGGCGGTCGCCAGCAGCTTGCGTCGGTGCATGTCCAGGTCGTCGCTTCCCAGCTCGGCCAGCACGGTCAGAGGGTCGACGCTCCAGTCGGAACTGCTGTCGGGCGAGCCTGTCGGTCCGTCTTCCAGCCCGAGGTCAGCGAGGGTGAGGCGGCGGCTGAGCCTGCGGGACAGCGTCTCACGCAGGATATGGGGCGCTCGTCCGCTGGGCTTGGTGCCCTGGACCCACATGGCGATGTGCGAGCGCGAGATGGCCTCCAATTCGCGTGCACCGCTCTCCGCGGCGACACGAGCGACGGCGGCGGCTGCTTGGGGCTGGGACCAGCCCGCTTCGCGCAGGAGTGCGGCGAGGGCGACGTTTCGCTCACGGGCCATGGGCTACCCCTCGGGTCCGAAATGATCTTTGACGCCTTTGACGGCCTTGAGGGCCGCGCAGGCATACCCCTCAGCGGGGATTCGCGGTTCGCTCAACGTAGCGGCCGGATCACTCACCTTGCACGCCGACCGACTGCGGTGCACGGCGTTTCTCACCCAACTTGGCCTGATCTACATAGGAGTTGTGTCATGCGTCTCTCGCTGGCCCCTCGCCGGGCGTTGTACCAACGCAGTGGTCAGGACCGGAGAGTCCTCGGTGAGCCGGGTGCCGGGCGTGACCAAGCGGTGTCCGCGACGGAGACGGTGACGCTCGTGCTGGGCGAGGACTCGCCGGTGCCTGAGACCGCCGCCGATGTGGAGGACCTCGTCCTGCAACTGCGAGGGCACGTCAACCAGCTCGGATCCCTGATGCCTTCGCAAGAGCCGGCTTTGCTCCGTGCGCAGCAACTCTGCTCGGACGGGCTCCCGGAGGGCTACCTGCCCAGCCGGGTGCACCTCGTCAGACTCGCCGAGGCAACGCAGGAACTCATCGCGAAGATCCGGCTGGACGACGTCGGAGCGAGTCGACCGGCACGGAGGTTGGCTCGATGGAAGCCGCAGATCAACGTGCTGCGCGGTGCGGTCTTCGCTGTCGCCCTCACCTGCCTGGTGTGGGCCGCTTCGGCGCCCCGGACATGACCCTCACCGGAGCGCTCCTCATCGGACTGATCCTCGTCCCGATGGCGTGGCTGGTTTGCCGAGGACTCGTGCGACTGGCCTCGATCGCGCAGACAGGACCTCTACACCACCCCCGAGCGAGCCTGCGTCCCCGCAGTGACCGCTGACTCCTTGACTCCCGGCCTGTCCCCGGCCGCTTCGGCGGCCCCGATAACACCCGCTAGACCAGCGGGGCTTAACGGAGATCCCCACACGATGAAACGCCTTCCGCGTATCGAGCAGTACGGCCTGATCGGCGACATGCAGACCAGCGCCCACGTCTGTGACGACGGTTCGATGGACTGGCTATGCCTGCCCCGCTTCGACTCACCGGCCGCGTTCGCCGGCCTGCTCGGCACACAGAAGCACGGCACCTGGCAGATTGCCCCGGCCTCGTCCGCAGGCCGGTCAGGCTCCGGAAGAGTGGCTGAGCGCCGGTACCGCAGTGACTCACTCGTTCTCGAATCGCTGTGGCGTACCCCGACTGGTTCGGTCCGGGTCCTGGATTTCATGCCGCCGCGCGACGGGGCCCCGCAGGTGATCCGGATCGCTGAGGGCCTGACTGGCGAAGTGGAGATGGTCTCGGCCATGCGTCCTCGGCCGGGGTACGGCAGCGTCAGCCCGTGGATCCACGAGTGCGGTGGGCGCATGGTCGCGGAGGCCGGCGCGGACGCTCTGTGGCTCGACACCTGCGTCCCGCAGGTGGAGAAGGACGGCGTCGTCGTCAGCGCCTTCACCATCGCCGCCGACCAGAGTGTGGCGTTCGTGCTCAGCTGGTGCCCGTCCCATGCAGCCGCGCCCGACGTACCCGACCCGGAGGCCGCGCTCGCCGAGACGCTCGCCTTCTGGCAGGACTGGACACAGGAGTGCACCTACGACGGGCCGTATCGCGAGGCCGTGGTCCGGTCCTCGATCGCGCTGAAGGCCATGACCTACGGGCCGAGCGGCGGGATCGTGGCGGCGCCGACCACCTCGCTGCCGGAGGAGATCGGCGGCGACCGGAACTGGGACTACCGCTTCACCTGGCTGCGCGACGCCGCCACGACGCTTGCCGCGCTGCTGGGGACCGGATACCGGCAGGAGGCACAGGCATGGCGGCGATGGCTGCTGCGCGCTGTGGCCGGGGACCCGGAGAACCTGCAGATCATGTACGGGATCACCGGGGAGCGTGACCTGCGGGAGCGGGAGCTTCCCTGGCTTCCCGGGTACGAGGGATCGGCTCCGGTACGGGTCGGGAACGGGGCTGCGCACCAGCTGCAGCTGGACGTGTACGGCGAGGTGATCGACACCCTGTACCTCGCGCACGGGAGCGGAGTCGCCCACTGCGCCGACACCGCGGTCCTGCACCAGCGGCTCATCGAGCACCTGGTCCAGCGCTGGCGGGAGCCCGACGAGGGCATCTGGGAGATCCGCGGGGCCCGCCGGCATTTCGTCCATTCCAAGGTGATGGCCTGGGTGGCGGTCGACCGCACCATCCGCCTGGTCGAGGCCGGCGCCCTCAACATCGACGTGGCCCCGCTGGTCGAGCTGCGGGCGGCGATCCACCGGGAGGTCTGTGACAAGGGCTTCGACCCGGTGCGGAATACCTTCACCCAGTCCTACGGCTCGCAGGAACTGGACGCCGCCACGCTGCTCATCCCTCGCACCGGCTTTCTGCCGCCCGACGACCCGCGCGTCATCGGCACCGTGGATGCGGTCCGTCGTGAACTCTCCACGGACGACGGGCTCGTGTACCGGTACCCGACCTGCGGTGAGGACGTCGGGGTGGACGGCTTGGCCGGCGACGAGGGGGCCTTCTTCCTGTGCAACTTCTGGCTCGTCGACGGCCTCGCCCTGACCGGCCGCCTCGATGAGGCGCGCGCCTTGTTCGAACGCCTCCTGGCTCTGCGCAACGACCTCGGGCTCCTGGCGGAGGAGTACGACCCCGTCCAGCAGCGCCAGCTCGGCAACTTCCCGCAGGCGTTCAGCCACATGGGCCTGATCCAGAGCGCCCTGCTCCTTCAGCAGATGGCGACGCAGTCCTCCCCCCGCCACGCCGCGCTCGCGGTTCCAGCGCCCCGCTCGAGCTCCCGCAGCACGCGCCAGTCCACCGCAGACCTGACGCCGCAGCACGCGTAGCCATCCCACCCCTGACGAGGATTCCCATGCCTGACAGCGCCTTCCCGGCACGGCCAGCCGCTACCGGCCACCGCAGACGGCGGCCCCCGGTCGACGCGACCACGCTGTACCTCGCCCGTCGCGCCGTGGCACTGCCCCTGGCACTCCTAGGCGCGCTGCTGCTCGCCGCTTTCGCCCTCCGGTCGGGGTCCGTCGTAGGCCCCGGCTGGGTCCTGGCCGGCCTGGTCTGCGGACTGGCGGCGGTCGTCGCGGTGGCGGCACACGGAACACGCACCATCGCCAGTGCCGTGCAGTCGGCAGTGGAGGAGTCCCAGGCAGCAGCGCTGACAGCGGTCACAGGGGCAGCGGCAGCCGTTGAGAAGTCAGTGCAGTGGTCGGCGGACGAGCTGTGCCGCGGAAAACGTCCAGCGTTGCCGGACCCGCAGACCGCGCAGTCGCCCACTCCGAACGCCGGGATCGACAACGCGCTGAGTGCCCTCCAGACGCAGGCCATCATGTCGCTGATCCGCGTGCACGACGAGTCCCAGTCCGTGGTCCTCCTGGAGGTGCTTCGCCGCCTGGCCATGCGCGAGCACGCCTTGGTCAGCAAGGCACTCCAGGCACTGAGCCGGCTGGAGATGCTGACCGACGACCCGGAGCTGCTGGCCAAGATCTTCGAGATCGATCACCTTGTGACGCGGATGCGCCGCCAGGTCGAGAGCACGGCGGTCCTGGGCGGGCAGTCCCTGCGCAGTGTGCGCCGGCCCGTTCCCGTCACGACGGCCCTGCGTGGCGCTGTCTCCGAGGTCGTGCAGTATCCGCGGGTGGCCGTCGCGGCCGGATCCGTGGGTGCCGAGCTGGGGTTGCCCGGCCATGTGGGGCCGGACCTGACGCACCTGCTGGCCGAGCTGATCGAGAACGCCTGCGAGTGCTCGGATCCAGCGACGCGGGTGATGGTGCGCGCGCAGCGGGTGCCACACGGGCTGGCCATCGAGGTCGAGGACCGCGCCATTCCCATGCACCCGCAGACGCGGGCACAGATGAACCACCTACTCAAAGCCCCGGACGAGGTCGACGTCAGCGGCCAGGTCCGGGCTGGACAGCTCGGCCTTCTGGTCGCCGCGAAGATCGCCCAGTCACACGGGTTGTCCGTCCTCCTGCAGGAGAACGCGACGGGAGGCACCACCGCTCTGGTCGTCATACCGGCACGGCTCCTGGTAGCAACGCCATCGGTCGAGGATGCGGGCGCGCCGCTGCCCCAGGAAGCCCGAACGTCCGGGCGGCAGCCGCAGCAGGTGGCCGCGGCTCCAGCCGCACCGGGGGCGAGTCAAGCCGCACGCCCGGGCGCCACTGGGGCGCCGACCGCAGAGGCAGGTCAATCGGCTGACGCGCCCGCTCTGCCGACGCGCACACGCCGGACGGAACCTTTCCGTCCACCGCACGAGCGGGAGCAAGCCCCCGTGGCCGCGGCGACGCCCGGGCTCGCAGCCGCCTTCCGTAACGGCCTCCAGGCCGGCGGCACCGCCGATCCCCCTCCCGCCTCGGCAGAACACCCCACCCCCTGACCCGTCCGTTCCCGGTGGCCCGGCACATCCACTGGCCCTTCCCTCTTCTGGAGCGATCCCTATGAGCACCCACCCCGCGATGAACAACATGACCGGCGACATGCCCGCATCCGCGACGACCACAAGCGGACAGCGGGACAGCATGGTCTGGCTGCTGCGTCAGTTCGCCTCCGAGACGCTGGGTGTCACGCACGCCGTGCTGATCTCGCGCGACGGACTGCGGCTGCTGGACAGTGACGTCGACAAGGACTGGGCGGACGAGCTGTCGGCCGCCTTCAGCGGGGTGGCCTCCCTCGCGACGAACATCACCGGTCCGCGCGGGAAGAAGAGGCCGGCGGGCCAGGTCATCATCGAGCGATCCGACTGCCTGTTCTTCGTCCAGAGCGCCGGGCGCAGCGCGGCCTTCGACAACCACCCCGGTAACGAACGCGGTGAGGTGGACACGATCCTCGCCGTCATCGCCACCCGGGACGCCGACGTGGGCACCGTCGGCTTTGAGATGGGGCGCCTGGTCCAGAAGTTCGCCCCGTACATGGTGATCCCCGTCCGTGGCGGCACGGGCGGAGAGGTCCGGTGACCACGTACGGCCGCGCGGCCGAAGAGTCGGCGTTCGTACGGACCTACGCCGTGACGCGCGGGCGTACCAAGCCGTGGCACCTGCTCGCTCTGGAAACCGCCCTGGAGGCCGGGCAGGGAAGGCCAGGCCCGGCGCAAGCCGAGGAGTGCGAGGAAATTCTCGCCCTGTGCCGGGAGCGCCGACGGTCGGTGGTCGAACTGGCGGGCCGCCTCGGCCGGCCCGTGACCGCCGTCAAAGTGCTCGTCTCCGACCTCCTGGACGCAGACGCCCTCGTCGTCCCCCTGACCCAGTCCTATGCCGATACCGGCGCAGGGTCCGGTCCGTCTACCCAAATGCTGGCAGCCGTTTCTGCCGGCTTGAAGAGGAAGTGGCCTGATGCCGTCGCCTATCCCCAGGCCGGATGACCCGACCACGGTTTCGCCGCACCCGCGGGCCGGTGCTCCGGCTGTGCTGAAGATCGTGATCGCCGGCGGTTTCGGCGCGGGAAAGACCACCGCCGTGGGCGCCGTCAGCGAGATCACGCCGCTGAGTACGGAGGAGTACCTGACCGAGGCGAGCGCGGACGTCGACAGCCTGGCGGGCGTCGAGGCGAAGGAGACCACGACGGTCGCCTTCGACTTCGGCCGACTGAGCCTGCCCGACGCGCCGATGCCTTTGGAGCTGTTCCTGTTCGGCACTCCAGGCCAGGACCGGTTCGTCGACCTCTGGTACGACCTCTCCCGCGGCGCCGTCGGCGCGGTCGTCCTGGTCGACACCCGCCGCTTGGAAAGCAGCTTCACCCCCGTCAGCTTCTTCGAGGACATCGGCCTGCCCTTCGTCGTCGCGGTCAACCAGTTCGACGGGGCGCACCGCTACCACCCCGAGCAGGTCCGCGCCGCTCTCGAACTCCCCGCTGCCGTGCCGGTGGTCACCTGCGACGCCCGCGACACGAATCACGTCGCCGGCGTTCTGCAGGCCCTCGTCGACCACGCCGTGAATTGCGCCGACACCACCAATCGCGCTGGTCACACCCCTTCTACCACCCTCCAGGACGCCTGATGCCACAGCACCCCAGCGACCCCTACCGCACGCCGCAGACTGCCCCGCCCGCCCGGTCCTTGCCTCGGCGCGACATGCGGGACACCAACCGTGGCCCGTTCACCCCGCCCGCCACCGCCCTCACCAGCCAGCGACCTCAGCAGTCGCTGGAGCTGGCTCAGCGTTACGAGCTGCTCAACCGCCTGAGCGTGCCCCCAGTGGCCAACGAGGACTTCGACGACCTGGCCCGCGACATGGCCACACAAGCCGGGTTCCTGTACGGGTTCGTCAACCTGTTCCTGGAGGAGCAGACCTTCGTCGGGCTGCACCAGCCGCCCGCAGACAGCGGGTTCGTGATCGTCGGCCGCACTATGAGCCGAGACCACGGCTGGTGCCCGGAAGTCATGGCCCGGAAAAGGGCCCTCCCGCTGCACGACGTGCACGCCAGCCCGCGCTTCAGCGGCAACGCGGTGGTCGACGCCGTCGGGATCCGCTCCTACTTCGGCGCCCCGCTGATTCACGACAGCGGCACGGTGCTGGGCACGGTGTGCGTCATCGACCCCGAGAAGCGACCGCTGGCGGAGGCACGCCGTCTGCGGGACATCGTCATCAACGCCAGTGCGCAGGTGATGGGCCACCTCACCCGCGCCCCCGTCCGCTAAGCCGTTCCACAACCCCCGCCCGGGAGCCGTAGGCGATCCCCGGCCGCTCCGCGTTGCGCCCTTAATCCAGGGAGAGGGAGACCATGTCCGCCACGCCCACCACGCCTCCACCGGCGCTGCGTCCCTACCTCACCGCCCGCCACGATCTGCTGTGGCAGGAGGCGGACGCCTTCGTGGCCGAGCACGTCGCTCCGCGCGTCGCGCGGATGGAGGCCGCTCCGGGCCGGGTGGAAAGCAAGGTCGCCGACCTGATGGCCGCCCGGGCTTGGTTCACCGTCACCGTCCCGGCCGTCTTCGGCGGGCTGGGCGCCGGACACGTGGCCAGGACCGTCTTGGTCCACCGCATCGCACGGGTCTCGGCGGCTGCCGCGGCCATCCTGCAGGCCACATTGATCCCCGTGGGCGCCCTGCTGCACTTCGCCACCTACGAGCAGAAGGGCCGCTGGCTTCCCAGGGTGGCGGACGGTTCCCTGCTGCTGTCGATCGCCGTGACCGAACCGCTCGCCGGCGGACACATCGGCGGCATCGAGACCGCTGCCGAACGCGCCGGCATCGACTGGGTGATCACCGGCAGCAAGATCCATATCGGCAACAGCCACCTCGCCGGGGCACACCTCGTCGTCGCCCGCACCGCCGCGGCCGGAGTGAGCACCTCCCAGGCGCTGACCGCGTTCGTGGTCGAAGCCGACCGCCCCGGACTTTCCGTCTCCGACCACCGTGCCGGCCTCGGTCTGCACGGCTTCTCCGCCGGCCGCCTAGACCTCGATCACGTCCGCGTCCCCGACGACAACGTGGTCGGCGAGGTCGGCCAGGGACTGGCCGTGGCCCAGAGCAGCAGCATCCTCTACGGCCGCCCCAACCTGGCCGCCGTCAGCCTCGGCATCCACGAAGCCGTCGTGGACACCACCACCGCCCGGCTCAAGGCCCGCCCCCGCTACCAGGGCGTCCTCTCCGACCTGCCCGTCCTGCGGGACCGCGTCGGCGACATGGAGGCCCGCCTGCGCGCCGCACGAATACTCGCCTACCAGTCCGTGCACCTCCTCGACCAGGGCCTGCCCTGCGACGCCGAACTGATCAACTCGAAATACCTCGGCCACAAGTGGGCCATGCAGTCCGCCCAGGACGCCATGGAACTGCACGGCGCCCACGCCCTCGATGGCGACTACATCCTCCAGCGCCTGTGGCGCGACATCCAGCACACCTACCCACCGGCCGGAACCGGCGAAGTCCAGCGCATCCGCCTCGCCGACAGCGCCCTCGACGAAGACCGCATCCAGTGGTCCGAACGCCTCGCCGCCGAAGCCGCCTGGGCACGACCCGACCCGACCGCCGCATAAGCCCCCGTGCGCGGTACCCCGTGACTCCCCATCGCCGCGCACGGGCCCGTGCCGCCGGCCCCCGTCCCCCGCGGGGACCGGCGGCGCACCCTCCCAGTGACCATCCACCCAGCCGAGAGAGACACCGTGACCCTGCCCGTGACGACCAGCGCACCGATCACACCACTGACGCCGACCCTGCAGCGCGTCGCCCAGCACCTCGCGAACGGCCTCACGGCCCAAGAGATCGCCACGCAGAGCGTCCTGTCACCCGTGACCGTCCGCCAGTACCTCCGCGACATCCGCGAGAGCCTGCACTGCGCGCCCCGCTGCAAGCCCCCAGTGATCGTGCACCGCCTGTTCGCCACCCGGCAGGTGGCCTCGCCCACGGCGGACGGGCCGGCACCGACGCTCAGCCGGAATCAACTGCTGCTGCTCCGGGCCGTCGCCGAGCACAGCGACCCCCACGATATCGCCGTCGCCGCCAAACTCGCCCCCGCCGACCAGCGCGCCGCACTCGACCAACTCCTCGCCGACACAGGCGCGCGGGACACCACCCACCTGGTGATCCTTGCCCACGGCTGGAAGCTGCTGCCGACCGACCCGGCGGCGCGGAGCGGAGCGAGCCAGTGAACAAGCCCCCCACTCCCCTGGCCAACGAAGAGCCTCCAGCTGCTACCTCGGTCGCGTCGCAGTACCCGGGCGCCGTATACGCGGTGCGCACGTTACGTACGGACGCTGAGCGCGCGGAAGCCGCTGCTCTCGTGCAGGACCGGCAGCACTGGCTCACCCTGCGCGGTCTCCCCGTGCCCGCTCAAGCCGACGTTCCGGCCCTGTTCCGCGACCGGCAGACGAGGTCGGCCGGTCTGTTCGAGGACGGAAAGCTGCTCGCCTGCATGGTCCCCGCGCGCGACCCCGGCCTCAGCTGGGGCGAAGGCCCCTGCCTCCGCCTGGGACGCGTCCACACCCTGCCCGACCAGCCCGACGACATCACCCGGCTGATCACCCTGTGGGCCTCCGACCTCGCCGCCCGGCAGGGCCTCCCGCTCGTACGGGCCGAAAACCTGGCCCGTCACGCCCTCCAAGCCGAGCCCATCGCCGCTCTGCTGCGCCGGCTCACGGACATGGGCTGGGACGTGCGGGGTTCCGGCCCGGGACGGGAGGGGGACCGCGTCGCCCGCCTCGAACTGGCCGCAGAGCACCGCCCAAGGCTCAGCGCATTGATCAGCTGCCAGACCCATGCACCTCATCTGGCCGCGGACGATCGGAGCACCGCGTGACAACCGACGAACCGCAGCGACCCGACCTTGCCCGCGAGCTGATCGTCCGCGCAACGGAATCGGCCGTGCACCGAGCCAAGCGCGTGCGCGACGAGCTCGACGCAGTCCAACTCGGGCAGGGCCGGCACACCGACCACGCCAACACCAAGTTCCTGCGCCGGATCCTGGGTGAATACGAGTGGCCCGGCTACCGCCTCGTCGGCCCTGCTGCTGCCCGCGCCGCCTGGAGCATCGCCCTGCACAGCGACCACGATCTCACCCTCCAGCGCGCCGCCACCATCCTGCTCGGGCGTGCGGTCGAGGCCGGCGACGCGCTCGTCGAGCACTGGGCGCACCTTCACGACCGCGCCCTCATTACCGGCGGGTGCGCCCAGGAGTACGGCACCCAGCTCCTGCTGACCGCCAATGGGATCGAGCTGTGCCCGCTGCGCGCGCCTGCGTCCGTCGACGCACGCAGGGCCACTGTGGGTCTGCCGCCGCTAGCCGTCGCGCTCAACGCGGTGCGCCGCCGGTACACGCCGGACAGCTCCGCCGACGAAGCCCCGACCGTCGTCCTCGCGGGGGCCGCGTGAACAGGCGGACCTCCAAGTTTTCCCTCAGTCGGCCCACTGGCCTCATCTCCGATCTGCGAAAGGTTCGTTGACCGATGAAGCTCCCCACCGCCGTCCTCGCTGCCGGTGCTGCCCTGTCCCTCACGACCGCCGTGGTCGGAGCCGCCCGGCTCAGGCAGAACGCACGGCACCAGACCGAGCGGCACGAGGTGCTCCTAGCGGGCAACCAGCTCGACTGGCTGAACCGGGTGTCCACCAACGCCGACCTCGCCGAGCTGTGGAAGCCCGAGGACATGAAGGCCGAGGAGTACATGCAGCTCATGTCGGCCAACCGACTCATCTGCGCCCTCAGCCTCCGACACTGCCTCGGCCGCGTCCACGACGGACAGCTGCCGTTCTATGCCGCGATGGTCATGAGCAGCGATGTCTGCCGGCGCTACTGGCAGCGCTTCGGCGACCTCCGGACCCAGGAGGCCGAGGGCGACGAGCGGGCCGAGCACTTCACCCGCGTACTCGACCAGGCCGCGAAGAACCATCCGCAGGCGCAGCCCGAGGCAGCCTGACGGCGTATCTCGGGGCCCCGTCACCCTTTTCGGACTCCGTGTCTGTCCCCAACTCCTCAGCCGGACAGCAGTTCTCGTATCCGGCGAGGTGGCCGAGGAGGCCCGACCGGCCCAGGCCGCACAGCTGCCGCCCGTCGGACAGAGCCGGCCGTACAGCAACACACCGAAATGAAGTGTCTCACCACACCGATCAGGAGGATAGCCGTGACTCCCAAGGTGACCGGCCAGCGTGTGAGGACCGCCTCGGCCTCTGCCGCGCAGGGCCCGTTCGACCTCGACATCAGCGTCATCGAATCGGGCGGCACGGTCGGGGCGAGTATCGCCTCCGACGGCGGCTGCGGCTCGACATGCGGTGGCAACGCCTGCATCTCCAGCGGCTCCTGACCTCACCAGACCACCGGCACGACGCCCATGTCGTGCCGGCGCCGCCCACGCGGCACGTCCCTTGCGGCTTGATCGCAGCCGCGCACGACAACGGAGGAATCACCACATGCAGAACGACGAATTCGACCTCGACATCACCGTCCTGGAGTCCGACGACGGCTCCGCCACGCTGATCAACCTCACCGACGACGGCTGCGGCAGCACCTGCTCCAGCCCGTGCGCCACCAACGTGGCCTGATCATCTTCCACCGCACCACGAGTAGGGAGAAGCCCGCATGAACGCGAACACGATCAAGGGCCAGGCGCAGTCCCCGGCCGCCACGCCGGGCGGTGACGCGTTCGACCTGGACATCACCGTCCTGGAGTCGGGCGACGGCTCCGCCACGGTGATCAACCTGACGGACGACGGCTGCAAGCCGAGCTGCCAGGGGTCCTGCGCCACCAACGTGGCCTGACCTCGGCGCTTCGATCTGCCAGCCCGCGCGGCCTTGCGCCGCGCGGGCTGGCACCCACCCCAACACACCACAACTAGGGAGGGTGCATGGGTTCCCGGAAGGACGGTCCGCTGTACCGGTGCGCGGACGCTGCGCTGGTGCGCGCCGCCCGTTTCTCGAGGCTGCCGCTTCCCGCATGGCCGGACCTCACTGACGAGGCCCCGGACCGTGAGGTGCGGTGGCAGACGTGGCTGCGCGACATCTGGTCGCTGTCCGAGGCCGCCGACTCCATCGAGCAGGCAAGCCCTCTGCTCGCGCAGCAGGTTCAGACCCTGTGCTCGGTGGCCAGTCCCGAGACCCGTCAGTTACGCCGCGCAGTGGTGTCGGTCATGCGGTACCTGCTGCGTATGACGGGCCGGGCGACCCCGAACGGTCTGTTCGCCGGCATCGCGCCCGCCTCGTTCGGGGAACGACCGGGATGGTCCTGGGGTGAGCGGCACCGACCCGTCATCCGTGCCGACGGCGACTGGATCGCGGACCTTGTCGCCCGCCTGGAAGCAAATCCTGAACTCCTGCGGCACCTGCATGTGATGGCCAACAACACCATCTTCATACGGGGAGATCGGCTCATCGTGCCCTACCCGCCCCGCTCACGCCGCACCGACGGCAGCCCGGCGGCCGAAGTGTCCCTCCGGTACACCGGCGCCGTTCGTATCGCCGTTGACGCCGCCGCCTCGCCCGTCCCCGTCCATGCGGTAATCGCACGGATGAGGAGCGAGTTCCCCAACGTTCCCGCTGACCGGGTGGAAGGGCTCGTCAGCAGCCTCGTCGAACGCGGTGTGCTCATCAGCAGCCTGCACGCGCCCTCTGCCACCCTCGACGCCCTGGGTCACCTGATCGAGCAGGCCGAAGCAGCCGCCGCCCCATCGGCCACGGGCCTCGTGGCCGACCTGCGGCCGGTCCGCGACGCCATCGCCCGGCACAACCAGGTCCTGGCCCCGGCGGACGGTCGGCGCCTGCGTACCGCTTTACGTCAGAAGATGACCGCCTTGAGTAGCGTCAAGGCTCAGCCGTTCACGCTGGACCTGCGCATGGACTGCTCCCTCACTCTGCCCCCACAGGTTGCCCGCGAGGCGGAGCAGGCCGCCACGGTGCTGGCCCGGCTGAGTGCGTACCCCTTCGGCACTCCGGCGTGGAAGGACTTCCACAACCGGTTCTTCGAGCGGTACGGCATCAACTCGCTGGTCCCGGTCCGGGACCTGGTGGACCCGGACGTCGGCCTCGGGTTCCCGGTCGGATACCGCGATGCGCAACCTGAGCAGGGTGAGGCCCTGACCTCTCGTGAACAGCAGCTGCTCTCCCTCGCCCAGGCGGCAGTCCTCGACGGCCGCGACGAGATCAGCCTGGACGAGGACCTGATCCGCACGTTGACGGTCGGAGACCGTAACGCCCCGCAGGTACCGGCCCACACGGAGCTGCGCTTCAAGATCCGTGCCGCTTCGCAAGAAGCTCTGGACAGTGGAGACTTCGTTCTTCACGGCCTCGCCCCTTCCCGCGGAATCGGCACCACGATCGGCCGCAGCCTCGGGTTGCTCGCACCAGACGATCAGGCCCGCGTAGGCGCCTTGTTGAAGGAGCTGCCGGTCAACACGACCGGCTCGATTCCCACGCAGGTCTCCTTCGCTCCACTCGACCGGGGAGACACCAACGTCACCCGCGTTGCCGAACTCCTGCCGGCCGTCATCAGCCTGGCGGAGCACCGTGAGGTGGATGCGCGCACGATCAGGCTCGACGACCTTGCCGTGGGCTGCGACCGCCGCAGGCTCTATCTCGTCTCCCTCTCCCGGGCGTGCCTGCTGGATCCCATGACGCTGCACGCTCTGGATCTGCGAGGGCACACGCCGCCGCTGGCGCGCTTCCTCACCGAGATCAGCCGCTCCCAGACCGCCGTCCTGACCATGTTCCCTTGGGCGTCCGCCACAGCCCTGCCGTATCTGCCGCGTGTGCGCTACGGCCGCGCGATCCTCTCTCCGGCACGGTGGCGACTGGAGCGGTCGGAGCTGCCCGCCCGCCGGGCCTCCTGGGAGGAGTGGCATAAGGCGGCCGACGGGTGGCGCGCACGCCGCCGAGTTCCTGACCACGTCGCGCTGGCCGAGGGCGACCAGCTCCTGCCGCTGGACCTCTCCGAACGTGCGCACCTCGCGCTGCTGCGCGCCCACCTGGATACCCACGAATCGGCGATCTTGACGGAAGCGGAATCCGACGGGGGCTGGTTCGACGGCCAGGCTCACGAGATCATCGCCCCGATGGCGGCCGTCCGCCCGCCGCAGTGGCCGAGCGTCCCGCCCATCACCGTGGACCGGCTCGTCACCCGCGAGCACGGGCACCTTCCGGGCATCGCCTCCTGGCTGCTGGTCAAGCTGTACGGGCACATCGAACGACAGTCCGAGATCCTTGCCGACCACCTTCCCGCGCTGCTCGGCCAGTGGGACTCGCCGCTGACCTGGTGGTACATGCGCTACCGGGACCCTCGCTGGCACCTGCGCCTGCGCATCGCGGTCCCCAGCCAGCAGGACTTCGCGCTCACCGTGCAGCGCGTGTGTGCCTGGGCGAACGGACTGCGCCGTGCTGGGATCCTCGCCGACATGCAGTTCGCGACCTCCTACCCGGAGACAGGCCGGTGGGGCGCCGGGCCGCTGATGAGGCTGGCCGAGGACGTGTTCGCCGCTGACTCCCGAGCACTGGCCGTCCAGTTCGCCCAGAGCACCCGTCCGCACCGACAGGTCCTCGCCGCCGCCAACTTCGTGTCCCTCGCCGCCGCCTTCACGGGCAGCATCTCGGCCGGCATGGACTGGCTGATCGCCCACGGCCGGATCGCCGACCCGCGCCCGATGGACCGGGCAGTGCTCGGTCAGGCGGTTCGCCTGGCCGATCCGACTGACGGCTGGGCGGCCCTGCGCGCGGCCCCCGGCGGCGCGGCCATCGCCAGCGCCTGGAGCGAGCGCGACGAGGCCCTGGCCCGCTACCGGCAGGAGCTGGACGCGTCCGGTGGGGGCATCGACCCGGACCTCGTTCTCGACTCGTTGCTGCACGCCCACCACATCCGCGCCGTCGGCATCGGCAAGGAGGACGAGCGGATGTGCGTACGGCTGGCCCACGCCGCCGCGATGGCCTGGACTCACCGAGGAGATCACCATGAACCTGCGTGACAGCGCGCGGGTCGCCGCCGACACGATCGCCGCGCGGCTCGCCTCGCCGGAGGACGTTCGTGGGCTGCCTCACCGCCAGGGCTGGTGGCCGCAGTCGCTCGCGCACGGCGCGGTTGGTGTCGCGCTGCTGCACATCGAGCGGGCCCGCACCGGTCAAGGGCCGTGGCAGCGCGCCCACGACTGGCTCGCCTGCGCCGCATCCGAACCTGCCGTCGGCGGCCCGGACAGCCACCTCTACTACGGGGCGCCGGCGCTCGCCTTCGCTCTCCACGCCGCCTCCGACCGCCCCGGACGCTACGCCCGCGCCCTGGACACCCTTGACCGGTACGTCACGACGGCGGTCCGGGACCGGCTCGCGGACGCCCACGCACGCATGGACCGCGGCGAGTTGCCCGTGCTGGCGGAGTTCGACGCGATCCGCGGCCTGAGCGGGATGGGCGGGCTCCTGCTGCACCGCGACGTCCACGCCGACGTCCTCCGCGAGATTCTGACCTACCTGGTCCGGTTGGCCGAGCCGGTCAAGCACGACGGGGAAGTTCTGCCCGGCTGGTGGAGCCACCTCGCCCCCTCCGGGACGATCTCCTCCCAGTATCCGGAGGGGCACGCCAACAACGGCGTCGCCCACGGCATCGGCGGCCCCCTCGCCGTGCTCTCCCTCGCGGCCCGCCGCGGCGTCACTGTCGACGGCCAACTCGACGCGATTACGCGCATCCTGGCCTGGCTCGACCACTGGCAGCAGGACGGTCCCGCCGGCCCGTGGTGGCCGTACTGGATCACCCGCGAGCAGCTGCGCTCCGGCACGACCGGCCCTGGTCCCTCCCGGCCGTCCTGGTGCTACGGGACCGCAGGATTCGCCCGCACCCAGCAGCTCGCTGCCCTGGCCCTCAAGGATCCCGCCCGCCAACACGCTGCCGAATTCGCCCTCCTGCGCGCCATGACCGACCCGGGCCAACTCGACGCGACCGTGGATGTCTCCCTGTGCCATGGCTTCGCGGGTTTGATGCGCGTCACGCAACTCGCTGCCGCCGACGCCCTCGCTCCCGGCCTCGCCGAGTGCCTGCCCCGGCTCCTGGCCCCGATCACCGACACCGCGCCCGGCACCCTGGCGGACTCCCTGATCGCCCCGCCCGGCGGCGGAGACATCGGAGTCCTCGAAGGTGCCGCAGGCACCGCACTCGCCCTGAACGCCTTCCACACCGGAACGCCGTCCGCGTCCGGGTGGGACACCTGCTTCCTGATCAACTAGCCGACGAGAAGAGGGACCATGGCTGCGGACGAATGGTTGCAACGCCTTATCCGGTTCACCGACTGGAGCCGTGCGGAGGCCACCGCCGTGGAGCATCTGCTCCCGGTGCTGATCGCCCAGGAGGCGGAACTGGCCCAGTGGTCGTTCCTGCGGAAGTACCCCTGGTGGCGGTTGCGATACCGGGCCGCGGTCCCGGACTCGGCGAAGGTCCTCGACGCTGCCCTGGACGAGCTGGTCGACGCCGACGTCCTCGCTTCCTGGACGCGAGGTATCTACGAGCCGGAAGAGACAGCCTTCGGCGGCCCCGCCGCGATGAAAATAGCGCACACCCTGTTCCACTGCGACAGCCGTCACCTGCTGGAGGAGGTGGCCCGCCAGCAGGCACTCAGCGGCCCGGGTCCCCAGCTCGGCCGCCGCGAGCTGGCAGTCCTCCTGCTCAGCGTGGCGATGCGCGCGGCGGGACTCGACTGGTACGAGCAGGGCGACGTCTGGGCGAAGATCGCGGTCGAACGCCCAGGCGACGAGGTCCACAGCCCGCAACGGCACCGGGCCGCTGTCCACCGGTTGATGACCGTCGACGTCAGCACCACCAGCCGCAGCGTCACCCAGGGCCGACTCGCTCCGCTGGCCGAGTGGATAGCCACGTTTGAGTGGCTCGGCCAGCAGCTCGCCGATCTCAACCGCCAGGGCCGCCTGGAACGAGGGCTGCGCGCCGTGATCGCTCACCACGGCATCTTCCACTTCAACCGACTGGGCCTCCCCGCCCAGGACCAGCACACCTTGTCAACACTCGCGAAAGAGGCAGTCATGGGAACGAGCGACAACGCAGCGTCCACCCGAACCGAGGGGACGCCGAGCACTACGGTCAACGGGGTGAACAGTGACACCATCGAAGCCCCTTCCGCCGACCGTCTGCGCGCCCAGTTGATCGACCACCTGGTCGAGACGGGATGCGTGCGCACGCCCCGGGTGGAGGAGGCCATGCGGACCGTACCCCGCCACCTCTTCGTCCCGAACGCCCCGCTGGTGAAGGCGTACGGCAACACACCCGTGGACACGAAGTTCGACGGATCCGGCCGCTCCATCAGCTGCGCCTCCCAGCCCGACATCGTCGCCATGATGCTGGAACAGCTCGACGTCCAGCCCGGCCAGAAGATCCTGGAGCTGGGGGCCGGCACCGGCTTCAACGCCGGACTCCTCGGCTACCTCGTCGGCGAGACGGGACACGTCACCACGATTGACGTGGACGAGGACATCGTGGCCGGAGCGCGCGGCGGACTGGCTGCCGCTGGCATCCACAACGTGGAGGTGATCCTCGGAGACGGAGCACTCGGCCACGCCCCCAACGCGCCGTACGACCGGATCGAAGCCACCGTCGGCGCCCACGGCGTTCCACACGCCTGGCTCGACCAGCTCGCCCCCGGCGGGCGGCTCCTCACGCCACTACGCCTGCGCGGCAGCGTCTCCCGCTCGATCGCGTTCGAGAACCAGGGCGGTGCCTGGCGCAGCGTCGGCAGCCAGATGAACACGTTCATGCCGCTGCGCCGGGGCATCGCTGACGACCCGCGCGTCTTCGTTCCCCTGGACCCCGACCACACCGTCACCCTCGTCACCAACGGAGACCAGAAGGTCGACGCGGACGCCCTGAGCGACATCTTCCGCCAGCCGCGTACCGAGGTGTGGACGGACGTCACCCTCCGGGGCCCGGAATCGGCGGAGTACCTGGAGCTGTGGCTCGCCTGCGCCATGCCGAACGGCCTGAGCCGGATGCCCGCCAACAACGAGGCCACCGAGAAGGGACTGGTCACCGCGCCCTACCCGTCCTCGACCGCTGTCTTCGAGGGCGGCACGCTCGCCTACCTCACCCGGCGCCCGTACGCGAAGAAGGCCCCCGACGGCGCCACCCTGTACGAGTTCGGCGTCATCGGCCACGGCCCCGACGCCCAAGCCCTTGCCGGAGACATCGCGGACCGGATCCGCACCTGGAACCAGGGCTTCCGGACACTCGAAGTCAGGTTCGAGATCCAGCCGCTCGACGCGGCCCCGCTCGCGCCGAAGCCCGGCCGCTTCGCCTTCGACAACCCGCTGAACCGCATCGCGATCGAATGGCAGTGACATGGACGTCAGCCAGATAGCGAAGCGGTTCCCGCTCGTTGCCCGTCCACGTCCAGCGTGCCCGCCCCTCGCTGAACGGGTCCGCGAGATCACCGACCTCGTAGCCGCCGCCGAGCGCGACGGCAACGTGACCTCCGCGACCGTCGCCCTGAACAAGGCGGCGCTGATCGCGAGCGACTGCGGCATGCCGGACCTGGCGCGCACTCTGTGCTGGCGCCACGCCGAGGCCATCCTGCGCGCCCAGCCTCTGGGCGCGCAGGAAGCCCAGCACGCCCTGGAACCCCTGGTCAACCTGGCCCGACTCCGTATCCGCGATGGCGACGGGCCCGGCGCGTACCACCTGCTCGACTCCTTAAACCGAGCGGTGAGATCGCAAAGTGAAACGGTCATCGACGGCCGCACCACATCCTTCCAGCACCTCACGACGTCGGCAGCCGACCATCAACAGGTGTGCCAGTGGCTGTGGACCGTCCTCCTCGGCGATGGAACCCGTGCCCTTGTCGCAGCAGGTGAATGGGATCGCGCACTAACACACAGCAAGCAGCACCGCGGCATAGGCCAGCGCCTCTTCGACGGGCGTCAAGTGGAAGTGCTCGCCCGCTGTCTTGGCGAGCAACCCAGTGATGCGCTGAAGTTCCTGCACGAAAGCACCCTGGTGGAGCCATGGGAGCACTCCGTCGCGGCAGTCCTCACCGTCCTCTGCCGCAGGGCAGCAGACGAGCAACCGGTTGAGCTGATCGCCAAGATGGTGCAGCGCTATTTGGCTCTCGGCTCGGCCCCCGAACTTGCCGTGTTCCGGTCCCGTGTGGGACTGGTCGTGCTCGATCTCTCCCCAAGGAGCCGACGGTCCGAAGCAATGCACCGCCTCGCCAGCGAAGCGACGGCGCGTCCCGACGGGTACATCGCACGAGACGTTCTGGCCCACCCGGTGGGCCGCGAAGGGCTGAGCCAGGACGAGCGCAGAACACTCGCCGCCGCCGTCACCTCCGCCGGCCTCGGACTGGGCACCATCCCCGCCCCTCTGGCGCAGGCCATGCGGGACGCTTCGACAGTCGCAGTGGGAGTCTGGGAACGCCACGCCAACCGCCAAGCAAACGCCTCATCGGCGTCCTCAAGGCCGGACCGGGAGCCGGCGCCCTGACCGCCCACGGCCATGAGGCGCGTCGATAGGTCTCCTCGGTGTCCCGGTCCGCCGCGGTAGATCCACGAACTTCTGACCGCCCGGCCATAGGGCCCCTGCCGGTGGAAGGGACTGCGTCAGAACGCAAGATGGCTGGGAAGAGGTTGATGGGCCAGCCTAGCGGTCTTGCCGCTGCAAGCACTTCCAGTGGAAGCACACCTGGGGCGCCGGTAGCGATCTAGGCAACCGCCTCTGACTTCCCATCAAATAGAGCCTGAAACGCTTCGGAAAATCCCCGCATCTCACCCTCACCCCTGTGCGATGTCACAGTCTCGAAGTACCACGCACTATCGGACTCGGTCACCCCTCGCCATATCCCCCACGTCAGGACGATGCGCCCATCCGAACACTGTGCCGATATCTTCAGTTGCCCCTCACTGGACTGCCAAGTGCGAGGTTCACTCCAGCTGCCCGATGCGTCAGCCAGTGATGAAATGAATTCCACCAGTCCGTCACCGTCCAGCGTCCGGACCAACTCGCTGACGTCCACCCACGCGCCCTTGGCCCGTACGGTCATATCAAGCGCAGGGTCGTCCCCGTACGGCCGCGTCGGCATGGAGAACAGCAGGTGGACCCCTTGCCCCGGGTCTCCTACGCGGAGGATTTGTCCGCCGCGCGCATCGCGAATGATCATTGGCCCATTCTATTGCCTTCCCCTCCTTCCCTGAAGGGTGACGCTTACCACGCAGCATTGCTTCCCTCGCCGGCCCGCAACAAGAGCTCCCCTCTTCTGTAACGGTGTGCTATTTTTGCGATTGCTGTCACTCTGACGGGATTCTGCAGAAGTCACGCTATGAGCTTGCAAGTTGAATGCAACGCCGAGCGTTGGGACAGTTCAACGGGCCGGAGCAGCCGCTGGAGTTGGCACCCTTGAATGCACGAGGAGCGGACAGCTCCGCCGACGCGGACAAACGGGCGAATGCCGGACCTGGGTCAGTCATGCCATACCAGCCGGATCTGAGCCCTCAGGCTGCCGAACAGACCTAGGGGGAGAGCCTTGCCTCGACCGGGTGCAGCCTCGACGCGTCGAGAAGCAACGCCCTGCCCCTGCCGCGGGAACGATCCGGCAACAGGCGGCGGCGTTGGTGGCTCTGTCCGCCGTCTCATTCGTGGCCGTTGGCCTTGGCGGCGTCGACTTCCTGCCGTTCGTCGGCCACCAAGGGCACGCAGCTCACGCCGTAGACGGACTGGTACGGGGGTGGCTGAGACCAGCGTCCCGTGCAACGCCAGTCGGCGCTCGGAGGGAACGTCGCCACGGTTGCCTCGGCAGCCGGTTGGCAGTGGCGGCGAAGGGGGGCCACATGCCAGGGATTACCCGGCCAGGCCGCGGAAAGCCGAGTGCCAGCGGGGCCCGTCACTTTGCTTCGACGGGTTGTCGGCCTGCTGGCTCCTGGGGTGCTCGCTGGGTCAGGATCGTCATGCGGCAGCCAGGAAGACCAGCGGGTTGCAGCACGTGCGTGACCAGTTCGGTCACTTGACCGTCGAAGAGCGGAAGCGTCATCTGCAGTACGTGGCCGTCATAGTGGTCGGCGAAGTCGGCTGCGCCACGGGTCCACAGGTCGCGTACGGCGGGGTTCTGACGGGTGTCACTGATGAGCTGCTGAAGGTTTAGGTCGTGGGGGCGGTCGACGGCCGCGTCGCGGAGCATGCGCACGCACACCTCCGCGTCGGCCTCCCAGTTCAGGTGCTGGTCCCGCGCTTCGGCGCTGAGGAGCAGCCACCGCATGAGGTTGGCCCCGGGAGTGGTCGACCACGGGAACAGAGCGGCCATCGACGTGTTGACGGCCAGGACGTTCCAGGTGGCATCGATGACGTAGGCGGGGAAAGGCTGCTGGTCCAGCAGGAGGCGCAGTTCTTCGCTGATGCGTGGTGCTTCCTGGGTTTCCGTGCTGGAGAGTCCCCCGCCGTTGCTGACGAGGAACAGTGCACGTCGCTGGACGCGGTCGAGTCCGAGTAGCGTGCCGATGGTGTCGAGTTCGTGGCGGGTGAGGGGGCGGGTGATCACTCCGCCTTCAAGGTCCCTGTACCAGCGCTCGCTCCTGTGCAGGGCGTCGGCCACTTCTCTCTGGAGGATCGGGCGGCCGAGCGTGGTGCTGGCAGCGGCCCGGAAAACACGCAGCAGGGCACCGATCTCGGTGGATCCTCCTTCACCGCCGCCATCCTTCATGGCCCCGCACATGCCACGTTCCTCGCACTTCTCGTCTGCCTAGTCCTGATCAAATCGCGCGTTCCTCAAGGCTATATCGAGCAGACGCCGTTCCCTGCGCTACATGATAGAGCGATGGCGACCCTGCGCGACCGGCAGAAGATTGCCGGTCACCGCATTTTGACCGACTTGTCCCCTGGGGGCGCAGAGAGTCATTGATAGCCGCGCCGCCCAGGTCTGGCGAAGTGCGCGTATACATAGGCAAGTTGAGTAGTGCTGACGCGCAACGAGCATTTCCTTAGCAGGCATCCCGTGACCCTGCTGTGATCTTTACCGTGCATTGACGAATGATCCGGACCAAGCCCAAGATCTGTTCGTCCATACAGTGCACCGCAGGTCACGGGGTGAGTCGCGGGGGCATAAGCCATGCCCCCGCTGGATCAGCGTGAGCGCTACTGGTCAGACATGACTTGGATCACTCTGATCGGGCGGTTGAAGAAGCCGCTGCAGCATGCGACACGAGGGAGGGTGCAGTGAAGATCATCTGCAAGAACGTCGGGGCAGCCGAGCCGCCGCCCGTCTCTCCGTTTACTGCCCCTACCACGAGAGCCACGTATTGGGTGCCCCGGCGTTCGACAGAGGGTACTTCAGCGAGATCTGGATCTTGGCGCATTTCCCGCATGTGTTCGCCGCCCTCGGCCCGGCGTCCGGCCGGACCCTTGGCAGGACGAGTGTTACACGGAGGGCGCGAATGGCTGGGCTGACAGAGGGCCGCACATTCAGATCCGACGCTCAAGGAAGATTCAACTCCCGGACGTCGGACGCTACATGGTGAGCCGGTCTCTGGGGAGAAATTCTCACCACCTCTCCCGCGTCGGCATTCTCTCCTCTAGGCGCATAAGCGCGGCTTCACCGGGAGGCACGCCTTACATGCCCGCCGCCCCGGGTAACGGGATGGCGCACCCGGTCGGCGCGGCAGCCGCCCCCGCCCCCCCCCCAGAGCCGGACCGAACTCCGTCGACCTGCCGTCCACCCCCTAGAACGGGAGCGCGATCATTCGGTGACTATCTGCAACTAGTACAGAGTTTAAGAACCAAGTCTGGATCTTGACGCAGGTCCGTGCGTATGTTCGTCGTCCCTGGGCAGCCCGCCCACGGCAACGAACGTGAGGAGACCACGAACCGGACCCCGAAGGTCCATGAACCAGCGACGGCGCCCGAGAGCGGTAACTCACGGACGCCGAACGCTAAGCGGCATGACCGCCCCGGCAAGGGCGGAGACTGCCCACCATCACCACGCTGAGTCCTTCCGAGGGGCGCATCAGCGTGGCAACACTGCAAAAGGGAGTATCGCATGTCTCCTGCCCTGCGCATAAGGCCCTTCCGCCTGACCTGCGCGGCAGCCACCCTCGCCTCGGTGCCTCAGCGCTCCGAGCCGAGCCTCCGGTCCCGCACGCTCGTCGGGGGTGGCCGATGAGCAGCGAAGCCCGTGACTGGGTGTGGGAGCACAGTTCCAGCCGAGGGGCCGCGCGTCTGGTCCTGCTGTCGATCGCCGACCGGGTAGCGGATGAGCAGTGCGTCTCCTGGGCCTCACTGTCCAGCCTGGCCAAGCGGACCCGCGCCTCGGTGTCCACGGTGCGCGAAGCCATCGAGCGGCTGCGCCTGGCCGGCGAACTGGAGCAGCTCGACGACCTGGTGGGTCCGCAGCGCAGCACGGTCTACCGTCTGCCTCTCGCCGCCGAAGCCCTCGCGCAGGCGCTGCGAGAGCAGCAGGAGGCAGACGGCGATACGGCGGTGGCGGACGAGCCGGCCGCCCCTGCCAAGCTCCGGCTCTCGGTCCTGCGACGGTACGGGATCCGCCCGCGTGAGGTGCCGGAATCCCCCGCGAGGGTCCGGAAACCGGCAGTACCGGAAACCGGCAGGTCCAGGCGGAAACCGGCACACCGACGTGCCGGAAACCGGCACAGGGATGTACCGGCCACCGGCACACAGAACCGTAGTGAACCTGATTTGAACCGGAGGTACAGCAGTGGTGGTGCTGCGGTCACCTCGGCTGCCGAGTGGCAGGTCGACCCCGCCACCCACACCTGGGCCCGCCAGCAGGGACACCTCAACCGCCTCGGCGAGCAGGGCCTGCAGGCCGCCGACGCGAAGTGGCGTGCACACCGGGCAGACCATGCTCCGAGGCCGGCGGAAGCCTGGGCGGCCGACTGGCGCTCCTGGGTCGCCCGGGAGCACTCCCCCAGCCGCCCGAACCTCTACGCCGTGCCCGGTAAGAACTCCGCCGCGCCCGGTGGCATGACGCGGGCCGAGAAGCACACCGCCGCCCTTCTCGCCGCCCTGGACGAGCCGACCGGAACGGAGGGCTGAGCGTGGACCGCCGCGAAATCGCCGCCCTGCTGGCCTACATCGGCCGACTCGACCCCCGCAGCATCCGCACCGACGAGGGCGAGGCCCGCGACCAGCTTGCCCAGTGGCACGAGCTGCTCGGTGACGTGCCGATGGCCACCCCGCACGGCTGGGACGCCCGCGTCGCCGCCCGCCAGCACTACCGCGCCTCGCCGTACCAGATCCAGCCCGCCGATGTGGTCCGCCCCTGGGAGAGCTACCGGCGCAACCGGCTGGCTCTCCACTGCGACCCCACACCGTCGGCGGACCCGGACGACCATGCCGCCTGGACCGCCGAGCTGGTCGGCACCCGCCACGCCGTCGCCACCGGCATGGCGCAGCCCGCGCAGGCCCGGGCCATCACCGGCAGCCAGGAGGAAATCAACCCGAGGCTGCAGGCTCGACTGGACCAGATCGGCTCCTGCATACCGCCCGCCGCCCGAGCCGCTCTCGCACCATTCCGGCCCGCCCGGGCTGCACGCGAAGCCGCGGTCGCGCAAGGGCTGCCCGACGCCCTGAGCGTGCGATGCGAGTGGTGCCTGGCCCCGGTTGGCGAGCCGTGCCGGCGCCGCCGGATCGGCCCCAACGACGGGGTACGCGCCATCACACCGCGCGCCGACCCGCACCCCGGCCGCTACGATCTCGCCGCCTCCCAGCAGGCACAGCGCACCGAGCAGGCACAGCAGCCCGCCTTGGCTTGACCGCCGCTTCCAGAGCGTGCATCCCGTCCGCTGCACCGCCGTAACCTCACCGTCCCGCACCGGATGCGGCGCACGCCCACGCGCCGCGGCTGGCACCCGACGCCGCACCCGCCGAGCACCACGCTAATCGGCCGGTGTGACAGCACATCGGAGACTCGCCTTGCGCCACATCACCACCCATGCCGCGCCGGCCACCGGCCTGCGCGGCATCGCAGACACCAGCTGGCATGTCCACGGACCGTGCCACGGCATGGACGTCGAGGACGCCGACGCCGTGTTCTTCCCCGGGCCCCGGGATCACGAGGAGATCGCGGAGGCGAAGGAGCTGTGCGGCTGGTGCCCCGTACGTCGCGAGTGCCTGGACTTCGCTCTGGAGAACGTCCTCAAGGAGGGCGTCTGGGGCGGGCTCACCGAAGCCGAGCGGCGCCCGCTGCACGACAACCTGCACCAGCGTCTGGACTACCGGCGTGTGACCGCGTTCTTCCAGGGACGCGACGTGCACCTGACGGAAGCCGAGCGGCAGGTGGTCATCGACCACGCCTACGTCCGGGGCTGGCAGTCCGACCGGCTCGCCGCCGCCCTGCGCATCAGTCGCAAGCACGCCCGCGACCTGCTCCGGCAAGCGGCCAACAAGGTCTTCGACCGCGACCGCAATTACGGCGTGCCCCGCTCCAGGAAGAAGCGGAGGAAGACCCCCAAGGCCAAGGGCACCCCCGCGCCCGCAGCACCCGGTACCCAGCAGCCGACAGGCCACCTGGCGGCGTCGACCCCGGCGCACGCCCCTCTCGGAAAGGCAGCATGACCCATCCTGTCCTCGCCTTCGGTGCAACTTCGGACCTCCCTCTCCTCCTCGCCGCCGTCGTGCCCGCCGCCCTCGCGCTCGTGCTGACCGCCTGGGCGATCCGGCGCCGAGGAACTCGCTCGCAGAAACGTCTCGGCGGCCCGGCAGTCAGGGTCGCCGCCGTCGCCGCCCTGGGCTGCACCGCCTACAGCGCCGACACCAGCTGGCGCTTCGCCGCCGACTACCTCGACATGGCCGGCACCGCCGAGCGCGCCGGAATGTTCGCCGCCGCCGAACTCGCCCTATTCGCCACCGCGCTGATGGCACGGCAGAACCTCGCCGTCCAGGGCGCCCCCGGCCTGCCAGGCACGCTGGTTTGGGTGATCACCACGGTGCAGGTGATCCCCGCCTACGCCGAGAGCGGCCCCGTCGGCGGCACGGTCCGCGCCTTCGTCGGACCGGTCATGGCGGCGATGCTGTGGCACCTGGCCATGGGCATCGAACTGCGCCTGCGCACCCCGGGTGCCGCCTCGAACGCACTGCTCGCCGTCCTGGGCCGGGAGGCACGCGAGCGGCTGCTCTCCCGCCTGAGCATCGCCGCGCGAGACCGCGACGCCGCGCAGATCACCCGGGACCGGGCCACCGCCCGTGCGGTCACCCTCGCCGCCCGCCTCGCCGAGCGCACACCCGAGCAGCAGCAGAGCCGTCGCGGCCGGCGGCTGACGCGACGCCTGTCAAAGGCGGTCGGCAGGGCTTCGGTCGGCACCGACCTTCTCCAGCGGGCGCAGCTGCTCGACCAGCTCGCCGCCCGGCGACACGCACTCACGCTCGCCACGGTCCCGCTCCCTTCTCCCTGGTCCCCGGCGCACAGCAGCGCGTCGGCGGCTATGGTCCCCGCACAGCCGACATCGAATGTGCCGGTCTCCGTCCCCGGTCCCGACGGTTCCAACGAGCCGGTCCGGGACCGAGGGCCGAGGGCTCCTCGGGGACCGGTCCCCGAGGAGGCGGACCAGGAATCCGAGGTCGACACAAGGACCAAGAGCGACGCAACGGGGACGGCCGCGGGAACCGAACCGTCTGAAGACGGTGCGGTCCCCGGGACCGAGCTCGCGGGACCGGAAGCCGCAGCGCGGGACGCAGCGGCCATGAGGACCGACCACAGCACACGAGAAGTAGCAGCTCAGGACCCGCCTCATCGAGGACCGGGCATCGCGAAGACGGGGACCGAGGCCACCGAGGACCGGGGACCGACCGCCCCACAGTCCGGGACCGAGACCACCCAGGACCGAGGACACAAGGTCCCGCTTCGACGGAAGCCGACCAGGACGTCCCGGACGAAGAACAAGGACAAGCTGGCCGGGTCCCGCTCTCCGCAGACGGAGCGCCAGGCACGCGAGCTGGGTGAGTCCGAGCGCCAGCTTGTCCGTGAGGTGCGCCCCCATGTTCCCGCCCTGCTCGAACGGGACGGCAACGGAGCGATCACTCGAGTGCAACTGCGCGAAATCATCCGCCGCCAGGGCCTGACGGGAGTCGGTAACGACCGACTCGGCCTGGTCCTCCAGGAGCTGCGCAACGAGGACAACACGACGACGAGGAGCACATGAAGACCTGCCACCAGTTCAACACCGTCCATGCGGAGTACGAGCGAGAGATCGGGTTCATGCTCGCTCACTCCGAGCGGCACGCGGGCAGGCCGGCGGCGAAGTCCAGTGCGAAGCAAGCTGCCTCCGCGAAGCGGCGGATGGCCCGCGCGCTCAATAGCCATGTCGTGCGCTGCCCCGAGTGCGGCTGAACCGGCAAAGCCCCAGCTCAAGGCCCGCATCCGTAAAGGTGGCCCGGCTCAAGCCGCGGCCACCGCCCCTCTTAGGAGGTACGCCATGATTCCTCGTCCCCCGCGCTTTTCCGGGCCCACCACCGCCGAGGCCGATGCCTGGGCGGAGGTCCTCGTCCGCCGACACCTCCTCCACGCCGTCGTCCTCATGCCGACCAGGCAATGGCTCGTCCAGGACCTTCCCAACAAACCGGTCCGCGTCCTTGCCAGCCCCGCCGAAGTCCTTGCGCTGGCCGCAACCATCCAGCAGCGCACCCGCTCTACGAGGTCCGAATCCCGATGACAACCGCACCCAAGAACGGCACCACCGCGGAGCCTGATCCCGGCTCCAACTCGGTCTCGGGGCGAGCAAGTTGGGGCGGAAGCGTAGCTTCCGCCGAACCCGCCCCCGAGGGGGCGGGAGAGGACCTGCACCGGGGGGCGCAGGTCCTTCGGGCTTCGACCGAGGGCGGATCGAAGCCGGGGCAGGAGGAGAAGCCGACCGATCCGCGCGCGCCCCGACAGCGCGCTCCTCGCGCCCGTCAGCGTCCGCGTCAGTCGCCCGAGAAGAAGCGCCTGCACCAGCCCAACGCACGATTCAACGACGACGAGTACGCCCTGATCAAGTCCGCCGCCGCCCAGTGCAATCTGTCCGTCGCCGGGTTCCTCGCCCGCTCCGCGCTCGCCGCCGCCCGCGACCTCAGCCGTACCAGCGCCGCGATCGCCGACGAACGCGAGGTGATCACCGCCCTGTTCGACAGCCGGCGGCGGCTCGGCTGGGCCGGCAGCAACCTCAACCAGGCAGTCAAGGCACTCAACTCCGGCGCGGACGTTCCTCACCTCGAAGCGGCCATCGCCGCCGTACGGCGTGCCGCCGACACCGCCCACCAGGCCGCCACGCGGCTGATCGAGCACCACGGCTCATGATCCCCAGCGTCAACCCCTCCGGGTCGGACACCCGAGGTCTCCTCTACTACCTCTACGACACCGGTAAGCACGAGGACCACACCGACCCCTACCTCGTCGCCTCCTTCGACGGCATGTCCCCGGACCCCGGCCGCGACCCGAACGCCACCCTCACCGACCTCCAGCGGCTCCTGGACCAGCCGATGATGGCCCTGGCCAAGCACGCCCGCCCGGCCAAGCACGTCTGGCACACCTCCGTACGAGCCGACCCGGGCGACCGGATCCTGACCGACGAGGAATGGGCCGGCATCGCCCGCCGCATCGTCGCCGCCACGGGCATCGACCCGGGTGAGGGACAGTCCGGCTGCCGCTGGGCCGCCGTGCGCCACGCGGAGGACCACATCCACATCGTCGCCACCCTCGTCACCGAGGACGGCCACCGCCCCGACGACTTCCGCTCCGGCGCCCGTGCCCAAGCCGAAGCCCGCCTCATCGAGAAGGAACTCGGCCTCCACCAGGTCGCCCCCGGCGACGGCACCGCAGCAAAGCGTCCCACCAGCGCCGAACGCCACAAGGCCGAACGCCAGGGCCGCGAGCGCACCGCCCGCGAGGAACTGCGCGAAGCCGTACGACGCGCGGTGAGCGGCGCGCGCAGCGACGAAGAGTTCTTCGACCGGCTCGCCTCCGCCGGCCTCCTGATCCGCAAGCGCGCCGCTCCCTCCGGCGACCTGCTCGGATACAAGGTCGCGCTACCCGACGACCTGAACAAAAACGACGAGCCGGTCTTCTACCCTGGCGCCCGTCTGGCTCCCGACCTGTCGCTGCCCCGCATCCGCGAACGCTGGTCCGCCGACGCCCCGGCTCCCCCCAAGGACCACGCGATCCGTCCGGGGCCGGACGGTCCGGCCGCTGCACGCCGCGCAACGGCCTCGGCCGCGTGGCAAGCCGTGCTCGTCTTCGAGCACGACCAGGACGCGGTCGCCGCCGCCCACATCGCCGCTGCCGGCGAGGTCCTGGACGCCCTCGCGAAGACGTCCGCCGCCCACACCCGCCGCCAACTTCGCGACGCGGCAACAGCTTTCGAGCGAGCCTCGCGCTCCCACGTCCGCGCCGTACGGGGCCACGATCGCGCTCTACGGCAGGCCGCTCGCGACCTCATCCAAGGCGGCCCGGTGCTCGGCCGCGGTGAGGACGGCGCCACCACGGCGATGGCGATCGACATGCTGTTCTTCCTGATCACCGCCGCAGCGCACTGGCACGCTCGCAAGGGCCACGCCCAGCAGGCCGAGGCAGCCACCCGAGCCGCTCATCACCTGCGCGCCGCCTACCGGACCGCCGCCGCGCAGCCCCTCGGGGTCCTCTACGAGCGCGGTCGGGGCCTGAGCCGGCCGATGCTTCAACGCCAGACCGTGCTGCTGCGCGAGGCCCTGCCGGATCTGGCCGAGCAGATCCTCGCCGAGCCCGGCTGGTACGCCCTGGCCGCCACCGTCGCGGAAGCCGATGCCGCCGGCGGCGACCCGGCCGCCCTGCTCCGAGAGGTTGCCGCTGGGCGTGAACTCGGCACCGCGGAGTCCCTCAGCGACGTGCTCGTGTGGCGGATGCGACGAGCTGCGAACTTGCCCGCCGACGCCTCCCGTCTGCCCGAGACCGGCACCACAACCACCCGGTCCACGAAGCGCGGGACGACGACGAGCCGCCCCGCGCCCGGCAAGCGACGGAGCGGCGAAGACGCCGCCCGCCCGGGCCGTTAGGCCCGCTCGATGCGCCCAAGCACCCGCTGACCTGGTCGAAGGAGACTGTGGACTTTGTGAATTGAAACCAGCGGGGGCGTGGGGCACGATCATCAAGCGCGCAGGACGAGGTGACGAGGCAGAGGAGGACGCCAGGGTGTTTCACCGAATACGCCGCCGGGCCAAGGGGCCGAGCGAAGTGGAGCGGCAGCTCGCCGAGCTGGTCGCACGACACCACCAGATGTCGCCGTGGAACGGGGCGCCGACGGCCGCACCGCAGAACGACGAGCCGACCGCTGCGGCACCGGACTTCCTTCCGCCGGAGCTGCGCGTGCCGAGCCACGATCAGGTCGAGGGCAAGATGATGCCCTGGAAGCAGCCCTTGGTCATCGATGGCGAGATGACCGCCTGCGCTAAGTGCGGGGCTTACCGGGACTGGCTCATCCTCTCCACCCGCGACCAGATCTGGCTGCGATGCCGGGCCGGCCACCAGCAGCGGGAGACCCGCCTGGACACCGCTTGGTACAACCGCAACAGCGGACCGGCGGACGCGACGCACGAAACGTTCGAGGACTGCCTGCGCCACCTCGGGCACTGACCACCACCCCTACGACCCCATAGGGCCCCCGGGCCCGCACTGACCACCCGTCGCCTAGTACCAAGGGGTCAGTTCCGTCATGCGCGTTCGCGTCGCCACCACCGCCCTCGGCCTCACCGCCGCCCTCCTCGCCCTTCCCGCCTGCTCTCCCGAGAACGGCGGAGCCGACCAGCAGACCGCCTCCTCCAGCCGAACCGGTAAGCCGGCCGACGCTCACCGCAAACCGGCCACGCTTACCTCGGCAGCGCTGGTGTCCCGTCTGCTCACCGAGGCTGACCTCGGCAGCGGCTACCTGCCCAAGCCGCAGCGTGCGGCTCAGCACGACGATGTCACCGTCCTCGGCTGCCCCGCACTGAGCGAGCTGGGCGGCGACGCGGCGACCGGCGGCACGCTCACCTTCCCGCACAAAGCGAAGGCCGACTTCACCTACGGCAGCAGCTCCTCGGAGATCTCCGAGGAGCTCTACAGCGACAGCCCGACGAAGCTGTCCGACGGCACCAACCGGATCTTCGACGCCATGACCGGCTGCCCGAACTATCAGGTCCTCGCGGGCAGCGCCCCGATCGACATCGCCACCCAGAAGCTGCCCGCACCCCACGACCGCGGTGATGAGCAGTGGAGCCAGCTCCTGACCTTCACCGCCGAGGGACGAAGCACGGTCCTCAAGCAGACCGCGATCCGCGACGGCAGCTTGCTGCTCGTCGTCTCTGGCTCTCCGGCCCTCGTCGACCGCCACCTCGATCGGGCCCTCGCCAAGGCCACCGCAACGCCCTGATCTGCTCCCGTAAACCACTGCTGCCTCCGACCCGGGAAGGTCGGAGGCAGCAGTGGTTTACGGGGCAGATGGGACGACGGTGTTCGGGAAGCACGAAGGCCCGGCACCCTCCACCGGGGAGGGCGCCGGGCTTCTTTCATTCCGGTACGGCGAGACGGTCAGGTGGCCGGCGCGCGCAGAAGCCGCTCCTGGGTGGCTTCGGGCAGCACCCGGCGCAGGACCGGTGCGGTCGAGCTGAGGGAGGTGGCGAAGGCGGCGACGAGATCGTGCGGCACGCCGGCGGCGAACGAGGCCACCCACAGGTAGGGCGCGCCGAGCACGGGCTCGGACCATGCCTGCCATCCGGCCGGGCCCACCTCGTCAGCTTCGGTGACCAGGACGCGCGGGTCGCCGTCCTGGATAAGGGGCGGCACCTCGCCGAGGCTGATGTGCGAGGCCCCCGTCGGATCCATCGCCGCGGCTTGGGGCTCGTCGATGTCGCGGAACCATCCCTGGGTGGCGACGGCGTCCAAGACCACCTCGGCGCCAGTCAGAGGCACGGTGGGCTGTTCGTGGGTGTCGAGGGCGAGGAGGAAGTCGGCAATGGCCTCGCCGGGGACGTCGCGGGTGAAGTAGGCCGACCAACCAGCGAGGCTGGTCGTCTCTTCACGGGCGGAGATCTGCCAGGCGATCGGCAGTTCACCCAGGTGGAACGGCTCGTCGGCCAAGCACCACTGGGCCCAGCGCAGGCCGTCGGGACTGATGTGCAGGACGGTGCTGCGCAGGACCTGACGGTCCTGCTCTGCCTCGTCCGGCTCGTGCCGTCCGCGGACGATCGTCAGGCTTGTCCAGCCCAGGCCCGCAAGAGCATCGGCGACGGCGTCGTACGGGCGCCCGTCGTCACCTGCCAGGTGACGGGGGCCGACCCAGAACGCGAGTGGGGCCGACGGGTCGGGCTGAAGGTGGGAGTACAGGGGCGCCTCCAAAGGCTCGGTGCTTGTCTAGTTGCCGCCGGCGCGGCGGCGGGGGCGGCGCGGGGGCGCCTGGACGGGGCCCTGCCACGTCAGCTCGATGGCGACTTCGGGTGGCAGGTGACCGAGCTGTGCGTCCTCCTCGAGGCCTTCGGCGAGGTAGACGACGGTCCGGCCGGTCTCGTCGACCGATTGCAGGACCTGTGCCAAGCGATGGGCCATCGGAAAGAAGGGGTTCATGGCCTGGCGCACCGGAGCACTTGGGTCGCAGGCTGCGAGCAGTTCGATGAGGTCGGCGACGGTGATTTCCGAAGACGCCACGAGCATCCTCCTTGGGGCGAGAGAACGAGGGAAGGGAGAGGGGCCGGCGCTCGGTTAGGCCGGCGGCTTGCGAGCGGGCAGTCCTCGCAAGGTCAGAGGAGGCGTGAGGTCTCCAGTACGCGGGCTACGGCTGCAGCAACGATGTCGGCCGGCGTCTCGACGTCGAAGGAGACCTGGTATCCGGGCGTCTTGGCGGTTCCGGTGACCGCGATCTTCCACCCTTCGCGGTCCGTGCCGGGACGGCCGAGCGGGAACCAGCCGAGGTAGAAGCGGCCGTCCTTGCTGCTGACGTGTACGTCCGCACGGTCATCGACGACCAGGTGGAAATTCTCGGCAGAGAACTGGTCCATGACCAGCGTCGGCTGGCCGGGACCGAGCTGCCACTGCCGTAGTCGAAGCGCTTCGACGGTGGTGGAGAAACCGGGACTCACGGGGGCTACGGTCACGGGCTATCACCTCTCTGACCTGGGGTTTCTTGCGAGATCGTCTACGTTGACATGCTCCCGCGCGCGTTGGCCAGTCCTTCCGCGATCTTTCCTGTCTGCCCCCGGCGAACTGCTCATCCTCCTCCTCGGGCCCGGAGACGGGTTCATGCCGGTCGGCCCCGCCGGACCCACACCCCGGCTAGGTGCCCAGTTCCGGTGGCGGCCAGAGGCCGTGCCAGAGTGAGCCGCATGATCCCTGCAGAAGTCCCCGACGCGCCTCCGCTGACGTACGCCGACAGCTTCGACGTACCGGTCCTGTTCCGCAGTGGACCTGCGAGGAAGCCCCGGCGGCAGTGGCGGACGGCCAAGCACACGGCGTGGACCGGATCGGACGGGTTCCCTCCCGTCGACGGCTGGTACGCGCCGACCACCACTTGGCGGGAGATCATCAAGGCAGCCACCGAAGTCGGCCGCGACGTCACCCCGCACCTGCAGAACCAGCCGCGCTATGCCCACGGGGAGCTCGTCGCCCGAGTCTCCCCTTTGTACGCCTACCTCGGCGCGCACCCTGTGACGCCCCGGCACCCCGTGGACGGCGCGAAAGGGCGGCGCCTGACCTGGAACCCGGTGTACGCGCACGGCACCGAGCGCAGCGCCAAGGTCGCCGCCGGCTACCGGCTGGGCATGACGATGACCGAGTGGGCCTGCCGCTCCCTGCTGGGCCTCGGCCAGACCGAGCACCTCGAACTCGGCGGCCCCGTACCCGCCTTGCTCAAGACATTCAAGGACCCTAAGAAGAAGCTGCCCGATCTGTGGGGACGCCACGAGACGGAGAAGCTGTACTGGCTCATCGAGGCAAAGGGCGGCGACGTGGGGCTCAAGAAGCTCCGCGAAGGGTGGGAGCAGCTCGCGGCCGGCAGCCAGGTGCTCGGCGCGTATGCACACCGCACCGTGCTGGTCGGAGCATCCGTGAGGTTCGAAGACGACCTGTTCCTCACGATCGACCACGAACTCCACCCCGGCCTGCCGCCGCTTGCCCCTGCCGAATCAAGTACCGGCGACGAGGCAGTGGGCCCGGCCAACGTGGAAGACCGTCTCGGGGACAACGACGACGCCCTCATCGGGGCCGCACGCGCCCAGATGCTGACCTACCTCGCACTGCGCTCCGTCCCCGCCACACAGCTACGCACCGTACCTGTGGCCGCCGACCGCTCCTCCCGCCGCCGGCGCTCCGGGTTGATTACGCCCCTGGAAGACGACCCGTTCACTCTCGCCATGCGCGACGAGGCTCGCGGAGAGGTGGCCGACACCGAGCAGCACATCCTTCGCGCCGGACTCCACGCCCGAGGACTCGACGACTTCCTCAGCTGCCGCATCCCCGGCACGGAGGTCCACCTTGGCATGTCCCGAAGCCTGTTCGCCGCCTGCGAGCGCCTCCATGAGGAAGATCTCGCCATCGCCCAGCGCACCCCGGGGCTGCGAGCCGAGGATCAGCCCCCCGTCGACCTAGAGATCAGCGACGAGGCCCAGGAAGAGCAGCGCCTCACCCAGCGGCGCATATTCCGCGAACAGCAGGAGGAAGCCCGCCCACGGCTGCGTCCCCTGCTTCGAGACGCCTACGAGCGCGGCACGACAAGCAACTGGAGTGATCTCCTCCGGCGCCCCCAGGAGCCGAGGATCGACCTGCGGGGAGACGAGAGCCTCCTCGAAGCAGCGACGCCAGAAACCTACGTCGCTGTCAGCCGATACGACCTACCCGCAGCGCGCGCCTAGCGTCTCGAAACAACCGCGCCACCTCATCGGTAGCCAGCTGAAGAATGCGGCGAAAGTGCCACAGCGAACGACGAAGCCCCCGGACTCCAGTCAGTGGAATCCGGGGGCTCGAAGTTGTGGAGTGGGGAGAGGGGTCAGCTCTCGGTGGAGTCGTCGGCGTGGCTACCGGTGCGACTGCGGCGTGCCAGGAGGAAGGCGCCTCCACCGGCTGCGATCAGTGCCGTCGCGCCGCCGATCAGCCACGGCGTGGCGTCAGCTCCCGTGTGGGCGAGGGATCCCGTCGGCGCCTTCGGCGTGGAGTTCTTGACCGGGGCCACGGCCACGGACGAAGAGGCGGCGTCAGGCGAGGAGTCGGCTTCCGGCGTGGGCCTGTCCGCGGCCGAGGGGGCCGTCCCTCCGTTGCCGCTGCTCGGCTTGCCGGGGCTGGACGGGGAAGGGGTGGGCTTGTGCGTCGGCTTGTCTGAGGGGTCGGGCTTCGGGTCGGTGTGGGTCTTGGTGTTGGTGACTGTCACGGTGACCGGGGCGCCGGGGCCCGCAGTGAACGTCTTCGTCGGCTTGTAGAGGTCGTAACCGGCGGGCGCCTTGATCTCCTTGACCCAGAACTCCGTGCTTCGGCTCGCCACGGGCAGGTCACCGGCGGCGGTGCCCTTGGTGCCCGTGGTCAGGGTGAGCAGCGTGGAGGTGCCGGTGCCGATGTTCACGGTCGCGCCGGGCAGGAGCTTGCCGGTTTTGTCGTCCTTGGCCTGCAGGAGGACCTTGGCGGCCTTGAACGGGTCGGTGATCGTCAGCCGGGTGGTCGCGCCCGGGGTGACGATGACGTCCTGGTCGGCGACGACCTCGTGGATCGGGCTGCCGGTCGTCGTCTGCTTGAGCCGGTAGACGCCCGGTGCGAGGTCGGGGAAGGTCGCCTTCCCCTGAGCGTCAGTCTGTCCGCGTCCGGCTTCCTGGCCGGCGGAGTCGAGCAGCAGGAACGTGGCGGCGGGCAGGACGTCTCCGGCTGCGTCCTTCGCAGTGATCTCGACGCTGCCTGCGTCCGGAGCCGGAGTCTCGGTGGGAGTGGCGGACGCCGAGGGGGACGGTTCGGCGGGCTCGGCGCTGGCGGCCGGTGCCCAGGTCAGGGTCCCGGCCGCCGCGACGGCGACAGCAGCAGCGGATCGGATGAGGCGTGCGTGCACGAGGAAGAGGCTCCTAGGGGCGGGGATGAGGGCGTTCGTCGGATGTGGCCGGGGCATCGAGGCGGACAGGAGCAGGCTCAGCGGTTGCGCGAGCCGTTGCGGGCAGCCGACTCGGCCGGAGCGGGCTGCGCGGTGCGGCCCGTAGTGCGGCGGGGCTTGTTCGCGGTCCGGGCGCCGGGGAACCAGACGGCGGTGTACTGCTCGATGGCGTCGCGCAGCCCGGTGGTGACGACGCCGTCCCAGGGAGGGCGTCCGGGTTGGTGGTGCCCGTCGAAGGTGGCGTACCGCGAGGTGCCTGGCTGGGTGCCGTGGGCTTCGTCGCGGCGGTGGAAGGTGCCGTGATCGAGAAAGCTGAGGACGACGGCGCCGATCTCGCCGCGGTCGGGGTGGAGGACCGACAGGCGCAGGCCGCCGTAGGTGCCCGCGTAGAGAGCGCCCTTGAAGTCGATGCGCAGCCGCAGAGGGCTCCCCGGGGTCGGGGCGGCGTAGTAGGTGTTGCCGACAACGGCGTGGTCGGCGAAGGGAAGGCAGAGCTCGGCGAAGAACTCGGGAGCCTGGAGGGACAGGGTGGACTCCGGCGGGTTGGGCCGTGTCAGCGGCGAGGGCCGGGCAGGGCTGGTCGGCTGGTGGTGCTCCAGCGCGGGACGCTGGCCGCCGGCACCGCGGTCGGACGGCGACCGCCGAGGGCCCGCTGGACATCGAGCGGAGTCGGGCGCGGCGGGGAGGGCGGGAGGACGGGGGTGATCTGGGCGCGGCCCTTGACGTAGCTGTGGGTCGCCTGCCGCCACCGCAGCAGCGGCGCGGGGTCGGCTACGGACTCGGTGACGGCGCGCAGGAGGGCGGCCGGGGTGTCGGTGCTGGCGGTCGCGTACCAGAAGGGCCGGTCGACGTTGGTGCCGGACCACAGGTGCCAGCGGGCGCTGCGTGAGTCCAGCTCGCTCTTCGCGTCGAGGGGGCCAACGGCGTACTCCAGGGTGGCGAGGCCGTCGGGTGAGGTGATGGCGAAGGTGTCCGGGCTGGGTCGGTCGAACTGCCAGCCGTGGGCGATGAGCGGGTCGACGGCGAGGAACGGGTCGCGCTCCAGGCTGCCGACGACCGGGCGGGCAAGGTAGCGGTCCGGGCCGTCGCGGTACGCGGTGGCGAGGGCGGTGGTGAAGGCGGTGACGAACTCCGTCGGTGCGTCGGCGTTGAAGCAGACGCCCCAGACCGGCGGGCCGAAGGCGTCGCGGTAGGCGTTGATGCGCCAGAGGCCGTCGTCCTCGCCCTCGGGGAGGTAACCCAGGCGCACCCGGCCGTCGGGGGCCGTGAGGTAGGTGTTGCCGAGGTCGTCGTGATGCAGGTCCCAGCCGAGGTCGCGCAGCGGGTCGAGGGCCGGGTCGCCGACCGTGGTCGAGCGGGCCAGGTGCCGGGGGAAGACGTAGACGTCGCCATCGAGGTCGTCCTGCGTAGCGGGCTGCGGGCTCATCGGTCCGCCTTCACGGCGACGGTGATCTCATCCGCGACGGTGCTGAGGCGTTCGTTGACCTGGGCGGGGGTGCTGCCGGTCACGATGTAGAACCCGGCGCGGGCGGTGAACAGGGTGCCGCCGTCCTGCGGGAGCAGGAGGCGGTCTCCGGGACGGCGCTGGAAGCACAGCCGGTCCAGCCACGGCGGGCGAGTGCCTGTGTAGCCGAGGTGGGTGAGGGTGCCGGAAGTGTGGGGGTAGATCATCCCGATGGCAGCGGCGCCGACGCGGCTGGGCGTGAGGTCGGGGGCTTGACCGCTGGCCAGGTCGGCGGCAGCGCGCGGAAGGTCGATTCCGGTGGTGAGGCGGACGAGGTGGCCGATCATGTCGCCGGCGAGTCGGCCGTTGACCTCGATCAGGCGCGGTCGGCCGTCGACGAGACGCATCTCGATGTGGCTGACGCCGTTGGTGATCCCCAGTGCTCGGATGGCGGCCCGCGCGGCGGGCGTGACGATGCCGAGGAGTGGATCGGCAGCGTCGACACGGTGCGCGAGCTGTTCGAAGTGGGGTGGCGGGCTGATGGTCTTGCGGTTGACCGCGACCACCGTGGTCGTTCCGCGGTAGGTGACGCACTCGACGCTGATCTCGGGACCGTCGAGGAACTCTTCGACGAGCACCTGGTTGTTCTCTGCTGCCGGCTCGGCCGTCAACTGCGCGACATGATGTGCGGCGGCGAGCTGCTCTGGGGTGTCCACGCGCTGTACGCCCATGGCGCCGGCGTGGGCAGCGGGCTTGAGGACGACCGGGTAGCCGATCTGGTCGGCAGCGGCCTGGGCTTCTGGCAGGCTGCGCACGCTCAACGAAACAGCGGACGGTACACCGTGACGGGCGAACAGGGAGCGTGCGGTGGCCTTGTTGCGGCACGCACGTGTCACCTCGACGGAGTTGGCGGGAAGTCCGAGGGCGCGGGCGAGACGGGCGGTCGGGACGAGGCACCACTCGTCCCAGGTCATGACTCCGGCCAGGTCGTGGCGTGCGGCCAGGGCCCGACCCCCTGCCAGCAGGGCGGCGGGATCGTCGAGGTCCGCGACGACGTGGTCGATGATGTGCGCCTCTTCCCAGGAGGGTTCGGCAGCAGTGAGCAGCACGACATCGTAGGAGTAGGCGACTTGCTCAAGGCAGTAGCCGCGGTAATTCGCGTCTCCGGGAGCGACGACGAGCACGACGGGGCGGTCAGACAAGAAGGTGGTCTCCGTATCGGTAAGGGCAGGTTCAGGAGGAGGGCTCTCAGGCGGCGCGGCGGCGACGCAGCTCGAACGCACCAGCCCAAGGGGGATGGCCGTCGATCAACTTCCGGACGTACAGCGCGGTGAAGTTGTTGTTCAATCCGGCAACGCCGTGGGGGAGTTCGCGGCGGAGGTCCTCGAAGAGGTCGTTCATGCCGTCACGGGTGGCACCGGCCGCCAGACGGAGAGCGGCCAGACGTTCGAGCGCGCAGTAGACGTGAGGGGTGCGCGCATCGAAGGCGTGGAACTGCTCGGTGATGGTGTGCCCGGTCGTGCGGTGTGACCCGCGGACGACGGTAGGCATGACGTACTCCACAGACTGGGGTGCAGCAGGGTCAGGGGCGAAGGGCGGGGTCGCGGCGCAGGCGGGCGAAGGCGCAGAGCAGGCCGAGGGCCTGCAGGACGGCGCAGACGGTGATGACGTGGCCCAGAGCGTTGGGGGGTGTGAGGGCGGTGAGCAGGCCGGCGACGGGGAAGGGCAGGAGGAGGATGAGGATGGTTGCGGACAGCGTGCTGCCGAACTTCTCCGGGGGGATGAGGTGGGACCGCAGGGTGCGCAGGACTACCGCCAGGCCGCCGTCGGCGGCCATGAGGATCCCGACCAGCACCAGGTAGGACAGGTAGTCGGGGGCCTGGGCGGCGGCGAGGCAGGCCAACGAGGCGAAGACGGCGCAGACGGCGCCGACGGGCCACAGGCCCAGGCGGTCCAGCGCGAACCGGCAGATGGTGACGGCCAGGAGCGTGGCCGCTGCGGCGGCGGACCACACCAGGCCGACGGCGGTGGTGGACTGGCCGAAGTGCTTGACGACGATCACCGGACCGGCTGCCTGCAGAATGCCGATGGCCAGGTTGGACACGGTCAGACCCGTGACCAGCCAGCCGAGCGCTGGCAGCGAGCGGATGGTGCGCCACCCTGTGAGGAGCCCGGCGCCCGGCCGCCCCTTGCGGCGATGCTCCGAGGCCGTGGGCGAGGGTGGGGTGCGCAGGGCGAGCAGCGCGGCGAGCACCGAGAGCGCGGTGATCACCGCGAGCATGGCGGGCGGTCCGGCCAGCAGGAGCACCCCGGCGAGGGCCGGACCGGCCAGGGTGGCTGTCTGGTCGATGCCAATGAGTACCGCTTGGACCCGATGGGCTCGAGATCCCGCCCGGCGGCCCGCGGCAGTGCCGGCGGTCTCGGCTGCGATGTAACTGAACTCGGTGAGCACGCCGGTGGTCGCCGCCAGCGCCATCACGGTGACGCTCGCCACGGCCCCCGAGGGGTGCAGCCACAGCAGGGTCGCGCCGGCGGCGAGGGCCACCGCGCGCCCCAGGGAGGCAAGGTGGAACACGATGGCCGCCCCTCGCCTGTCGACGATCGATCCTGCCCATCCGAAGGCCGCCAGCCGCGGCATCCACTCCAGGGCGAACGCGGCCCCCGTCAGCGCGGCCGAGTTCGTGGTGGCCAGAACGAGCAGCGGGATGCCGTAGGTGCACATCGCGAAAGCCAGGGCGTCGGCCGTGCGCGGCAGGTAAATGGTGGGCAGCAGCGAATCGGCGGGGCGCAGGTCCTTGGAGTCCGCGACGTGGCTCACGCGACCGGCTCGTACGTGGACAAGCAGGTGAGCTGCGGGTTTTCGGCCAGCCACTGAAGCAGGAGAACCCGAACGTGGGCCGGGTCGGCCTTGGGGTCGGTGCCGGCCCAGCTCGCGGCGGAAGGGCGTGCCGAATCCTGTGCGCTCTCGCTGGAGATCTGGAGTGCCAGCAGTCCCATGACGTGACGGACGCGGTGGGTGAACTCGTAGACCTCCGCCGGTGAGGTGTGGCGGCGGGACCAACGCGCTGCCGCGTCGTAGACGTCGGCCAGCTCCTGGCCGCGGTGGGTGAGTTCCAGGCCGGTGCCCGGCGCGGTGCGGACGAGACCGTGGGTGCGGGCCGTCTCGGTTGCGATCCGCAGGTGATGGGTGGAGAGGTCGGGGAGGGTGGCAGCCAGCCGCCTGGGCGGTATCGCTCCGTTGTCGTCGATCTCGGTGATCAGGCGGATCAGGGGGCGCGACGCCAGCACCTCGACCGCGGTGCGTATCTCAGCTGTGGTGAAGGACGCAGTCATCGGCGCGGCCCCCCTGCCGGCAGGGCCGTCTTCGGGCCGGTGGTCGTGGCATGGGAGAAGAGTTCGCGGCTCTGCCAGGTGGCCGGAGCCACCTCCGGTGCCCGCGTCGGGAGGGGCGTTCCGGGAGCCGTCCGGGACAGGCTGCTGACCCATGGCTTGGACGCCACTCCGGCGCTCGGGGAACCCCAGACCGGGTGGGACGCCGCCTCGTTGAGGGGCTGTCCGGCGGCCCACGCGGACAGGGCGCTGAAGACGGGGCCCAGCCCGTTGCCGGCCGCGGACAACCGGTAGGGCCGGCCCTTGCCCTCGGTGTTGACCAGGGCGTCGTCGACGAGCTGCCGCAGCGGTGGGTAGATGTTGGTCCAGTCGCTGTTGGGCATCACGAGCCGGGCCAGGGTGCGCCCGCTGACCTCCTGGTGGGTCTTGAGCACCCACAGGATCGCGGCGGCGTGGCGGCGGGTGAGGAGTGTGAGGCTGTCCTCGATGTGTTCGATCGCCATCAGCGGGTGATCCGCCTTCTCCAGGTGCTCCTCGGCCCAGGTGACGATCACCGGCAGGACCGGCAGCAGGGCGGTGCCGCGCTCGGTGTTCCCGTAGGTCACGTGTCGCGCGCTGTGCTCGGTGCGCTCCACCAAGCTGGCGTCGCACAGGGCCTTCACCTTGGGGTGGAGCTGCCCGTCGTGGAGCCAGGACACCTTGGCGGCCAGATCGCTGTAACGCATCGGGCGGGCGGAGAGGGCCAGCAGGATCCGCACGTTCCACCGCGGGGTGATCATGCCGAGTGCTTCGGTGACCCGGGCGATGTCGGTCGCGGTGTCAGGGGGCAGGGCGGTGATGGCCAAGACAAGAACTCCTGGGTCAGTAAGGGAAAGCGCCGCCGGGTCAGCGGCTGTGTGCCGCGCTCGGCACCGCACAGGGCGGAGCGGCTGCAGGGGCCGCGGCAGGCGGCGGAGGCGGCGCCGGGACCGGGACGGGGGCGAGGCTGCGCAGGACGGCAGTCACCGACGTGGCCTGCACGTCGCGGACGGCAACGGCTTCGGCGAGCCGGCGCGCACCGTCCAGGAGGTGGGACACCTCGTGCCGGTCGATCGGCCGCTCGGGATGGAGAAGCCGGGTGAGTTGCTCGCGGTGGAAGGCGATGCTGCGTTCGGCACCGACGAGGTGCTCGTGCATGCCGAGGAGGGCGCAGAGCATGCCGGGCGGCTGGTCCTGGGCGTGGGCGCGGAGGTCGGTGAGCGGGGCGCCGTACAGGTCCTCGATTCGTCCGGCGATCTCGGTGGACGTGAGGTGGGTCAAGCAGGCTTTCCGGATCGGGGGCCCCGTGCCGCCCCCGCACGCGGCGGTGCGGGGGCGGCCGAGGTGGGCAGGGTGACGGTGGCCCGGGGTTGTGTCATGCGCACGGGCCGGCTGGCCGGGCGGGGGCATGGTGCGCAGCAGTTCGCCGAGGGCGGCGCGGTAGCCGTCGCGGGCGTCCAGCGCGGCCTCCAGCCACTGGGCGTCGAAGCGGAGCTTGTCCGCCGACAGCTCGCCCATGTCGCGGTCGGGGTGCATGTCCGCGTGCACGCGGTCACGGACACGGGCGACCTGTTCCTCGGTCAGCGCGAGAAAAGAGCGCAGTTCCAGGGCTCGGGTGAGGGCGGGAGAGGCGTCGCGCGCGACAGCGGCCTCGTGGAGTTCGGGGACCGGGCTCCCGAAGACCTGCTGGAGGTCCATGTCCATGGTGCTGGCCTTGGTCGGGCTCATCGGGCCGGCCTTCCCGCTCGCACGGCCGAGGCGGGCGCGGGCACTGCACCGGATTGGTGGGGAGCTCTGGTCTGCACCGCCGGCCCTGTTCGGGGGCGCAGGCGGGCCAGCCGTTCGGCGGCCAGATCCTTCCGCCCCGGCGCATCGGGATCGAGGAACCACTTCACGACCATGGCCCGGCCGTCGCGAGTCGTGACGGCAGCGTTCACCCGATGGGCAAGGTCCATCGTCGGGTCGTCGACCTCGCTGGGCTGGGTCTGGAGCGCGGCGAGGAGGTCGTCCTCCGTTCGGTCGAGCACCGACTGGGCCTCGACGAGAAGACCGTGCCATTTGACGACGTCGGTGGCATCCGGATTGGCGGTCGGCGCGGCGGCGACCGCGGCCTTCAGCTGGTCCAGATCCATACCGAAACGCGCTTCGATCCGTTCGGTGAGCACGCCCACGACATCTTCAGCGTCATTGGATATGCGCTCGGGCAAAGGGAAGCTCCAATTCTGGAGAGGACGGACGTAGGACCGGGCGAGGAAATGGCGGGCCCCGACGACTTGGGCGTACGGGAACCGATGAGCCTGTCAGTCGAGGCACATGCGGACGTCGCGGTAGACGTACGTGCCGGAGACCCAGCCCTTGACGCCGGTGGTCTTGTCAGTGATGTAGAGCCAATTGCCGCTCTTCTTGGAAACGCTGAACTTGTGGCTCTTGTAGAGCACGCCCAGGGCGGTGGACGAGGCGCTGGCCTTGGACCGGATGGTCACAGCGCTGGTGTGCACCTCGTACGGCAGCGGCGGCAGGTACTGGCAGCTGACCGCGGGGGCGGCGGTCGCCGCCGTGGGTACGGCCGCCGCACTCGCGCTGGTGGCGGAAAGCACCGGCAGGGCCAGCGTGCCGAGCAGAGCGGCCGACACGGCGATTCGGGTGGAACGCATGCGGAAGGAACCTCCATGAGGCAAACGGGGGTTGCGAGAAAGGGCGCTGCCGGTTGTCCCGGCGGCTGCATCAAGAATCCGGAGAATTGCCGGTTTGGCTAACCGGCGATCGTCGGCTATGTTGCGCCCGCCGTTGCCAGTTGCCGGCGTCAGAAGAGACGTCCGGGTGCGCGCACTGGAGAAGCCTTCGGTACAGCAGACGGCCGTGCGGGCGTGGTTGACCGGCGGACGGGCGGCAGCGGGCCGGCATTTCCAGCGAGGCGGTCTTCGCCCCATTGCAGGGCTTCACCGACAGAGGAGAATCCGCCCTCGCGCAGCGTGTAGGTCCATGCGTTGCTGTCGACCTCTTCGACCACCACGCGAAAGGGGCTGGGCGCGTGCTCGTCCAGGGCCCGCAGCACGACGATGGTGACCATGTCCTCGGGATCGTCGCGGGTGTACGAGTAGCCCATCGCGTAGTGGTCGCCGTCGCCGGCCAGGCGCCGCTCCAGCGACCGGGTCGTTTCGTCGGCCGCCGGGGTGCCGAGGTCGGGGTTGAGGGTGATGGCGTCGAGGCGGCAGCCGCGGTGGATGAGCCAGGACTGCGCCAGGGCCGGCAGCGGCAGGACGGCGTGCTCGAAGGCGAACGTGCGCTGCTCCAGGTCCCGTCGAAGGTACACGGCACGGTAGGCCGCGGTGCCGGGATGGTCGAAGGTGGCGGTTCGGTCGAAGAGGACGAAGTAGCTGTGCACGCCGTTCGCTGTGTGGTGTTCGGCGAGCGGCACCAGCATCTCGGCGTCGCCGACCTGCTGGTAGAAGTCGAGAAGGACGTTCTCGTCGGCGTCGAGGTGATCTACATCGAAGGCGACAGATTCAGGGGTGGACGCTCGGTCGGGCGCCGGTTCGCTGGACGACAAGAGGGCCTTTCGCGCGGGGTCAGCGGGTGTGCCGGGAGGCGGGCGAGTGCGCGGGCCGGGGCAGACCCGGTACCGGGCTGGGAGCCGGGCCGGGCCGGGGTGCGGGCCCGCGGGTGGTCAACTGGGGGGAGCGGGAGCGTGCCGCGTGGGTACGGGCGCTTACCGGCCGGCGGGTCATCCCCAGCCGCCGGCCGACCTCGTCGTAGACGTCGTTGCCTGCCCGCGGCCGGAGGGCCACGACGTGGATCTCCTTGTGGTGCGCGGAGTCCGCGGGTGCCTGGCGGACTCCGTAGACGACGCGCCAGTCCTTGCGAGCGTCGACGAACAGCTTCCGGTATCCCTCCAGGTCGCCGTCCAGGCGCAGCCCGAAGCGTTGGGCGTTCACGACCTCCTGGAGGTAGGCGAGGGTGATGTCGCGGATGTGGCTGGGGGCCTGGAGGAGGTCTGTCAGCGCGCGAGGGTCGAAGCTCAGGCCGAAGGCGGCCTCTCCTGCTCCCCCGCTCATGACGTCAGCTCGTCCGGCTCGGTGGTGCCGACGGCTTCGGCGGCGGACGCCGCCTCGGTGCGTATGGACGGCGGCGGGCCGGGCAGCAGGCGGTGCGCAGGCCGCTCGGGCGAGGTCATGCACGCCGAGAGCGGGCCACCCGGCGCGCGGATGGCAGCGACCGCGTGGGTGAGGAAGTCCCGGTGCCACACGAACAGGCCGCTCAGCCCCGATTCGGGGTCCTTGTGCTGCTGATAGGCGAGCCAGAGGGCGTGAAGCCAGGCCACGACGTCGTCGTGCTCCTGCCACTGCAGGCACCAGGGGGCCGCGGTGGTGACCTCCGCTGCGTAGACGGGAAGGAAGAAGTCGTCCACCCAGTCGCTGAGGGCGTCGAGTTCGTCTTCGCGTTCCTCCCCGTCCAGTTCCAGGATCGGCCGGGGCTCCGGCGGAGCGGCGGGAGCCGGACCACCGAAGCCCGGCATGCCGAACGCCGCGAACGGGGATTCACTCGGCGGTGGAGCGGAGGCGAGATGGTCCAGTTGCTGGGCCTGTTGCGCCGACTGCTCCATGAGCCGTCGCACGCTCGCCTCGATTCCCTCCAGATGAGGGTCCGGGACGCGGATCGGCTCCAATTCCCCGCTTGCTGCGGGTTCTGCGGATTCGGGCATGAAAGAGTACGGCCTCCTACGAGACGCGAAGTGATGGTGGGCGAAAGCAGCGGCGTACACGCGGATGGCGAAGTACCGGTCACATCGACGACCGTTCGGCATTTGATGGCTGTGCCGTCTCCGGAATGGGGTACGCCGCAGCCGCCTATCCGGTGAGGACCATGTCGTCCTGGGTGAGGGTGGCGCGGATCGTCTCGGTGAGCCGGTCGGCAGCGATCGACGCATAGTGCTCGGTCTTCTCGACGCCGATGAAATCGCGGCCCTCCAGCAGGGCGGCCACGCCGGTGGATCCGGAGCCGGCACAGAAGTCGAGGACGGTGCCTCCCTCGGGGCTGATCTTGACCAGCTCACGCATCACCTCCACCGGCTTCTGCGTGATGTGCTGCCGCTTCGTACCGGAGGGCTGCGAGGCCGAGTACAGGCCCGGCAGGTAGACCGGGTTGCGTGAGCCGTCGATCGGCCCCTTGGAGGCCCAGACGATGAACTCGCAGTTCTGCGTGAAGCGGCCCTTCTGGGGCCGTGCGGCGGGCTTGTGCCAGGCCAGCACCCCGCGCCACAGCCATCCGGCCGCCTGGATCGCGTCCGTCGTGGTCGGCAGCTGGCGCCAGTCGGTGAACAGCAGACTCGTGCCGCCGGTCTTGGTCAGGCGGTGAGCTTCGGTCATGATCTGCGTCAGCCAGAAGCCGTAGCTGCGCTGATCCATGTTCTCGCCGGTGAAATCGGGAAGTTCATTCTTCGCATCGGCGGAGGTGTACTTCTGCTTGGCGGAGCGGGTCGTGCGTTCCTTCGCGGTGCGCCCGCCGGAGTTGTACGGCGGGTCGGTGATGACGGAGTCGACGCAGCCGTCCGGCAGGCCGGTGAGGACAGCCAGAGCGTCGCCCTGGTGGAGGGAAAAAGGCAAAGAGGAACCCCAATTCGGGTGCGGATTCGCGGAAGGAGACTGCCGCCTCGCACAGGAGTCCTCGCGGGCCGAGTAAGGGCATGCAGAAGCCCAGGGCCGCGGACCGAGGAGGGCGAGGGGAGTCCAAAAACTGTAGGGCCGAATTAGCCGACGACCAAGAAGTGCCCGCCGAGGGGTCGGATTCCGGCACCCCGCGCTGACTTTTTGGTCAACCGCCGATCCGCACCTACTGTTTTTGAACTGCCCGGCGCACACCGCCGTTCGCTGCTCCCGTCCCACCTAGCTCATCACTCGGGCCACGCGAAGCGAGCGGCAGCTCGCCCCGCTGGCCCTGCCTCCGATCGCCCCGGCCCGCCGCGCCCTTCCACCACGCCCTGCGTACGCGGTGTGCCGGACACCACCGAAGGACCTGCATGACTTCTCGTTACCCACCCCTGCCCAACCTCGCTGGCCGGCGAGCGGTCCGCTCGGGTTGAAGGCCCTCGCCGCCGGCATCGGCGTCGTCTTCCTCTCCCCGATCCTCCTGGCCGGCACCGGCATGATGCTGGCCTCCTCCGCCGACGCTGTGCAAAGCAACGGCACCCTCAGCAACTGCCTGACGGACCTGGATTCCAGCGAGATCGCCGACCAGGTCTCCAAGCTCCTGGATGGCGCCTCCAGTGAGGAGGTGCACATTGAGGGCCTGGACCTGCCCGCTGAGCAGGTCCCCAACGCCCAGACCATCGTGGCCGCCGGCCTCTCCCTCGACGTCCCGAAGAAGGGGCAGATCATCGCGCTCGCCACGGCGATGCAGGAGAGCCGGCTGCGCAACCTGAACTACGGCGACCGCGACAGTCTCGGCCTCTTCCAGCAGCGCCCCTCCCAGGGCTGGGGCAGTGCCGAGCAGATCCGCGACCCCACCTACGCCTCCGAGCAGTTCTACAAGCACCTGCTCAAGGTGAACGGGTGGCAGCAGATGACCGTCACCCAGGCCGCCCAAGCCGTCCAGCGATCCGGCCTGCCGGACGCGTATGCGCAGTGGGAGAACCTGGCCACCGCACTGCAGTACGCCATCGTCAAAACCTTCCCGGGCGGTGACACGGAGGGCGCGGACGCCGACGAGGACAAGAAACCCTCGACCTCCACCGGCTGCACGCCGGGCCAGGACGGTTCCGGGTTCGGCCGCATCCCCGAGGGCAGCGTCCCAAAGGGCTACACGATCCCCAAGGACGCCGACCCGAAGGCCCGCAAGGCCATCGCCTGGGCGATGCAGCAGCTCGGAACGCTCTACCAGTGGGGCGGCTCCTGCACGAACGCCCACGGCCCCGACCCCATGGCCCGCTGCGACTGCAGCTCCCTGATGCAGCAGGCATACGCCCACGCCGGCATCCAGCTCACCAGCACCACATACACGCAGGTCGGCGAGGGCAAGGCGGTATCGCCGTCGAAGCTGCAGCCCGGTGACCTGATCTTCAGCCGCGGCAGCGCCGCGCGACCCGAGCACGTCGGCATGTACATGGGCGAGGGTCTGGTCATCGAGGCGCCGCGCACCACCAAGCCGGTCCGGATCACGCCGATCAAGGACTGGACGATCCTCGCCGCCCGCCGCGTCCTCTGACGCCGCCGCCCGCCCGCTGCGATCGGGCGAGGCCACCTCGCGGCCCCGTTCCGCGCCCCTCCGCTTCCCCATTCACCGGCCCTCGCCCGGCCCGCGTACGCAAGGAGCCTCCTCACCCCTATGCATGTCCCCCTCGCCGACCGCGTCATACAGCTCGCCTACGACCCCGGCATCACGCCCAAGGGCGGCGGCCTTCCCGGCCTGAGCGTGCTGAAGACCGTCGTCAGCTCGATCAACCTCTTCGGCATCGTGGCCGTCGTCGGCGCCTTGGCCGTCTCCCTCGGTGTGTGGGCCTGGGGCCACCACACCGGCGGCCACCAGGCCGAGGCCAACGGCAAGAAGGGCGCCATGGTCTCCGCCGGCGCCGCCCTCGGTCTGGGCGCCGCCAACGGCCTGGTCGCCTTCTTCTCCAACCTCGGATCGCAGATCCAGTGATGAAGAACCGACTCCCCTCCCTCTCCTCCTACGGTGCGGGCTGGTCAGCGAACCGTCGCATCGCCATCGTCGCTGGGGTCGTCGCCGCGCTGCTGGTCCTCGCCGGCGTCGTCGCCGTCGTGACCGGCAGCGGGGAGGACCACCAAGCTCCGGCGACCACCGCCCCTGCTCCGACGGGCAGCCCGACCGCGACCGAGGCCGCCCCCGAGCACTCCTCCGCCTCCGGGTCAGGATCGGTGCCCAAGCCGCCGCAGATCTCCGAACCGGTCGCCTACGCCAAGGCAGCAGCCCAGATGCTGTGGTCCTACGACACCCGCGACACCAGCCGCGACCAGCAGCTGGCCGGCATGCACACCTGGATGACCACCGAGACCAAGTACGCCGACTGGGCCTCGGTCTCCGGGCAGGTCCCCGATCCGGTGCTGTGGTCACGGATGGCCGACCAGGACCAGCACGCCGCCGCCAGCGTGACCGAGGGCCACTACCCCTCCGCGTTCAAGCAGGCCCTGGCCGACGATCCGTCCGCGATCACCGAGGCGTACATCTACGTCGTCACCGTCAACGGCAAGCAGCAGATCGCCTGGAAGAAGGGCGGCGGCGGAACTGAGGAACGGGCCGTGACCCTCGCGGTGCAGTGCCGCCCGAACCAGGACTGCGCCTTGGCCGCCATCGCCCCGAGCGTCACGCAGTGACCCGCACCTGACCGACACGAAAGGAGGAGCAGCGCCCCGTGGGTTTCTGTGACTTCCCCTTGGCCGACAAGCTGTGCGCTGTCGGCGACGCGGTGGACTTCGCCACCGACCCGGGCAAGGCCATCGGTGACTGGATGGCGAAGTCCGCCGGCGAACTGGTCGCCGCCGCGGCCGACCTCGCCGCCGAGGCGGTCAACACCACCACCAAGGTCGACCTGAACGCCGGATGGTTCGTCGACAACTACGAGATGCTGCTGCCCCTGGGCCTGGTCCTGCTGGTCGCGTCCTTCTCCGCACAGCTGGTCCGCGCCGCCGTCCGGCGCGACGGGCAGGCCCTCACTCAAGCCTTCACCGGCACCATGTCAGGCGTCCTGTTCGCCTTCTGCGCCATCTCCCTGACCACGGTCGCCATCGAAGTCGTCGACGCGATCAGCGACGGACTGTTCAAGACCGCACACCTGAACATCGAGTCGGCCGTGCGCCGCATCGTCAAGGTCAACCAGATCGGCGCGCTCTCCGGCCTGGGCTGGCTCGTGCCCGTCGTCGCCGGCCTCGGCGCCGCCATCGGTGCGTTCCTCTACTGGTGCGTGATGATGGTCCGCAAGGTCGGCATCCTCGTCATGGTCACTCTCGCCGTCTTCGCCTCCGCGGGCGGCGGCTGGGAGGCCGCCCAGCGCTGGCGCAAGGGCTGGATCGAAGCAACCGCCACCCTCGTGGTCTCCAAGCTCCTGATGACCGTGATCTTCGTCCTCGGCATCGCCGCCATGGGCAAGACCGAAGCCAAGGACGGAATCGCCGCCCTCGCCGACGTCATGTCCGGCATCGTGATCATGGTGCTGGTCCTGCTGTGCCCGTACGCCGTGTTCAAGTTCGTGCACTGGGCCGCGGACGGCACCGACGGGGAGTCCATCCACCGGGCGGGAGGCGCCGGAGCGCAGATCGCGAAGGCGCACGCCGAGAAGGCCGCCCGCAAGGCCGCCGCAGCCGCAGCCACCGCCGGAACCGGTGGCGCAGCCGCCGGAGCGGGCGCCGCCCCGCAGGGGCCCGACGCCGGCGGAGGCTTCCCCGGCGACATCGCGGCCAACCCGACCGGCGGCGGTGGCGAAGCAGGCAAGGACGGACCGCAGGGAGGCGGAACAGGCGCCTCACCCGGTGGCGACGCCCTCAAGGCCGGACTGGAGAAAGCCGTCCAGCCCGCGCCGACCAGCGTGTCCGACGACACCAGCGGCCAGGTGGGCGGCAGCCCCGGGCCGGGTGGAGCCGGGACGAACGCCGCCTCCGGACAGGGAGGTGGGTGGCAGTCCACGCCGCCGACCACCACCCCGCCGCCCCAGGGCGCGCCCCCGTCCTCCGGATCGCAGAACGCCCCGTCCAGCGGGTCAAGCACACCGCCGCCTCCGGCCGGCCTCTGACCTCCTGCCCGAACACCGGGGGTGGGACGTGCCCCGCGCCTCCCGCCCCCGGCCTCCACCCGCGCCTCCAGGACCCCCTTCATGACTGATCTGTCCGTCGCCCCGGTCACGGTGAAGTTCCCGCACCGCTCCCGCCGCGGCATCCTCCTCGGCCTCTCCCTGCCCCAACTCCTCCTCGTCTCCGCCACGCTGGCAGTGCTGCTGCTGACCGTGATCTCCACCGGGCTGCTCGGCGCCGTCGCCCTGGCCCCTCTGTGGGCGGCGTCCGGCGCGCTCGTCGCCATCCGCCGGCACGGACGATCCCTGATCGACTGGGCGCCGATCGTCACCCGCTACGCGCACCGCCGCCGCACCGGTCAGACGCTCTGGCTCGCCCGGCCCCTCACTCGGCCCCGGCAGGACGGCATCCTGCACCTGCCCGGCACCACCGCCTCCCTCAAGGTGGTCACCCCCGGCGACTCCGCCAACGGCGCCGCGGCCGTCCACGACCCGCACCAGCAGACCCTGACCGCCATCGCCCGCGTCAGCTCCCGCGCCTTCGCCCTCCTGGACCCCGCCACGCAGAACCACAACGTCTCGAGCTGGGGCCGCGCGCTGGCGGGCATCGCCCGCACCGGGCACATCGCCACCGTGCAGGTGCTGGAACGCACCGTCCCCGACAGCGGCGACACCCTCACCCGCCACTGGACCCACCACGGCCAGCCCCAGACCCCCGTCGCCGGACAGATCTACTCCGAGCTGGTCGCCTCCGCCGGACCCGCCGCCGCACCGCACGAGACCTACCTCGCCATCTCCCTGGACCTCAAGGCCGCCCGGCGACTGATCAGCCAGGCCGGCGGCGGGCTGCCGGGGGCGTTCACCGTCATGGAGCAGACCACCGCCTCCATCGCCCAGGCAGCCCGCAACGCCGGCCTGACGGTCACCGGGTGGCTGACCGCGAGGGAGATCGCCGCCGTCATCCGCACCGCCTACGACCCGGCCGCCCTCGCCGCCCTCCAGCAGTGGTCCGAGACCGGCCGCGCCGAGGCCGACCCCGCCGCCGCAGGCCCCGTCGTCCAGGTCGAGGAGTACGACCGCCTGGCCACCGACAGCGCCCGCCACGCCACGTACTGGGTGGAGAACTGGCCCCGCACCGAGATGGGCGCCGGATTCCTGCACGGGATCATGTTCACCGCAGGCGTGCGCCGCAGCCTCTCCCTGATCTACGTGCCGCAGGCCCTGGAGTCCGCGCTGCGCGATGTCCAGCGGCGGAAGGCCGCGATCATCGCCGACGCCAACGAACGCTCCCGCCGCGGACAGGTCGACAGCGAGGAAGACTCCGTCGAGTACGCCGACGTCAAGCAGCGTGAGCGCCAGCTCATCGCCGGGCACGCGGACGTGGCCCTGACCGGCCTGGTCACCGTCACCGCCGACACCGACGCCCTCCTGGACGCCGCCTGCGCACAGATCGAAACCCATGCCGTCACCTCCGGCGTCGACCTCCGCAGGCTCAACTACCAGCAACCCGACGCCTTCACCCTCAGCGCCCTGCCCCTCGCCCGCACCGCTCTGTGAACCCCCCTGTTCACCGGCCGGCACCCCTGCCCACATCCCTTCGCTCATCCGCGACACGAGCACCCGTCGCCGCCCCTGCCGCCCGGCAGGAAGGACCACCACCTTTGACCTCCCCCGCATCCCCGCAGGACGCGCACCCCTACCTGCGCGCCGCAAGCGCCGGAGTCCGCCACCACACCCGCGCCCTCCGCCCGCCGGACGCCCTACCGCCTCGGCCGGCCGACCGGCAGCACCTGGACGCACTTCACGGCCACCTCACCGCCCTGCTCCACCTGCTGGACCGCCTCGCCGAGAGCACCCGACCGCCCCACCCGGCCGCCGGCCGACTCCTGGCCACCGCACACACCCGCCTCTGGCAGGCCACCAGCAACGTCCACAACGCCTTTCACCTGCTGCCTGCCAGCACCGCGGCGGACGCCGAGAACAGCGCATGCCGCCCCGACCGGCTGCCCGAAGGCCCGCCGGTACTGACGATCTGCCAGCGCCACCTCGCCGCCGGACACGTCGTCCGCCGCAAGACCACCCCCAGCGACCTCCGCCCGCACACCACCACCTGCGTGCGATGAGCACCACCCGCAGAATCGAGGGCCCCCGATGAGCCACCGGCCCGCCCGCCGCGCACGCCGCGCCTCCGCCTCCCCGCTGTTCACCCCGCACGGCGTCGACCGCGCCGGCCGCAAGGCCGCCCGCCGCCAGCTCGCCGAAGCCGCCGCCAAGGCCCGCGCCGAAGCCGGCACCCGCCCCGACGCGGTCACAAGCGACGAGCACGAGATGCCCGCCGCGCTCCACCCGGCCGGCGGACGTCCCGGCCCCGCCTCCGCCCGCGGGAACCAGCTCAAGCTCCCCGCCCACCGCATGACCACCGCCGTCGCCGCTGGCGCGTACCCCTTCCTCGCCGAAGGCGGCCTCGGCGCCGAAGGCATCTACATCGGCCGCGACGTCCACGCCGAGGCATCCTTCGTCTTCGACCCCTTCGCCCTGTACGGCAAGGTCGAGGGCTTCACCAACCCCAACCTTCTGCTCGCCGGCGTCATCGGACAGGGCAAGAGCGCGCTCGCCAAGTCCTTCGCGCTGCGCTCGATCGCCTTCGGCTACCGCGTTTACGTGCCCTGCGACCCCAAGGGTGAGTGGACGCCGGTGGCCCAAGCCCTCGGCGGCCGGTCCGTCGCCCTGGGGCCCGGCCTGCCCGGACGGCTGAACCCCCTGGATGCAGCCCCCCGACCGGCGAGCGTCTCCGAAGCGGACTGGGCCGGCGAGATCCGCAAGCGGCGCCTGCTCCTGCTCGGCTCCCTGGCCCGCACCGTCCTGGGCCGGGACCTGCTGCCCATGGAACACACCGCCCTCGACGTCGCGCTCGACGCCGTCGTCACCCACGCCGACACCACCGGCCGCACCCCGCTCCTCGGCGACATCGCCGCCACCCTCAACAACCCCGCAGCCCTCGACGAGGCCGCCGGGATGATGTCGGGACGGCTCGGCGAGGCCGCCCGCGACCTCGCCCACGCCATGCGCCGCCTCGTCTTCGGCGACCTGGCGGGCATGTTCGACGCGCCCTCCACCGTCGACTTCGACCCCAGCGCGCCGATGCTCTCCATCGACCTCTCCGGCCTCGGCGGCTCCGGCGACGACACCGCGCTGGTCCTGGCCATGACCTGCGCCTCCGCCTGGATGGAGTCCGCCCTCTCCGACCCCGACGGCGGCAGACGCTGGATCGTCTACGACGAAGCTTGGCGCCTGATGCGCCACGTCGGCCTGCTCCAGCGCATGCAGGCCCAGTGGAAACTCTCCCGGGGTCTGGGCATCGCGAACCTCATGGTGATCCACCGGCTGTCGGACCTGCTCACCGCCGGCGACGCCGGATCACAGGGACGCGCCCTGGCCGAGGGCCTCCTCGCCGACTGCTCCACCCGGATCATCTACCGCCAGGAGACCGACCAGCTCCACGCCGCCGCCACCCTCCTCGGCCTGACCTCCGTCGAGATGGATGCCATCGCCCACCTCAACCGGGGGCGCGGTCTGTGGAAAGTCGCAGGTCGGAGCTTCATCGTGCAGCACCTGCTGCACAGCCACGAACTGGCGCTCTTCGACACCGACGCCCGCATGCACTGACCACGGCGCCGAGTTCACGAATTCTGACGACAATCCCGCAAGGAATCACCATAGAAGCCCATCCGACCACCGCCCTGTTCCCCATGCTCGACGAGGACGAACTCCGCGCCCTCGCCGACGACATCCGCGACCTCGGTCAGCTCCAGCCCATCGTCCTGGACTCCACCGGCCGGATCCTCGACGGCAGAAACAGGCTCCGCGCCTGCGAACTCGCCCAAGTCGAACCCGAGTACGTCACCTACAGCGGCGACAACCCGAGCGCCTACACCCTGTCCGTCAATCTCCGCCGCCGCAGCCTGTCGAAGGGCCAGGCCGCGATGATCGCCGCCAAGGCGTGTTCAGTCTCTGAACACGACCTCCGTTCAGAGACTGAACGGTCCGCCCGTTCAGTCTCTGAACAGGCCGGGGTCTCCCTGGGACGCATCGGCCAGGCGAACATCGTCCTGCGCTACACCCCCGATCTCGTCGACTCCGTGATCGCCGGCGCCATGGGCATCGACGAGGCATACCAAACGGCTCGGGATAAGAAGGCGCAGGCCGACTCGGCAGAAGCGCAGCTCGCGCGGCTCCGGGACGAGGACCCTGCCCTCGCCTCCCGCGTCGCCGACGGCGAGCTGACCCTCCAAGGCGCCTGGGCCGAGCGAAGAGCTCGGATAGAAGAGGACATACGCCAGCGCCGCGTCGCCACGCAGCTGTTGTGCGAGGTCCTGCCCTCACTCGCCCAGGTCCGAGGCAGCCGCACCTTCGACCTGTACGACCCCGAGTTCGCGCCGCCCGGCCGGGCCGTGACCCGAGAGATCATCGCGCATGCGGCCACGGCCGTGGCCGAGATGGCTTCGGTGTGGGAGGAGCGTGACCTTCCGTGAACTTCACCGCCGACCCCGTCCTGCGGAAGATCGCACTGGAGGCCGCCCAACAGGTCACCACCGACACCGGCCGCATCTACCAGGACGAGCTTCTCGAAGCGCTCTGCGAGCGACTCGCACCGCGTAAGGAACTGCTCGGCCTGGTGATCAAGAAGGCTGGCCAGGCCATGATGCGCGACCTCGGGGAACGCCATAGTCCTCGCCGTCACCGCACCACCGACGGCCTGTATCACCCCAAGAGCATCATGAAGCTCGGCAACGGCATCTGGGTGTGGATGAGAGACAGCACCGCCACCGACATGACCGAGTGGGGCCGTATCTCTTCGCGCAACTTCGTCCGAACCGCCACGGCAGAAGCCCACAAACAGGACTACGTCAGCAGCCGAAGCGACGCCTACCGGCAGCACCCCCACTGCGAGCGGCTCTCCGTGCTCGAAGAGTCCGTCTTCGGCTACCGACAAGACGCCTTCGACCATCTCAACACTGCGTAAACGGCCCTACCTCCCCGCCCTCCGCGGCTCTACCGCCTCCGCAGCAACACCTGCTACTCCGGAACGGACCCCTGATGGACACCTCCGACACCCGGCCGCCCGCCGCACCCGGTTCCCAGATGGTGCACCAGACCCTTGGTAAGACGCCGTCGGAACTCAGGTTCCTCCATGAAGGCACCGAGCTGGTGATGGCCGTCCTTGTGACCAGAGCCGCACGTCACCTGGACGACGTGCACCGTCAATTCACCGATACCGCTCAGCAGGCGGCCACCGCGCTCACGAGCGCCGTAGCTGGCACGAAGTCGATCAACTCCTTGGGAGTCCTGCAGTACTCCGCGATTCAGGTCGACATCCTCGCCGCACGTAGGGCTGACGCTGTCGACCGCCTCAAGGAGGCCATCGCCGCCTACCGCCAGTTGACGGCAGACAAGCCCACAGCCCCTGCCAGCCCACGGGCAACGCCCGCGCCGTCCACAGCTGCTCGCCGCACTCGCCGATGACTGCGATGCCCATGCGCCCTGCCGGTAACGGCCGGCGCGCGCCCACCACCACATTCCAGAACCCGATCCCGGGCGAGCTGCCGAGCCCGCCCTCACCCGGAGCCCTCTTGACCCATCCACCGCACGTGAACACCACTGAATGGGCCGAAGCCCAACGCCAGCAAGTCGACCACGACGCCCTCACGGCGCAGCTCGCCGACTGCGAAGCCGAGAGGGGGCACGACCTGATCGCTGCCTGCGACGACTGCGCACTCGGCTCCCATCCGGCGCCGGAGCCGGTGAGCGGCCTCACCCCCCCGCCGGCTCCGCGACAGCGGCCGGCGCCGCGAAGGAGGAGCCGTGGCCGCTGACGAGCCGAACCCCCCGGACTCCCGCACGAGCCCGCTCGCGCCGCTTCCCGATCACCGCAACGTGGGAGAACGATGGTGGCAGGAGCTGTGGCGTCGCCACACGCACATCACGACACCGCTCCGGGCCCGCGGACTGCCCTGCGACATCGAGTTCGGCATAAGCGCCTACATCGTGCGCGTCTCGCTCCCCGACGACAGCTACCTGACCATCAGTCCGCCGCAGGAGCCCCCCTCCGAACGCCGTCCCGGAGACCCCGAGGGCTGGATCGTCACCCGTGAGGTCCCCGACATCGTGATGCAGTACGAGGTTCTCTACGACTCGGTTCCCTGCGACGACCCCGGCGCCAGCCCGCGACCCGAAGCCCGCCACGGCGGCAGGGCCGAACCCCTGCTTGCGGCGATCGACCACCGCCTCGGCCAGCTCGGACTCCTCCCGGCCCTCGCCACCCGCCACGCAAGCGCTCACCCCGCCCCCGGCCGGCCGGCGTCTCCGGCCCAGGACGCCCCCGGCACACCAGAGCGTGGCGCTGCCTACGTCTACGGTGACGCGATGCGCGAGCTGACCGACCGGCTCAACAGAGCCGGGTCGCACGCGGATGCCGCTGCCCTGCTGCACCAGGTCCTGGAGCCCACCGACGGTCTGCTGACGCAGCTCGGCGAGTTCTTCGAAGCAGCCGGCGAGAAGGCCAAGGAAGCCGAAGAGGACGACGGCTTCGACCTGTCCTACGACCTCGCCGACGCCGCCGCCGAGATCCGCCAGCTCGGCGAGGTCCTGCACGTGGCCGAGGACCGGATGCGGGCGCTCACCCCGCTCCCGCCGCCACCGCGGGCCGCCCCCGCCCGGGCATCGTCCCTTCCCCCGGCATCACCCCCGGCAGCCCCCACGATCCGCCGCACTCGCTGACCCCGTACCCTCCAGCAGATCCCTTGGAGCCCCTGATCCGCACCGCTCTCCGTACCGTCCCTCTGCTCACCGCGACCGCCTGCCTCGCCCTGGCCCTCACTGGGTGCGCGGGCGAAGACGGCCCCGCCCAGGCTCGGAAGACGCCCAGCGCCAGCACCTCCCCGAAGCCGGCGCCGGCTCTCAGCGCCGTTCAGGCCCGCGACGTCATCACTCGCTATTCGAAGATCAACAACGAGGCCAACGCCGACCGCGACCGGCGCCTGCTCGACACGGTCGAAGACGGCCCCCTGTATGCGATGTCCCTCTCGGACTACACCGAGACCGAAGGACTTCCCGCCAAGGACCGCGAGCCGTACAAGGCGTGGTCCTACGACGTCACCAGCGCCAAGCTGTACATTCCCCGCCTGCCCTCGGGCCAGGAGCGCTGGTTCGCCACCGCGCTCTCGGACCGCCAGGGCAAGGCCCCCTCCCGACTGGCTGTGTTCGCCGAACGCCCGCAGCACAAGCGGTGGGAGATGGTCTCGGTCGTCGACCTGGACAGCCCGAAGCTGCCCAAGATCGCCCTCGACCGCGACGGGTACGCCACGGCCGCCGACGGCAACAAGAAGCTGGCAGCCGGCGCCGACCTGCTGCGCACGGCCGTGCTCGACAACTTCGCCACCGGAGGCACGAACACCGGGACGAAGGTCTTCTCGCCGACCGAGGCGAGCAAGCGGCAGATCAAGGTACACGACGAGACGGGCAGCCGCTTCGGGAACCAGGCCAGCACCGTCTTCGAGGCAGCCCCGAACCGCTACGAGGACGCCTACGCCTTGAAGACCATGGACGGCGGCGCCTTGGTCCTCTTTTCCCACACGCACACCCAGACCGATACCGTCGCGAACTCCGGCCTGCAGCTCAACCCCGGCAAGGACGACCGGGCCTGGCTCCACGACGTGCCCCGCACCTCCATCCGCTCCACGTTCGTGTGCAACGACGCCGTTACCGTCCCCGCGAAGGCCGAGCCCTCCCGCCTGATCGGCTACACCTGCGCCCGCACCAACGCCTCCGGCCCGCCGGTTCCCACCCAGTTGCATCGCGCGTAGGACCGCCGAGCGGGCCGATCGTTCCCGTCCTCGCGGCAGCGCAGCCTCTCCCGCACGTCCCCCGGAGTACCCCTGTCCACCCATTCCTTCATCGCCCGCCCCACCACCGGCACCGGGTACAGCGGCATCCACGTCCAGTTCGACGGACTGCCCAGCCACCACCTCCCGCTCCTCCTGGCCGCCTACCAGCACCGCTTCGGCCGCGACCTGGAGGCCATGTCCCGCCACCTCATCGACGACGTCACCGTCGGCTGGAACGAGCTGGGCACCGACCTCCTCGACGACGCCCCGCCCGCCCTCATACACGCGCTGACCGGCGGCGAGCGGTGGCCCAGCCGCACCCTGGACCACCTGGTCACCCCGGACGGCTCCCCGCTGGTGCGCATGGCTGTCACCGACGACACCGCCGGCGATATGGACGTGCAGTGGGGCTACGTCCTGCATCCGCAGGGCATCGAAGTGATCAGCATGGCTCACACCGGCACGGGCCCCCTCGTCACCTGGGACACCGACGCCAGCACCCCCTTCAGCGACCACCCGGCCCACTGGCCCGCCATCACCACCCGCCGGACTCCAACTGCGCTGCGCACGCCGCCGCGGCCCACCGCCCGTGCAGCGCCGACCGGTTCCCGCACGACTGTCCGCCGCTGACCCTAACCTCCCCTCATTGCCGGAGACCTCCCTGTCCGCTCCCCTCATTACCGTCGTCATCGCCACCCGCCTGCGCGACGACCGCCTCGACTACCTGAGCGCCATGCATGCCAGCCTCACCCGGCAGTCCGTGCCGTGGGAGGCCGTGATCGCGCTCGACGGCGCCTCCCCGGACCGCCTGCCGGCCCCGCTCGCGCAGGATCCCCGGGTCCGCACACTGGCCCTGCCCCGGCCGGTCGGCGCCGCCTGCGCCCGCAACCTCGCTCTCACCCACGTCCGTACCCGCTACGTCAACTGGGCGGACGACGATGACGAGTTCACGGACGACGCCATGTCCGTGCGGCAAGACATCCTGGAGTCGACCGGCGTCGGCTGGTGCGCCGGCTGGAGCCAGGACCAGCACCCCGACGGCTCGACCACCCTCTGGCGCTGCCCCACGCCGCCCGGCCGGCACCAAGCCGGGGAGGTGTGGACGTACTGGAAGTCGCCGGCGGACACCATCCCCATCGGGCCGACCACGATCCTCGCTCGCACCGACCTCGTGCGCGCCGCCCCCATGGGCGGGCTCGTCCAGGGCGAGGACTACTGCGCGGCCCTCGGCGTGACCTCGCTGGCGCCCGGGATCCTGCTTCCGGTCCCGGTGTACCGGTACCGCAAGCACCCGGGGCAGATGACGGTCCAGGTCGGATACGACCAGCTGGAGGCGGCTGCCCGCGAGCACGCGTGGGCCTACGGACGCAGTCTGCGTGCCCTGGTGGGCGATGGCGGGAACCACTTCCATGGCTGAGGCGCAGATCATCCTCTCGCACAGCCGGGAGTTCGGGATCGTCGGCCTCGCTTCGGGGGAGCAGTACAAGTGGGCGCACACCGCCCTCGCCGAGAGTGGCTTCCAGCGCGGTGAGGCGGGCGCGTGGCACCTGCCCGCCGGCGACACCGGGACCACGGTGCTGGACCTGGTCCGTTGCGCGCAGCGGCACCGCACCAGCGTGCACACCAGCAGCCGACGCTTCATCGGCGACGCCGCGAGCGACCTCGCCCGTCAGCTCCCGGGCCGCTGGGAGGCGTCGGTGGAGCTCTACTCCCACCCCGCCTGGCAGGAAGACGTCGTGCCCTGGATCTGGGACGGCGGTGAGCTCGGCCGCGCGCTGCAGAACGAACGGATCCCCTACGCCGCGATCCTCACCGACACCGTCCACGACACCACCCTTCTGTTCGCCGAGCGCCCCGGCAGCCACCTCGACTACCTGGTGGGCGCGTTCGCACCCGAGGGGTTCGAAGAGGGCTACGGCGACCCCCACGCTCCGCACAGCATCGTCCTCCCGCCTCTTCCCGGGCGTGCGGCGCAAGCTCTCACCGACCGGTACCTGCCCGCCTACGACCGGGCCGTCCACGCCCGTCGGACGGCGGCCATCGCCGCCGCCCTCGTCGAGATCCGCAGCGAGTACGAGACCTGGCAGGCCATGGTCGCCTCCGGCCGCTACAGCGACGCCACCCCGCTGGACGCCGCCGCCCTCGGCACTGCGGTCGAGGAGTTCCTCGACCAGTCCTGGCACCGCTTCCTTCCGGTCCTCGACCACGCCCCCACCCTGCTCAACGAGTGCCGCCCCGCCCTCAGTCCGTGGCCCGAGGATGCTGCGGCCCTCTCCCGCCTGACGGACGCCGCCCTTCAGGCCGGGGCAGTGCTGGAGGGCGTCATCCAAGGTTCCGTGGCCCCCCAGGAGCGCCGGGCCCGGGTGTGGCCAGCCGTCCAGACCTGGCTCACCGACGGCGAGCGCTTCCTGCGCCAAGCCCGCCTGAGTGCGCCCCACCGCCGCCCGGTACTCCCCGTCACCGCCCCGGCCCGCTCCCTCACCGCCGGGGCCCGCCCCGCCCCACACGCCCACTGACCGCCCCGCCCCGACCACGTCAGGAGAAGCACGCCCCCTTGCAGCCCGGCACCCACTTCGCCTTCGGCACCCACCCCCAGCACGGCTTCGTCGCCTCCTCCACCGCCTCGATACCCGCGCACCTCGCCCACTGGTTCCTCGAGCGCGAGCAGTTCGAGCCCGTCCCCGACGAGCCGGGGCTCTACCGGCTCAGCGAGCCCGAACGGGACGGAACCCGCCGCACCCGCCAAGCCGTCCACGACCTGCGCAGCCGCGGCTACACCGTGCAGGCCGACATCCGCGTGGACCCCATGCAGTCCGCCGCGGCCGCGCGCCCAGTGCGGCCCAACGGCCTCCAGGAGCGCCGCGCACGTCTCGCTCAGGCTGCCGCCGGCCGGACCACCCAGCGCGCCACCGCGCCCACCACCTCGCTCCCCTCTGCCCGGCCGATCCCGCCGAAGCCCACCTACGCACCGACCGTTCACCTGACCGCCGCTGGAACAGGGCGATCCCGATGACAGAGCCAAGCTCCCTCCCAGATGGCCCCCCGCCGGTGGCGAAGAACGTCGTCGAGAGCGCCCGTACCTTCCGGCTGCGGATGGCGGTCATCGACCACGAGTACGAGGTCGCGCTCGACACCACCCGCGACCGCTTCGGCCGCACCGTCCACGCAGGCGCAGCGGCAGCCGCACGAGCCCACCGCGACGAAGCGGCGGTCGAGGCGTACGCCACCCACCTCGCCCCGCACGCCGAAGACCTCCTCGGCGCCGCCCGTCGCGCGCTCGACGAACTGCCGCCCGCGCGGCACCTGGCCGGGTGGCGGGCCGTTCTGGACGGCTTGTCCGCCACCACCGCCGAGATCCGCCGTGCCCTCGACCGGCCGGTCACCGGCCCCTCGGCCGAACGCGCTGGGCGCGCGGCGCTGTGGCCCCACCTGACCGCGTGGGCCGACCACGGCTCCATCGCCAGCAACCTCGCCGACCAACACAGCACCCATCATCACCGGCCCTCGCTGACGATGGAGGAACAGCAGTCGTGGACCGAGAAGGCCCAGGCCGCGCAGCAGCGCGGCGAACTGGACCTGATCGAGTCCTGGTACGCCGCCGACGGCCAGCCCATCACCCTCGCCTACCTCGTCGAGGACGACGACTCGACGGTGGTCGCGCTCCACGGCGACCCGGGCGCACCAGGCTGGAAGGTGATCGGGCACCACGCCCACGAGTGGGAGGCGGGCAAGGCCCTGCCCCCCGCAGTCCCGCCCGGCGTGCTGCGCCCGGACATCTCCCGTTTTGCCCGTCCTGTGCCGGTCCCGGAGGTGTCCCTGCAGGAACTCAACCGCGACGTCGTCGAAGGCCACAGTGCCGGTGACGCATCCAACGCGCTCCTGAGCGCCGTCCAGCGCGGCTACCACGCCGGCCCCATGGTCCGCCTCCAGGAACTACTGGAGACCAGCGGCCAGTTCGCCAGCGCGCTGGAGACCGTGCACGGACGCCAGATCGCCGCCCGCCTGTCCGCGCTCGGCCGGCAGATCGAGTTCCTCGCCCGCGAAGTCGAAGACGCCGCCGAGGACCTGGGCGCGACCGTCGCCGTCCTGCCCCCGCACCGCACCCCCGTCCTGCGTATGCGCCCGCGCCCGGCCGTGGACACCACCCCGCCCGCACCACCACCGCGCGCCAGCACGAGCACCCACCACCGCTGACCACCGAGAAAGCCCCTCGTTGTCCCTGACCGCATCCCCCACCCCGGCACCGCGCCCCACCTACGGCGCGGTGCTGGGCAGCCCGTACGTCACCCGTCTCCTCGCAGGCACCCTCACCGGTCGACTCCCTAACGGCATGGCACTGGTCGCCATCGTCCTGTGGGCCACCGCAAACGGCCACGGCATCGCCTTCGGCGGACTGCTCAGCGCCCTGTACGGGCTGTCCTCCGCGCTGGCCCAGCCGGTCAAGGGACGCCTCATCGACCGCCACGGCCAGACAGCGGTACACCTGCCGGCCGCCCTGATCAACTCCGCTCTCCTGGTCGCCCTGCCGCTGACCGGCCCGTACGGCGGAGCGGGCCTGGCCACAACCATCGTCGTAGCCGGCGGCCTGAGCACGCCTCCCCTGGAGGCCGGCCTACGGGCCCTGTGGCCCAGCGTGCTGCCCGACCCCCGCCTCCGCCACGCTGCCCTCGCCCTGGACACCGGCACGCAGGGCCTGCTCTACATCGTCGGCCCCCTGCTCGTGGCGGCGCTCGCCTCCACGCACAGCCCCACCACCGCGCTCGCGGTCACCGCCGTACTCGGCATGGCCGGTACCGCCGCAGTGGCTCTCGCGCCACCGTCACGACGCTGGCGTCCGGTCCCGCCTGCTCAGGAACCGGCACCCGAGACACCGCGACTGGCCAGTCCCTCGCTGGTACTGCTCTTCGCTTCACTGGTCGGCATCGGCTTCGCGATCGGTGCCATGAACGTCTGGGCGGTCTCCATGGCCGAACAACACCGGCAGGAGATGCTCTCCGGGATCCTCCCCGCCGCGTTCTCCACCGGCAGCTTCCTGGGCGGCCTCCTCTACGGCCGCCGGCACTGGAACAGCACCACCACCAGCCGACTGGTCACCGCCGCCGCTGCGTTCGTGGCCGGGTGGCTGCCACTCCTGTTCCTCCCCGGCCCGTACGCGGCCACCATCGCGGTCGCGGTACCCGGCGCGTTCCTGACCGTCGTGGTCGCCTGCGCCTACGTCACCACCGACACCCTCGCACCCGCGGCCCGCACCAGCGAGGCGTACGCCTGGCTGATCCTCTCGATCGGCCTCGGACAGTCCGCCGGCACCGCCCTGTCCGGACGCCTCGCCGAGCAGCCCCTGGCGAGCGCCGTGCTCCCCGCCGCCGGCGCCGCCTTCGCGCTCGCCGTTCTACTCGCCGCACGACGCCGACTCGTACCGCCACGGCAGCCGACAAGCAGCCCGCGACCCTCCCCGTTGCCGCCAACACCGATAGGAGATCCGCCTTGCCCGACACACCAGCAGAGCCGTTCCTGACGATCCGGCACGCCATCACCGGCGAGATCACCACCACCGGCTACAACGCCGCCGCCCGGCAGATCCTCCTCCAGGACGGCTTCGAAGAGACGCCCGACTGCGCCTGCCGAACGACGGAACCCGGTACGGAACGGACACACGGGCCTGCTCGGCAACCAGCACGCTGCCCGTCGCCGACCATCCCGTGCACCTGCACCAAGCCCTCGGCCGACCGGTGAACGTTGCCGGCAATCCCTCAGCTGGCCCGGTCGCCGATGTCGCCACAGCCCGTGCTCCGCTCCGCGAGCGGCCAGCCTCTCCAGCGCATCGCCAACCCGCCCGCACCCCCACCCGTTCAAGGAGGCTCGTTTGACCACACCCGTTACGCCCGCCAGTCCAGCGCGCACCAAGGGCGGCGAACTGCGAGCCAAGGTGGCCCGGCTACTGGCCGACCGGCCGACGGACAGGCTCACCATCGGGGACATGGCCAGACAGCTGGGCCACTCCCACGGCGCCGTCCGCAACGCCGCCCTCACCCTGGTCCGACGCGGCGAAGCCGCTCAAAGTGGCACCGGACAACCGGAGTTCCGCGCGAACGCGAAAACCGCTGCAGCCGCGCAGACCGCTGTGATCAGCCCACCGGGCACCCACTCTCCACGCGCCCAAGCCGCCACGGCCCGCACGGCCACTCCCGCCGCAGCCACCCCCAGGCAGACCGGACCGATCCGCCGCGCGGGCGGCCAGCTCTACCACCCCCGGGAACTGGCCGATCTGCCCGACGTCGAGGCGCTGAATCGCCTGCGCGACGCCGACGTGCCAGTGCTGCTCTAGGGCCTGTCTCTTTGAGCTGGCGCTGCCGATCCGTCGGCCATGGCTACAGGAGTCGCCGGGATCAAGGCCGTCCGTGACGCCTTCTACGCCGTTTGCTGCTCACCGGCAGACCGCGGCTCTGCAGGAGCGGGCTCGGGCAGGTTGCGTTGTCAGTGGCGGGTGCCAGACTGCGGGCATGACTGACACTGTGAAGGGCCCCGCCAGCTACTTTCCGTCGATTGAGAAGAAGTACGGCCGGTCGATAGCCGAGTGGAAGGACCTCATTCGTACTTCACCGCTGACCAAGCACATGGAGCTGGTCGGCTGGCTCAAGACCGAACATGGCCTGGGCCACGGCCACGCCAATGCCCTTGTCGCCCACACCCTCGCGGAGGCCAGCGGTAAGTAGAACTTCTGGAACCCGGGTCTGCGTTCAGCGGCAGGCCCAGATCAGGATGGCGGCGAGGTGGAGTGCGGCCTGATAGGCGATGGCCAGTTTGTCGGTGCGCATGGCCAGGCCGCGCCACTGCTTGAGTCGGTTGATGCATCGTTCGACCGAGTTGCGCTGCTTGTATGCCTCGGCGTCGAAGGCCGGTGGGCGGCCTCCGTCGCGGCCTCGCTTCAGCCGGTGGCCGACCTGGTCAGACGGCTGGGGGATGACTGTGCGGATTCCGCGCCGCCGGAGGTGATTGCGGATCGCGCGGGAGGAGTACGCGCGGTCCGCCAGGACGGCATCGGGTCGGGTTCTCGGTCGACCGGGTCCGCTTCGCGGAACGCGGATGCCTGCCATGACGGTCTCGAAGGCCGGGGCGTCGCCCGCCTGGCCTGCGGTGACGCGAAGGGCCAGAGGCCGTGCACGGCTGTCGCTGGCGAGGTGAACTTTCGTGCTCAGGCCGCCACGGGAACGTCCGAGGGCGTGGTTGTCAGGTTCGGCTCGGCCTGGCGCCCCTTTTTCCTGGCACCGGCAGCATGTTGGTGAGCCCGGCAGACGGTGGAGTCCACCGAGACGGTCCAGCCGATGTCGGCATCAGCGTCGGCTGCTGCCAGAACTGCGGCGAGGATGCGTTCCCAGGTGCCGTCCACGGCCCACCTGATCAGGCGTTTGTGAGCGGTCTGGAACGAGCCGAGCTCGTCCGGAAGGTCCCGCCAGGGAGAGCAGGTGCGGTACTTCCACGCAATGGCCTCCAAGGTTCGGCGGTGATCGGCCCATCGTCGGCCGCGGACCGGATCGGCCGGCATCAGCGGCTCGATCCGGTCCCACATCGCATCAGTGATCACTAATCGGACAGGCACATCCGATCAACTGACAAACCGATCAAAGAGACACGCTCTAGGGCCCTCCCGGCACCGGCAAGACGAGTCTGGTCGAGGCGGCGTTCCCGGACCTGCTCACCGTCGCCGGTGATGGCGACACCCAGGTCGGCGACTTGATCGGCGATTGGACGCAGGCCGACGGCGGAGGCTACGTGTTCCAGTACGGTCCGCTGGTCACCGCGATGACCGAGGGCCGCGCCCTCCTGATCGACGATGCCACCCTGATCTCACCGAAGGTGTTGGCGGCGCTGTATCCCGCGATGGACGGGCGCCGGCAGATCCAGGTCAAGGCCCACAAGGGCGAAACCATCAAGGCCGAGCCGGGCTTCTACGTGGTGGCGGGCCACAACCCCGGCGTCCACGGCGCGGTGTTGACGGAGGCCCTCGCGAGCCGGTTCAGTGTGCAGATCCAGATCGGCACAGACTACGACCTCGCCCTGGCGCTGAGGATCGATGCCCGGGTGGTCCGGGTCGCCCGACACCTCGCCCACCAGGTCGAACTCGGCGAGCTGGGCTGGGCCCCCCAACTGCGAGAGCTGCTCAGCTACCAGAAGACCGAGGCCGTCCTCGGCACCAAAGCCGCCCTCGCGAACCTCGTCGGCATCGCCCCTGAAGAGGACCGCGACGCCGTCGCAGACGCCGTCACCAAGGCCGTCGGCATCAAGAAGATCGCCCCCCTCACCCTCGGCAAGCAGCTCCACTCCTCTGCCGCCCGCCAGCCCCCGGGCAGCGTCGGCTCCGCACACCGGGGCCGCTCGCGATGAGCGCCCACCAGCACGTCCAGTCACCCGCCACCACCCGGGACGACGAGGCCGACCTCGCGCGCTGGGACGACGACGGCGCCCCGCCCGCACAACCCCGTACCTCCCCGGACGCGTGGCTGCGCGTGGGAGCCGAACTCGGCGACCGGCTGGTCGCCCTCTCCGGCCGCCAGGACCTCCTCGTCACCTGCCGCCCCGGCACGCGCAGCGGCGCACCAGCCGCGTTCTTCCCCACGCTGGGCGAGGTCGAGTTCGACGCCCGCTTGTTCGCGCCGCTGAAGCCCCACGAGATCCATCCGCGGACCATTGGCGACGAGGAACGCTATCCCGCCGCCTGGGGCGTGTTCGTCCACGAGGCCGCGCACGCGGCTCACTCCGTCTGGACGCAGCCTGCTGGAGCAGACCCCCGTGTCGTCGAGGCCGCGCTCCTGCTGGAGGAGAGCCGCGTCGAAGGCGCACACCTGATTAAGCGGCCCACGGACCGCACGTACCTGCGCACCAGTGCCCGAACCCTGGTCATGCCCGACATCGCCCACCCCACCCTCCAGGGCATCGAGCACGCCGCCGCCACGGCGGCCCTGATCCTCGGCCGCCGTGACGTCGGCATCCTGGACGCGGGCGAGACCCAGGCCGTCGCCGGTCTGTGCGGAAAGGTGCTCGGTGCAGACCTGCTGGCCACCCTCACCCGCATCTGGACCGCAGCCCAGCAGTGCGCCGACCACGACGCCACGACGATGCTCGTGCACGGCCAGAAGTGGTGTGACGCCCTGGATGCCGCGGCTCCCGACCTGCCCGTGCCGGATAACCTCACCGACCTGCTGTCCGGCGCCGTGGGGGTCGTCATGGACAGCACGGCGGCCACCGACGCCGCCGACCTCGTGGCACAGGCCGCAGCGACCAACGCCCTGGACAACCGGTCGAGGCAACAGGCCAACGACCGAGTCCAGCAGGCCAGTAGGCGACGCCAGGCCGCCGCCACCGCGAGTTCCGTCTTCAACTCCGTCGGCGCCACCGTCACCCCCGACGGCACACCAGCGCCCCGCAGCAACCCGGTCACCGGCACCCGCAGGCCCACCGCCGCCGAGAAAAGCGCCGCCGCCCGCCTGAGCCGCGCCCTGCGAGCCGCCGCCTACCGCGAGCGGACCGAGGAGCGGACCACCAGTCCCACCCCGCCCGGCCGCCTCAACATGCGAGCGGCCCTCGCCCGCGACGCTCAGCGCGCGGCCGGGTCGGTCCCCACCGCGGAACCGTTCACCCACACCCGCCGCCGCAATGCCGCCAGCCCACCACTGCGGGTGGGGATCGCGGTGGACGTCTCCGGCTCCATGCGTGCCGCCTGCGCGCCCGTCGCGTCCGCCGCCTGGATCGTGGCACGCGCAGCAGCCCTGACCGACCCCGACTCCCGCACCGCCACCATCGCCTACGACACGCATCTGACCGCACTGACCCGACCCACCCACCGTGCACCGGAGCGGGTGACCACGTTCGGTGCTAAGGGCAGCAGTCACAACCTCGCCAACGCCCTGGACGCGCTCGACCACGGCCTCGAACTCAGCCGCCCCGGCGCCGGGCGCCTCCTCGTGATCGTCACCGACGCCATCTACACCGCCGACGAGACCGCGCAGGCCGTCACCCGCGTCAAGCAGCTCACCACCGCCGGCTGCGCCGTACTCCAACTCACCCTCACCGCCCGGTCCCAGCACCTGCCGGGGACCACCCTGCTGCACCTTCCGCAGCCGTCCAGCGCTCCCGTGGCCATCGCCAAGGCGGCCACAGACGCCATCCGCAGAACACGCTGAGACACGACAAAAGACAGAAAGCAGGAACAACCACGTGGCAGTCCGTACGACCTGGAAGATCGTCCACCACTGTGGACACGAAGTGACGCATGACCTGTCCAACCGTCCTGCCGACCGGCGCGCCGGATTCGCCCGCTGGCTCGCGACGAAGGACTGCTCTGTTAACTGCACCATCTTCACCTCGTTGGTCACGGCGTAACAGGCCGCGATCAAGGAGCAAGTGATGGATCTACGCGATGAGTTGCTGGAGGGCCGGAGGGCCATCCCGCGCCTCGGCCGAGTGGTCGAAGTGAACCGGGCACATCCGCCATACGCAATGCTCGATGCGGCGGGGGCCGAGGTCGAGCCGGTCACCGCGTTTCTGCGGGACCTCGCCCTTGGAGATTCCAGCCCGCTGACCTGCCGCAGCTATGGCTACGGCATGTTGCGGTGGTTCCGCGTACTGTGGCTGCTGGGCACCGGGTGGGAGCGGGCGACGGAGGCGGAGGTCGCGGTGCTGACGGGTTGGTTGCGATCGGCCGCCAACCCGCAGCGTCAGCGGCACCTGGTCGATGCTCCGGTGGCCGGGACGGTCAATCTCCGCACGGGCAAAGCATCCCTGGGGGCCGGATACGCGCCGCGCACCATCAACCACGCTCTGACGGTGATCAGCGGGTTCTACGAGTTCCATGCCCATCACGGCCGCGGCCCGGTAGTCAACCCGGTGCCGCACTCGGCTCAGCGGCGCCGCGCGCTGGGGCACCGCAGTCCGCTGGAGCCCGCGCCGGTGGTGGGCCGAGCCCGTCTGCGGCAGCGAGTGTCCGACCGGTCGCCGCGGTCGATTCCCGACCGGTTGTGGGACGAACTGTTCACCGCGATGAACTGCGACCGGGACCGGGCACTGCTGGAGATTTTCGTCTCCAGCGGCGCACGCGCCAAGGAACTCCTCGGCATCGCCGTCGGCGACATCGACTGGTCCGGCCAGCGGATCTATGTGATCACCAAGGGAACCCGGGCCCGGGAAGCGGTCCCGGTCTCCCCGCAGGGCCTGTTCCGTCTGGCCCTCTACCTTGACGCGGCCGGCACACCCGCCGATGGCGGACCCTTGTGGAGGGCCCGCCGAGGCCCCGACCGTCCGCTGACCTACTGGGCCATGCGTCGAGTCATGCAGCGGGCGAACACCCTGCTGGGAACGAACTGGTCCCTGCACGATCTACGGCACACCGCCGCCTACCGCATGGCCAATGGTGGGAAGCTCACGCTCCCCGAGGTCCAGACGATCATGCGGCACGCCGGCATCCAGACCACCAACCGCTATCTGGCCGTCCATATCGAGGAACTCTTCGACAAGCTCACCGAGCACTACGCCACGCCCCGCCCGGCCCGGCACTACCCCGCAGGCTACGCCGCGGCGGACATCGAGGCGGTGTTCGGTGCCTGACCTCGCCCGTCCCACCACCGGAGTCAGCCGCCGCCACGCCCACACCGGCGACGAGCCAGCCTTCACCTCCAGCCAGATCGAGGCCCGACCGGCCTCGGCGACTATCGCGCCGCGCCCCTTCGGGGATCTGTCCGCCGCCACACCGCAGCTCATCGGCCAACTCGCCTACGACGCCTCGCCGGCAGCCTCCGCGCGGACCGCCGAACAGCACCGGGCCTCCACCCGGCGCGTCCTGGCCTACCTGAGCCGGTTCGAGGGCGGCACCTGGCAACAGCGCTGGGATGCCAGTCCCCTGGGCCGCGGCGAGATCACTGCCGTTGATCTGGGCACCAACCGGGCCGGGCAGAAGTACAGCGTCGGCGTCAGGGCTCTGTTCTGCCTCCGCGTCGTCCAGCCCACGCTGCTGGTGATGAAGAAGCACAACTTCAACGGATTCCCCGCCCAGTTCATCGCCGCCCAGGACGATCCTCTGCTGGAGAGGTTCGCCGCCCAGGTCGCTCACCATGACTTCTCTTGGCCACACAAACGCGAAGCGCTCTTCGACGTGTGCTGCCTGCTCGCGGTCCAGGGCATCGGCTTCGCCGACCTCACCCCGGCGGCCCTGCTCCACCACGCCCACGCCTCGCGTACGGCCAAGGCTGCCCTGCGCCCCGGCACGAAGGACGCCCACGTGTTCGCCGGTCACGCTGCCTGGAACGTCCTGCACGCCATGAGCCACTTCCCGCCCAGCACACCCGCCACACTGCGTCAGGCCCTGCACCGCGGCCAGCTCACTCTCGAGGAACTCGTTGACCGCCACGCCATCCGTAACCAGAGCGTCCGCCGGCTCCTGCTCGACTACTTCCAACGCCGCAAGTCCGACACCGACTATGCCTCCCTGGTCCACCTCGTCCGCCACATCGCCCACAACTTCTGGGCCCGCATCGAAGAGATCAACCCCGGGCAAGCAGATCTGAACATCCCGGCCGACCTCTACAGCGCCTGGCGCCAGAAGATCGGCATCCGCCGCGACGGCAAGCCCCGCATCGGTGTCGACACCATCGTCATCGCCGTCCGCAGCTTCTACTACGACCTGCACACCTGGGCCGCCGACGAACCCGAACGATGGGCTCCCTGGGTCGCCCCATGCCCTGTCCCGCCCAGCGAACTACGTGGCCTGGCCAAGCGTCGCCGCCGGAGCAACGAACGCTCCGCCGACCGAACCCGCCTGCGCCAACCACTCCTGCCGCTACTCGTCCGACATGTCGAGGAGCGCTACGACCACACCCGCACGCTCCTGGAACACGCCTCAGCAGCCGTCACCGACACGCCCTTCACCCACGGCGGCCGCACTTACCGCCGCGTCCTGACCGAGGAAGACCGCACACTCGCCCGTGCCGGTCACCGCACACCCGTCCGCGTCCGCGACGACGCCGGGCAGTTGATCCACATCGAAGCAGAGGAAGAGACAGCCTTCTGGGACTGGGCCACCATCGAAACCCTGCGTCACTCAGGCGCCCGCATCGAGGAGATGTGCGAGGTCAGCCACCTCAGCATCCGGCACTACCAGCGCAACAACGGCGAGATGGTCGCCCTCCTGGTCATCAGCCCGTCCAAGACCGACCGCGAGCGCGTCATCCCGATGTCCGCCGAACTGTTCCACGTCATCGCGTCCGTGATCCGCCGGCACACCCGCGACGGCAGCCCGGTCCCGATCCTGCGGCGCTTCGACCCTCACGACAAGGTCTGGAGCCCACCGACGCCGTTCCTGTTCCAGCGCAAGATCGGCTCCACCCGCAGCGTGATCAGTCCCGTGACCGTCCTCAACATGCTCGCGCGACGCTGCACGGACCTCGCTGAACACCACCCCGCTTTCCGCTCGGTCAAGTTCACCCCGCACGACTTCCGCCGCATCTTCACCACCGAGCTCGTCAACAGCGGACTGCCTATCCACATCGGCGCGGCCCTGCTCGGCCACCTCAATATCCAGACCACCCGCGGTTACGTCGCCGTGTTCGACGAAGATGTCATCCGCCATTACCTCGCCCATCTCAACGAACGCCGCCAGCTCCGCCCCGACGACGAATATCGCGACGTCACCAGCGACGAGTGGGACGAGTTCGAAGAGCACTTCGACAAGCGCAAGGTCGAACTCGGCGCCTGCGGGCGTCCTTACGGCACTCCCTGCCAGCATGAACACGCGTGCATCCGGTGTCCCATGCTCCAGGTCAGCCCGAAGATGATCAGCCGGCTTGACGACCTCGAAGCCGACCTCATCACCCGCAGAGCCCGCGCCCAAGCCGAGGGCTGGGCCGGAGAGATCGAAGGTCTCGATCTCACCCTCCAACTCCTCCGCGCCAAGCGCGACGACACCCAACGCCGCACCCAACGCCCCACCGTCGACCTCGGGATCCCCACCCCAAGAACCGCAGGAGCCCCATGACAGCACCGATCGCCGGCATACCCGTAAGCGTCCCCAGTCACATGCGGATGAAGTGGGGCCCCTGTCGGGGCAGCCAAGTCTGTTGCATGACACCCTGCCATTTGGCCGGTCTCGACCAAAACGTCAGCGAAGCCCACAGCTTCGTGCGAACCTCTGCCAGGCTCACCAAAAGTCGACCGGTTCCGTCCGAAGCCGGACTGCCGTCAGTTCACGCGGCCACGGCGGTGGGCCTCACCGATGATGCGATCGACAGTTTGATCGGCCGTGAGAACCGCAGTGTCGAACCACCAGCCGACGTCACCAAGCTCGCGCTTCATGTCGGCGTCGAGGGCCTCATAGCCGTCGAAGTCGAACCGTTCGCGGGGATCCCTGATCGTGTTGCGGTACTGACAGACCTCAATGCCCGGTGCGAGAACGACGAACGAAACCGGCCGAGGCGCGAGGAGAGCAACGAAGAAATCCAACTGCTCGCGGGAAGGGATCACCCAGTCGATCACGGCCGTGAAACCGGCATCGACGAAGTTGTTCGCCAACATGCACAGATTGCGGTTGCACAGCTCCACTTGCCGAGCAGCTTCGTCGGCGGGCTCACCCAGAGCCCAGACTCGGCCACGGATGATCATCCTGTTGAGCTCGTCGCCGTCGAGCCGGGCGGAGCGCGGCAGGCGCTCGGCAATCAGCCTGGTCACAGTCGACTTACCGGCGCCCGGCATTCCCGTGACGATCAGGCAGGGTGGCGCTCCGGCAGTGGTCACGCCCGCAATCGTGTCAGCCTGCCTATTGGTCGGCAATCGTATTTCCAACGCGCGGTGCTTGCGCTGTCCGCTCCGGCAAGTACACGGATACCGACACGCACTCATCCGAGTGAAGTGCAGATAAGCACCGACTGCTGGAAGGCGGCGCGCGACGCCGACTCCGAGTCCAAGGGGGAGTGGCTGGCCGCCCGTCGCGCCGCCGAGCTGGAGGCAGCCCGAGCGTGGGCGAAGCGGTTCGACATGCCGCCTCTGGAGGGACCCGAGAAGGCCCTGGACTGGGGCGAGCGCTCCCGCCACCAGCTGATGACCGACGCGCACACGACGCTGGTCGCAGAGGGGACCTGGGACGAGGCGGACTGGGCGGAGCTGGAGGAGAAGGCCCGCGTCGTCTCCCGGGCCGGCTGGTGGATCGACCAGCGCGACTCCGAAGGCACTGACCTGCTCGAACTCCTGGAAGCCGCAGGCGAGGACGACCACGGCACGCAGAACCCCTTCCGCTGAGGCCGGGGCAACATAGCCGGGAAACGCCGGTGAGCCAAACCGGTGTTCCTGCGGACCATTGATCCTCCCGCCGTTCCCCCGCGTGGAAGGAATCCGCTTGCTCACCCCGTCCTGGCCCCCGCCGCCCCCACCAGTCCTCGTTCTCACGCCCGATCCGCTCACCCCCACCCGGGACATCACCCACGCCCACTTCCAAGCCGGCGAGACGGTCGCCGTCCTCAAGGGAGTTGCCGACGGGGAGCTGTGGGGAGACGCGGTGCGCACCATCGCCCCCTCCTGGCACACCCCCACCGACGAGGACGGGTGGCGGCTACGCGACCCGACCGGCGGCGCCCAGACCTACACCACCGCCCACCCCCGCTACCTCGTGCACCTCTCGCGCCGCTGCCCCGACTGCCTGATCCACCTGCGGGCCATGGAGGACACCTTCCTGCCGCGCTTCGCCGGCCGCGAGGAAGTGATCGACTGCGGCTGGTACACCACCACCGCCCTGGGCCAGCTCGTCCACCTCGCCGACGCACGGGGCGGCCGGTGATCCCCCGCCTGAACGAGCGCACCCACCGCTCCCACGGGCCCCTCGAAGAGGCGCTGGGTCGGCCGGTCTCCCCCAACGAGGGCCTGACGGAGGACACGGTCGTCGCCCACTGGCCCGGCCTGGACCACTTCACCCTGGACGACGAGCACAAGTGCTGGACGGCCACACAGTGGGCCGAGCACCTGGAAGACCCGTACGTGGAGCATCCGTTCGCCGTCGGCCCGGATGACGACCGGCATGCGGTCCTCCACGTCGACGTCCGCCTGCACCCGCAGGACCGGCACCTGACGGGACCGGAGTGGTCGGAGGTCGCTCACCGGCTCGCGCGGGCCGCCGACATCGAGATCCCCGGCAAGGAGGCTGCCGGTGGATCTCCGTCCAGGCCCAGCCCGGGCGCCTCGACCTGATCGCCAACCGATCCACCTCGACGGCGCCTGGCACACTCCGCCCGCCGACATCCTGCGCCGTCTCTCGGACCAGGCTCGCAGCATCGAACAGGACCTGAACCTGATTCCCCCGCGCACCGGCCACAGCGCCATCCCTGCCGCGCCCACGGCATCCGCTCAGCTCGCGCGCGTACTCACCCAGCTCGCCGACGAGCAGGCCGGTCCCCTGGCCACGGTCCGCGGGCTCATCGAGCACACCGCGCATCGCCTCGATCGACAACCAGGGTCCGTGGGGGCCGAGGCAGCGCACGGCCTGAAGCTGATCGCCCGCCGTCTGCACGGCATCCAGCAGGACCTGGAGACCACCGCAGGGCGCTTGGCGCAGCCCCGCACCGCGGCGATGGCGCCATCAGCCCGGCGCTCCGCCCACCGATCACTGTAGGAGAAACGACTCTGCCCACTATCGACCGCGTTCTAGAGATCCGCCGTGACCCGCGCTCCGAGGAACTCCTCGCCAGCGGCGGTGACGGCGAGGCACACAGCGTCCTGCAGCGAGTCGGATTCATTTCCGTCGTGCGCGTCCATGAGACCTACGACCGCGTCCCCACCGGCTTGTCCGACCGGGACGAGGAACGTCTTGCCACAGGCGCCGTCGCCCGTCTCCGAGCCAGGGGATACCACGTCGACTGCGACGCAGACTTCGACACCGACGCCCGCCCGGCGATCTACCCGACCTTGGGCTCGTCCGTCGCCCACCTCGCCGAACGCATTCGCGAAGCCACCACCACGGACAAAGTGGCCGAGGCACTGACCGGGCTGACCGCTGCCCACGACGGCATCCTCGCCATGGACGCAGACATCCTCACCGCCACCGCCGACTTCTACGACGGGCTCGACGACCCGGCCGACCCGCACATCGCCCGGCGGCTGCGCTACCTCACCGACGAGTACCTCCGCACCATCCGCACCGACCTCGCCGACAACCGTAACGCTCTCGCCGACCGGGAGCGCTCCGCCGTGTGCGCCTGCCCGCCCCCGCCAGGCACGCTCCCCGCCCCGCCGCCCCCGGTGGCCGCGGGGCTGCGGGGCTGCGCCGCTGACTCCCACCTCGTTCAAGGACACCATGCACGACCATCACGACGCCTCCGAGCGCCTCGCCTCCTACGCCGACGTCCTCGCCGGCGAACTCCCCGACACCTGGACCAGCGCTCAGCTCCCCTCCGACGCCAAGGACGACCTCGCCGAGTTGGCCGAGCGGATCTGGGACCTGGACCTGGTCGCCGCCCATCTCGCCGAGCACCCGCTGACCGAGGCCGCCGTCCTCAGCCGCCCGGACGGCGCGCAGTTCGCCCTCCTAGACCGGCACGACAGCCGCAACGGGTTCCTGATCGCTGCCCTCGCCCCGCACGCCCTGCCCGACGAGGCGTTCCGCGCCGTCCCCGAACCCAACGGCATCGCCCTGGGGGACGACCCGTTCCTCGGCGCGGAGCAGATCGCCGGCGACCTCCTCGCCCGCTACGACCGCGCCCTCGCCCAGGCCCGCCGCAACGCCCTGTCCGGCGTTCGATCCTCCGAGCCGGACCGGGTCGTTCTGACCTGGCAGCTGGACGGCAGCGTCGCCACCGTCCCCGCCGACGACCGCGCCGGCGCTGTCCTCACCGCCCACGGCTTCGTCCAGGACCCGCCCAGCGGCCTCTACCGCCTCAGTGGTGACGACACCCGGGCCCAGGCCCGAGCCCTGCGCGCGGTCGGCCCGCCTCTCGACGTGCTCGGCATCCGCACCGTTCTCCAGCACCCCGCGGGCCGCGGTGCGCCCACCGCCGCGTCCACTTCGCCACCGCCCGTTCCGGCCGGTTCCCGGTCGCAGGCCGTCCGTTCTCGGTAGGGAGCCCGGGTGGTCCCGGCACCGCGCCGGGACACCACTCCATCCGACCGCCCGATACCTGGAGCACCGCGTAGCAAAGCGCACGCCCCCGCCCATCAGTGCCCGGCGCAAGCCGCGACTGGCCACGGCCCTCTTCCGCCGCTATCTGCGCGCCGGCACTCCGACCGGCGCCGACCGCCCCTCCTCGCTAGCCGGCGCCCGGTCCGAGACCGTCCTTGTGGGGAGCCCGCGCATCGGCTACCGCCCCCACCACTGACCGTTCACCCACCAGGAGGAGCATGTCCCGCCCCGTCCCTCAGCCGGTGAAGCTCGCCGACGACATCACCCGTCAGCTCGGTCAGCTCGCCGACCACCTCTCCCAGCTCCCCGCGCCGCAGGCCGCTCGGGTCATCGCCCGCGTCCTCGCCCCGGAGGCCAGGGTCCTCGGCGGTGTCACCCACCTCGTCATCACCGCAAGCAACTTCGCCAAGGACGCGGCCGAACGCGGCGCTCTGCCCGCGGAGGTCTGGCTCGCGCTCGGCCGAGCCGCCAACGAACTGCACGACATCAGCCTGGACCTGGACGAGCACCAGGGCCTCCTCCAGGACCTCGGCGCTCGGCCGGCCACCACAGCGGCGGCGACGCCTCCGGCTCCTGCACCGCTCGTCGCCCGGCGGCACCGGTGAGCAACAAGCAATGGCAGAGCTGGGGACCGGGCGAGCGGGCGGAGCAGCACTACCTCGTCCAGCCCCGTGCCCTGGCCGGCGGCGGCGACGTCCGGCACATCTCGGAGTTCCTGCGCGCGTGCGGGTGGCGGGAGAAGTCCAAAACGGGCGGCCCGCTGCTCATGGAGAGCCCCAGCCGCGCGCTTCGTGTCGCCTACGACCCCTACGTCATCCCCGGTGGATGGACCATCCACGGCAAAGCCGACGCGCTCAACGGTGAGTGGTCGGCGCACCTGGGCCGTCAGACGCCGGTGGAGATCGTCGCGGGCCTGACCGACACCCTCACCCGGCCCCGCTCCGCTCACGCGCCCAACGTCTGGGCGCCGCTGCAGGAGCAGCACTGGCAGACCCGCTCCGTGGGCGAGCACTACGTGGCCACTAGCCCGGACGGCAGCGCGAGCCTGCACTACCAGCGCAGCCCCGACGGTTCGGCGACGTGGTGGGCCGGAGCGAAGGACACGCAGAACACCGGCTGGACGGCCAGCTTCACGCCGAACACCCCGATGCAGCTGGTGCAAGCCTTCGCCGCCGAACTCGCCAACCCCGAGCCCGTCATGCGCCCGCGCGGGCGCGTGCCGAGCAGTGCGCAGATTCGTACCTGGTCGGTCTCCGTCACGCCCTCTCAGCTCGGCGCCTGGCAGCAAGCCCGGATCACCGCCGCTCGCGCCGCCACCTGGGCCCGCAGCAGCGTCCACAACGCCCGCCCCCACACCAAGGCCCGCCCTCACACCCCATCCGGCGGCGCCCGAACCCGCCGCTGACCGCCGTCCCTTCTCCCGAGGAGCCCGATGCCCGCCCCCACCCCGGACGCCCTGCGCACCCTGACCGAAACGCTGTCGGACGTCACCGAGTACCTGCGCGAGAACCCCGATCCCGCCGAGGCCCTCGCCCTCGTCGAGCCGCTCCTGGACGAGTACACGGGCCTGCCCGTCCAGCTCGCCGACACCCTGCGCGCCCTCGCCCGCACCGTCCAGGAACACCAGGCCATCCCGCGCACCGCGCACGTCACCCTCCTGCTCGCCGAGCTGCGCACCGCCGCCTGGGAACAGACCGACCAGCACACCCTCCACTACGTCCTGGACGAGCTGCGCGCGCTCCACGACGACGCCGAGAGCGAGCAGGGGTGCAGCCGGTGCCGTTGAGCGAACGACAGCTCGCTGCCTTCGCCGACAAGCACGCCGGGCAGATCCCCTTCGACACCAGCCCCCGCCACCTCGCCGGCCCCGGAGACGCCCGCCACGTCACTCATGGCCTGGCCGCCGCCGGATGGACCAGCCTCTCCGACCCCCTCGACGCCGAGATCGTGATGGCCAGCCCCGACCACCGTCACCGCCTCCAGTTCGACCCGCAGTCCCACACCTCCGCCTGGTGGCGGCTGCAGGCCACTCCCAGCGGCACCGAACCTGGCTGGTATGCCGAGTTCGGTGAACTTGTGCCGGCCGAGGTCCTCGCCGGTTTCACCGACGCCCTCATCGCCCCCGCTTCGCCGCAGCCAGACCTCTGGCAGCCGGTGACCAGCGCAGGCTGGCAGCGCCACGACGCCGGGGCGGCCCGCTCGCCGGACTTGCTGTGCCGCATCGAACACCGGCCGCTGAGTGAGTTCCGCGAGCGGCCGTCCTGGCACGTGGAGGTCCGGGAAAACGCCGACGCAGAGTTCCCGGGCCCGCGGGTCTGGCACGCCTTCCTCGACGAGCACGTTCCCGATCACCTTGCCGGCGCCTTCTTCGGCGCCCTGTGCGACCTCCGCCCGCTGCAGCGCGCCATGTTCGACCGCACCGCCCACTCCAGCGCCGTCAAGGAGTCGAGCCCGATGCGCCCGCAGCAGGTGGCCGACGCACACGCAGCCCGGGTGAAGGCGATCCGGGCGAAGGTCCGTGCCGTGCGCCGTCAGCAGACCGCCCCCGCGACGCCCCCGACGCCCACCACCACCGCCGCCGCCCAGCCGGCCGCACGCCGCTGATGATCTAGAAGGACCTGCCCATCTCCCCCACCGTGAACCACCGCCGCGCCTCGCTGCGGCGCCTCAACCGCTACCTGCGCCACAGCGACCGGATCCTGGCCTCGTGGGACGCCTACACGGAGTTCAACACCGACCTGGACGGCTGGCCCCTCGACCAGGACGCCTACGGCCGCCGGGCCGCCGTCCGCGACGCAGACACCGCTGCGGCGTTCGCCGGCATCCGCTCCGACACCCGCCAACTGCTGGCCACCGCCCGGTTCCAGCTCCACCACCTGCCCGCCCACCTCACGCGCAAGAGCTGGCCCGGGCGACTGACCATCCTGGAAGAAGCCCTGTCCGGGCTCGACGCCATGGACGCCCAGTGGCAGCAGACCCGCGCCCAACTCCCAGCCGACGCCGGTCCGGGCAGCGAAGCGTACGACGATGCGCTGGACGAGCACCACGCCGAGTGCTGGAGCTACCTGGACGACTGGGCCTGCCACGGCCCCGTCGTCCTCGACATCCAGGCCGCCACCCGCCGTGCAGCACCCCAGCCGAAGCGTCCGCATCTCCCAGCCGTGAAACCCCGGCACGGCGGCTACCGCGTGACGAGGCGGTGACCATGCCTTCCACAGCTGGCACCGTCGAGGTCGACTTCATCACCCCGCGCCACCTCGCCGGCGGCGGCGACCCCGCCTGGATCACCGTCCCCCTCCACCGCGCCAGCGGTTGGAGCCACGGCGATGACCCGCTGATGCCGCGTGTCCTGCTCTCCAGCCCCGACCAGAAGGCCCTCCTGCGCCTGGAACCGGACCCCGACGGCCCGTGGTGGACCCTGCAGCACACGGCCGAGCCCGGCCGGCCCGCCTGGTACGCCAGCTTCGGCGCCCGCACCCCCGTCGAACTCATCGCCGCCTTCACCGACACCCTCACCGACCCGGTCGGGCCGGCAGCTGAGTCCCACGACCCGTTCGGACCGCTCCGGCACGTCGCCTGGTCTCCCCCTGCCATCGGCGCCGACGGCCTCGTCTCGCCCGACGGCACCGCCTACGTCCAGCGGCTGGGCAGCGCAGAAGACCCGGGCTCCTGGTTCGTCACCGCCACCCTCGCCCCGAACCGCCCGCCCGTGTGGCAGGCGCGCTTCGGCGCCCACACCCCGCCCCACCTCGTTACCGCGTTCACCACCGCACTCGCCGACCCGGACCCCGTGTACCGCACCGCCGGCGAGCAGAGGCTGCCGACCCTCAACCCCCACCTCGTCGCCCGCAAGTACGTCGACGTGCCCGCGGTCCACGTCGCCGCCGCGCTGGAGGACCGCGTCCGCTCCCTCGCCACCCGGCCCGCCGGCACGCCGACCACCCCCATCCCCGCACGGCACTCGCCGCCCCAGCGCGGCCACAACCGCTAACCCTCCCGTCCCCGCCCGGAAGCATCCAACCCTTGGCACCCTCCTCCACGAGCAACACCGACGGGTACGACCTCGCCCTGCGCCTCCTGCTCGGCCTGGCGGCCCTCGCCATCCCCCTCGCCCACCTCGCCTGGCTGTGCGGCAACATCACCGCCCACCTCACCGGATCCGCCTGGGCGCCCTACCAGCCCACCACCGCCCTGCTCCACCCCGAGCAGGTCTGGCCCACCGCTGGAGAAACGTCCCTGCTGGTCGGCGCCCGCATCGTGCCCGTCGTCCTGCTCCTGGCCCTCGCCGCCGCGGTCGGCCTCCTGTGGGCCCGGTACAAGAGCTCGGGCGGTGGCCGGAAGAAGAAGATCACCGACATGGCCAAGGCCCGGGACATCGAGCCTCTGATGGCCAAGGCCATCACCGACAAGGCCCGCTCCCTGCGACCGAGCCTGAAGGACGCCAGGCACATCGACGCCCGGGACACCGGCATCCTCCTGGGCAACCTGCAGGGCACCAGGCACGAGGTCCGGATGGGGTTCGAGGACGTCGCCGTCGCGATCATGGCCCCGCGCTCGGGCAAGACCACCTCCCTCGCGATCCCCTCCATGCTCAACGCACCCGGCCCGGTCCTCCTCACGTCGAACAAGGCCGCCGGCGACGCCTTCACCACCGCCCACGAAGCGCGGGCCCAGACCGGGGCGGTGTGGACCATGGACCCGCAGCAGATCGCGCACGCCGACCGCGAGATGTGGTGGAACCCCCTCGCCTCCGCGAAGACACTGGACGGGGCGAACCGGCTCGCCGGACACTTCCTCGCCGCCTCGGTGGACGCCTCCCAGCAGGGCGACTTCTGGTCCAAGGCCGGCAGCAACATCCTCTCCCAACTGCTGCTGGCCGCAGCGCTCGACGAGCGCCCGATCACCGACATCATGGCCTGGCTCGCCTTCCCCGCCGACCGCACCCCACTCGACATACTGCGCGACCACGACTTCGCCGCGGTGGCCGCCCAGCTCAAGGGCACCGTCGAAGGACCGCCGGAGACCCGCGACGGCATCTACGAAACCGCCCGCCAGTACGCCGCCGCCCTCCTCAACGCGGAGATCGCCGCCTGGGTGACCCCGCAGAAGGACATCGCGGAGTTCCGGCCGGAGCAGTTCGTCACCTCCACCGCCACGCTGTTCCTGCTCAGCAAGGACGGCGGAGGCGGAGCTTCGGCGCTGATCGCCGCGTGCGCGGACTCCGTGATGCGGGCCGCGACCGCGCAGGCCGAGCGTGCCGGCGGACGTCTCGACCCGCCGATGCTGGCGATCCTCGACGAGGCCGCCAACGTGTGCAAGATCAGCGACCTGCCGGACCTGTACTCCCACCTCGGCTCCCGCGGGATCATCCCGATCACGATCCTGCAGTCCTACCGCCAGGGCCAGAAAGTCTGGGGAGACGCCGGCATGGACGCCATGTGGTCCGCCTCCACCGTCAAGGTCATCGGTTCCGGTATCGACGACCCGGACTTCGCCGACAAGCTCTCCCGCCTGATCGGCGACCACGACGTGCAGACCACCTCCACCTCGCACTCGGAATCCGGCAAGTCGACGTCGGTCAGCATGCGCCAGGAGCGGATCCTGCCCGCCGACGCGATCCGCGCCCTGCCCAAGGGCACCGCCCTCTGCTTCGCCACCGGCATGCGCGCCGCCATGCTCGACCTGCGGCCCTGGTACCGCGAGCCGGGAGCCAAGGAGTTGTCCGCGGCCTCCGCCCGCGCGTCGAAGGCGATCACCACCCGCGCCGTCGCCAAGCACGCACCGACACAATCCGACTTCGGAACGGCCGCGTGAACACTGCTCTGCTGCACCTGGTGCCGGTCCGCTCCCGCCAGGCGAAGGACTTCGTGCGGACCTGGCACCGCCATCACCCGCCGCCCGCTGGACAGATCTTCGCCGTCGGCGCCGCCGACGAGACCGGCATCCTGCGCGCCGTGGCCATCGTCGGCCGGCCCGTCGCCCGTCACCTCGACGACGACGCCACCCTCGAAGTCACCCGGACCGCCAGCGACGGCGCCCGCAACGCCAACTCCCTGCTCTACGGCGCGGCGTGGCGGGCGGCGAAGGCGCTCGGCTACCGGCGGATGGTCACCTACACGCAGGACGGCGAGAGCGGCGCCTCCCTGCGCGGCGCCGGGTGGCGCGTCATCGCCAGCCGGCCGCCCCGGGCCGGATGGCACACCGCCTCCCGCCCACGCGCCGACCACGGCAACAACCACGTCACCCGCCTGCTGTGGCAAGCCCCCGCCGACCACCGCGCCGGCGACGAACAGGCCCCCTGCACGGCGCCCCTCGCGTCACCGAACCCACCGGAGTAGCCCTGCGCACCGTCGACCTGAGTGAACACACCCGCCTGCTCGGCGAGGTCTACGTCTCCTTGAAGGAGCTGCGCGCCGAGGCGGCGCGCATCCAGAAGGGTGAGATCGACAAGCCCGTCCGCGAAATCGCTCCCCTCAGCCTGCGGGTGCAGGAACTGGCGATGCAGTGCACCCGCCAGGTCCACGACCTGTCCGTCAGCCAGTACCCCCAGACGGAGGACGGCGCCGAAGACCTCGCGCACCTCGTGGGCGCCTGCGCACAGATCTCGCTCGCCGCCACCCTGTGCAACCTCGCGATCCACCACCGCACCGAGATCTACCTCTACGAGGACGCCGACCCAACCCCCGCGACCAGCATCGATCAACTCCACCGCGCCGGAAAGGAGATGCAGCGAGCATCCACCACCTATCGCGCCGTGACACAACGCCTCTCGCGCCGCCTCGCATCCCTCACGACACCCGCCGAGGGCCCGCAGCACGGCCCGCCCCAAACCAACCCGGTACCGCTGACTCCCCCGGCGCGACGCCGCTGAATCCGCTCTCGCGGACGCCGCCCCCAAACAGAGACTCGCGACCGACCGGAAGGCCGCCGATCACCCGCAGCGGCGCGGGCCGACAGGCCGCCCGCCGTACCCACGGCCGCCGGGCAGGCAGCTGCCGTGCCCTGCCCAACAGAGCGCGGGATCACACCCGCCACCCGTCGCACCCGCATCGCCATCGCTACGTTCCAGTCCCTGGACAAGCACGCCTTGGTTCACCTCGACACCTCCGTCCCCCTCTACCAGGGACGGAAGATCACCGTGCCCGCCGAGGGACACCGCGCCCTGGCCCAGCACTGCATGCGCACCAGCCGACCGCCCGCCACGCCGGCAGCCACCCCCTCCACCCCAACAGCCGGACCGGCGAGCCGACGGTGCAGTCCACCACTCCGATGGGAGAACACCCACGTCCTCCGACATTCCGACCGCCCATGACCTGGCTCTCGCTCTGGCCTCCCTCCTGCTCCCGGGCGCCGCTCCCCGCGACGTGGCCATCAGCCTCCACGCCCGACGGCAAGCGGCAGCGCAGTACGACCACACCTCCGTCAGCGGCCCGGTGACCGGCTACGCCCAAGCCCTGCACGCCTCCCTGTACGGCCTGCCCGAGGACAACGCGCCGCTGCCCACCGCCCTGGACGCACTCCTGCAGGCCACCCACACCGCGAAGAAGCCCGAGCAGAAGACCGCGATCCTGCGCCAGCTCGCAGACCAACTGCGCAACGCCGCCGACATCCTCCAGCTCTACCAGCACCGCGCCCAGTGGGACCGGCTCCCCGAAGACGTCGCCACGCACCTGCGTACCGCGCACGACCAGGCCCAGCAGATCGCCACCGCCCTCGACCGCGTCGCCCCCGCCTTCAGCAGCACACTCCCCACCACACCGACCAGCCTGCCCCAGACCGTCCAGCCGGCAGTACCGCCGGCGCCACCGGCCCGACAGCGGCGCTGACCCCACCACGCCCCGCCGGGAAAGCGCCCCGCCCGTGGCCCCCTCGCCCGGACACCCTGCTCAACCGACCCCGTTGGATTCTTCCCCCCGGCCCTCGCAGCGCACGACGCACCTCTGGTGGACGCCGTTGCCAACGGCATCCCGTCGTCCGCGCTCCGGGCAGCGCCCCCGCGCAGGCCCCACTGCTCTGCTCTTCGCCGCGTTCGCCCAGGCCCCCACTCCCACCCAAAGAGCCCCGCGCCTGCCCACCCCGGTCGCTGAGCATTCCTCCGGTCCACGGCGCATACCGCTCCATCCCCTACCCCAGGACAGACCCATTTCCGAACAGCCCCAGTTCCGCGCTCTCTCCCTCGGACTCGGTCTGTACCAAGTTCAGCGTGTTGCACGCGGCTTGCGCCGCCTCCACCAGTACACGCCAGCGCAATCCCGGTCACCGAAGCGACTCGTGCCATCCGCCTCAGAACGGTCTCGGACGTACAACACCGCTGGTTGCCCGCCATCTCCACAATCATCGAGGAGAGCAACCTGACATCCGCGCCCCAGCACCTTCAGGTAGAGACCGAAGTTCACCAGCAAGTGAATCTCCTCGCGCACGCCTTGGGGATGACCGCGAGCGAGTGCATCTCTTACCTGCTCCGCCTCTACGTTCAGCCCTCGCCCGAAACCCCAGCTCGCACAAGCACACTCACCCCCGTCTACGCCATCTATCAGCGCAAGCGCATCGAGGGGCACTTCGACAGCGCTACCGGTGCTCTGAACATCCCTTCAGGTCCTGCAGCAGGGGAGTACAAAACTCCTAGCGGTGCCGCTCGTGCTGTCATCGCTGCACTACGCCCACAGGTCTCACCCATCCGCCCCGGATGGACGTTCTGGCGCCTTGCCGAAACCGGCGCCCAACTCGAAGTCCTGCGCGGCGGCCCCGCACGTACTCGCAGTACGACGATGCCGGCCAAATCGTCGCCCGCCAACACCACCGCGGCTACGCCGCGCACCCGCTGACCGAAATCCACCCTCGGCTCACCCCAAAGACGCAGGTCTTCGGGAATTCGTAACGCATCCGATCGACGAAGTCATGCCCGCCACCGTCCCTGACGAGCGGGCCTGGGCCATCGCTCCGCACCAGTAGGCGCCAGCGCCCCCGCTGCCGACGATCACCGCCGCGGATCACATCGCCCCGGCGCTGGCCTGCCTCAGGGAAAAAATCCGTCATTCACACACCGCCACGAGGAATCCCTATTACTACCCCCGCTTTTCGCGCCATCTCTCTTGGTGCCGGAGTTCAATCCAGCACCCTCCTCGCCCTGTCAGCCGAGGGCGTTCTCCCCAAGGTCGACTACGCGATTTTCGCGGACACCGGATGGGAACCCGGCGCCGTTTACGCCCACCTGGACCGACTGGAAGAGGAGATAGCCGCACCCGCCGGCATACCTGTACTTCGCGTAGCGTCAGGAAATATCCGCGACGACGCCCTGAACCCGGAGCACCGGTTCGCGTCTATGCCGCTCCATATCCTCAACGAGGACGGGCGGCCTGGGATGACACGGCGGCAGTGCACCGGGGAATACAAGGTAAAGCCAATCAAGAAGATGGTGCGCGACCTACTCGGCTACCCCCATCCGGCCCGCATCCCGAAGGGGGTTTTCGTCGAGCAGTGGGTCGGAATCTCCACGGACGAATTCCATCGCGCGAAGGACGCGGACGTCAAGTACATGCATAACCGGCATCCCCTTCTGGACATGTCCTGGAGCAGGGCCGACTGCGTGCGCTATCTGACGTCACTCGGTCTCGCCGACACCCCGAAGTCGAGTTGCCTGGGATGCCCGTTCCACGGAAATGCGCAGTGGCGGCATATCCGGGACACCTCGCCGTCCGAGTGGGCGGACGTCGTAGAATTCGACGCGGCCATCCGGCAGGGCAATGCCCGTGCCAATGCGTCGGGCAGCCGACTGCTCGGCGAGGCGTTCCTGCACCGCTCCCGCGTCCCCCTCAGCCAAGCCCCGATCGACCACGTCACCGCCGCCGAGCGGGCCGCCCAGCGGATCAGCGCAGATGAAGCCGACGTCCTGGAGAACGGTGTCGAGGACGGCTGCTCGCCCTGGGCGTGCCGCGGTGACGCCAAGGCGCTGACGCGGGACGGCTTCGGGCTGGCCACGTGATACTCGACCTCTTCGCGGGGCCGGGCGGCTGGAGCAGGGCACTGCACGTCATGGGCGTGCGCGACGTCGGGCTGGAATGGGACCCGTGGGCGTGCAAGACCCGAGCGATGGCTGGGCATTTGACCATCCGATGCGATGTGGCGAGGTATCCGGTCTGGCCGTTCGTCGGCCGCACCCGTGGTGTGATCGGCTCGCCTCCGTGTCAGGCGTGGAGCATGGCCGGCAAGCGCCTCGGCCTGCTCGACCAGCCGCTGGTGCACGCGGCGGTCGCCGACTTGGCCGCCGGCCGGGACACTCGCACACGTCTCCTGGCCGCCTGCCGTGACGAGCGCTCCCTGCTCGCCGCCGAGCCGATGCGTTACCTGTACGCGCTGAACACGGTAGGCGAACCCGACTGGGTCGCCATGGAGGAAGTACCGGGCGTGCTGGGCCTGTGGAAGCAGTACGCGGCCGTCCTGCGAGGGTGGGGGTTCTCCGCCTGGTGCGGGATCCTCAACGCGGCCGATTTCGGTGTCCCGCAGACCAGGAGACGAGCGATCCTCCTGGCCTCCCGCGTCCGGACGGCGCAGCCGCCCGCGCCCACACACGCCCAACTCGCCGAGCCCGAGTCGCTTTTCGGCCCGGGACGGGCCCGCTGGGTGAGCATGGCCGAGGCGCTGGGGTGGGGAGCTACCGACCGTCCCGTTCCCACTGTCTGTGCCGGCGGCGGACCCGGCGGCGGACCCGAACCGTTCCCGTCGGGCTCCCGCAAGACGCTGTCCGACGCCCGGGAACGCGGCTTCTGGATGCCTCGGCCAGACGGAGTGGCGCTGCCTTCCCGCCGTGAGAGCGCGGGGTGGGCGGCCCGGCACAGCACCCGCGACAACCGGCCCGCCGAGGCTCACCGTTGGTCGTGGTCTCTGCGCAGCAACAACCAGGCCAATGCCACCGTCCGTCCGCTGGACGAGCCGGCCGGCACGCTGTTTTTCGGGCACCGCGCGAACGAGTGCACCTGGGTCGCCGAACCCGCCACCCCTTCGACACCAGACACCGATGCGGCGTCCGTGCCCGAGCCGGTCCGGATCACCGCCCGCGAGGCCGGCCTCCTGCAGACCTTCCCCGCCGACTACCCCTGGGCTGGCAACAAGGGCCAAAGGTTTTCTCAGATCGGCAACGCCGTTCCCCCGCTGCTCGCCGGCCACCTCCTCGCCCCGCACCTCGGCGTCACTCTCGACCCCGACGACTTCACCCTCGCTGCCTGATGCCCCACACCTCAGAACCCGAATCCGACGAAGACGACCTCGACACCGTCCCAGCGCCCCAGCCGGTGTTCCACGTCGAGCAGGCTCTCCTCGGCGCCCTCCTCCTCGACCCGCACCGGCTCGCCGACCTCACCGGCATCAACGCCGGCTCGTTCTCCACCGCCGCGCACAGCGCCGTGTTCGCCGCAATCAGCGCGCTCCCCGCTCCCGACCCGGCCGAGCATGCCCAGAGCGCCGACTGGCTCGGTCTCGTTCTCGCCACGGCCGGCAGGCAGGTTCGCGGGCTGACCGCGCCCTACCTGCATACCCTCATCCAGGTCTGCCCCTGGCCCCGGCACGCCCCGGCCTACGCGCGCATGGTCGAGGCCGAACACGCCCGCCGACGCCTGCGTGCCGCCACCGATCACCTCCTCACCACCGCACGCGATGCCTCCCTCCCGCACCCTGTCGGCACCGTGCTCACCGAGGCCGACACACTCGCCGCGCTCATCGACGACATCGCCACCCGCTTTCCTCCCCGCGCCGGCGTCCTCCCCCGCACTCCGCCCCCTCCGCCGGCCTCCCCGCCCCCGCGCGAAACACTGGAGGAGGAGCAGGTGCTGCTCGCGACCGCCGCCGCCCACCCCGCGGACGTCGAGTCGGTCCGGTGGCTGGTTCCCGAGGACTTCACCGTCCCCCTGCACGCCGGGCTGTGGCGGTGCCTGACCGCCCTGGACCACCGCCAAGACCCCGTCGACCCCGTCACCATCCTCTGGGAAGCCCAACAGCGCGGACTGCTCACCCACGGCACCGAGCCGGGCGAAGTCCTGCAGTTCCTCACCGGACCGCAAGTGTCCCTAACCCACTGGGCCGAACGGACTCTGCAGCGCTCCCTCCTCGCCACCGCCGAGCACACCGGCCGCCGTATTCAGGCGTACACCGACGACCCGGCCACCACACCGTTCCAGCTCGTCGCCGCCGCCCGCCGCTCCCTCGCCGACCTCGGCGCCGTCCGCACCCGCTGGCAGCACGCCACCACACCGGACCGGCCCCAGCGCTCACACCCGAGGCCCGCCACCCGCGCCGGCCCCCCGACCACCACGGCCGCCCGAACCGCCCCCACCTCCCGCTAGTACGAGTCTGTCAAACGAGCGGCTCTGTCTCACATCCGGTGGTGACGGATCGCGCACGTTGAGCATGCCTACGTCGCGGAGAGTACGGCTGGCGCTCCGACCTCGATTGTTTCGAGCAAGACACCATCGCGCCGGGGCGCCAGCCTTACCGCGCCGAGCTCTCACGACCAGACGCCAAGGGATCGGCCGGATCCGGGAAGGGCGCCTGGGAGGCACCGAGCTGCGGTTTCGTGTCCAATGGTCTGCCCGTCGCCACCACGACTCACCGTCACCACCGAATGTGAAACAGAGCCGAACGATTTACAGTCCCGAACTGGTGCCCTGCGAGTCAGAGAGGCAAGGGCTCTACTTGAGGACTACTTGTCGCGGCGGCGGTTGAGCCGTTCGAAAAGGCGCTGATCTGCGGCGTGCTCAGCGGTGACAGCAGGCTGCGGAGGCGCTGGCACACTCGGAGCAGCTCGCAGCTCGGCACCATAGTGATCTGTTCGCTTGTGAATCTGGTCCGGCTGGGCCTCGGCCGGCCAAGCAACGAGCAGGTAGTCCTCGACGGCGTCTTCAGGAGCGCCGTCCGGGTCGGTGTCGCGCCCTCGTGCATGCACACGAAGGCGGTAGGTTCCTGGGCCGTGCTCGGTCAGCGGCGGCAGGTCGGGGGCATCGTCCATGGTGCTGGTGACGCGAAGAGTCCCGGTCGTGGTAGTTACGGTGTGGTCGACGACCTCTTCCCAGTCGTCGGCATCCACGTGCGACGGTGGATGCCGACGTGCTTGGACGCTGACGTTGACCCACCCCATGCTGATGCCGGTGCAGATCGCGGCCTGCCCTGGTTGAGAGAAGACCAGTCCGTTCTGCGGGGTGAACCCCATAGGTGCGCTTTGCTGCGAGTCCGTCAATTCGAACGTGTGGTAGTCCACTCGCACCGTGCCGGACACGGGGGTAGATGCTGGCTCCGTCATACGACCATGCTAGTGAGGACCGTTAGTCGACGATCCACACGTAGAACGCATCCTTTTCGAGGACGCGGTTTGCGTTATAGAACGGACGCAGATGGGACTGCTGCATGATCGGGTGACAGCGGCGGTTTATGCAGCCAGAGCTGCGGGTGGGGTCATGATGGTCTCGTACTCGACGGGGGTCAATCGGCCCAGGCGTCGTTGCCGTCGGCGCCGGTGGTAGGTCCGCTCGATCCAGGTAACGATCGCGATCCGCAATTCCTGGCGGGTGGCCCAGACGCGGCGGTCGAGGACGTTCTTCTGCAGCAGTGCGAAGAAGCTCTCCATGGCGGCGTTGTCGCCGGCGGCCCCGACCCGGCCCATTGAGCCGACTAGGCCGTGCCGGCTGAGGACGGCGGCGACCTTGCGGGACCGGAATTGCGATCCGCGGTCGGAGTGCACGATGCATCCCGCAGCGGGACTGCGGCGGGCGACGGCCGACTCCAGCGCGGCCACCGCGAGGCGGGACTTCATCCGGGCGTCGATGGAATAGCCCACGACACGGCCGGAGTACACGTCCTTGACGGCGCACAGATACAGCTTGCCCTCGCCGGTCGCGTGCTCGGTGATGTCCGTGAGCCACAACCGATTCGGCCCGTCTGCGGTGAAGTTCCGCCGCACCAGGTCATCGTGGACCGGCGGCCCGGCTTTGGCGTTCTTCCCGCGGCCGCTGCGTTTGCCGAAGGCACTCCACCAGCCGTTGTCCCGGCAGATCCGCCAGGCAGTCCGCTCGGCCATCGGCTCACCGACGGCGCGGGCCTCGTCGTGAAGGAAGCGGTGCCCGAACTCGGGATCGTCGCGGTGCGCGTCGAACAGGGCGTTGGCCCGGTATGCCTCGGACAGCTCGGTATCGGTGACCGGCCGCTCCAGCCACCGGTAGTAGGGCTGGCGGGCCAGCCCGAGCACCCGGCACGTCACCGCCACCGGCACCCGGTGAGGGGCATCGGCGGCGGCCAGCTCGCGGACGAGCGGGTACATCATTTTGCCGGCAGGTTCGCCTGCGACAGATACGCCGCAGCCCTCCTGAGCACCTCGTTCTCCTGCTCCAGCAGCCGGATGCGCTTGCGGGCCTCGCGCAGCTCGGCGGACTCGCCCGACGTCGTCGCGGGCCTGGCGCCCTCGTCGGTGTCGGCGCGGCGCAGCCACTTCGACAGCGTGATCGGGTGGACGCCGAAGTCGGCGGCGATCTGTTCCAGCGTGACGCCGGGCTCGCGGTTGCGTGCGACCCGCACGACGTCTTCGCGGAACTCCTTCGGATACGGCTTGGGCACTGCAACATCCTTCCAGGCCGCATCTCAGCGAGCCAGGTCAGGTGTCACCCAACCCTGCAGCAGTCCCTCCCCTGATCCCACGGACAGGCCAGCATGCGACAGCACCGAACCATACGGGACAGCTGACTGGTGAACCGGCAGAAGCCAGCACCCTTCAATCATGAGTGCGGCGTACTCGGAGTCCGGTGGGGCAGGAACCTCCACTGCCTCCGATCACGGCGCGCCTTGTTGTCGCCCTTGTGTGACGGCTCCGGCGGTGGTCACGGCGCGGTGGCCACCAGCCGTTCACGCTGATCATTGGCGCAATGAGCGGGGCTGCATAGCGCGGGATCGCCGGTTGGCCAAACCGGCAATCCCGCGCACCATAGATAGTCCACCGCCACGCCCTGCCCGCCCGTCGACAGGCTTCTCCCACGACCGCAGACACCACACGTAGCGCAGCTCGCCACAAGGCCGGCAACAGCAGGCGATCACGCCGCCGCGTAGCTTGCCCGGAACAGGTCCTGCGCCCGCTCCACGTCCCCGAGCGTACGGACCTGGACCTCCAGATCACCCGTGCCGTGGTGGCCGAGACCGGAGACGTCCCGGGTGAAGCCCTGAACGAGGTCGACGTCCTGCGGGTCGACCTTCAGGTAGACCAGCAGCTTGCTGCGCTGCGGCGGGCACACGCAGGCGAAGTTCCGCAGCCGCTGATAGGCCCGGTAGGTCTTGCGCTCCACCCGGTTCACGCCGTCCCCGAGCCCGAGCAGAACCTCGTCGACCGCACCCGCCAACTCGCGCATTGACGCGCCCTGGACATCAGCCGCCGCCTTGGCAACCGCCTGGCGCCGTGCCCGGCGGGCCACCTGCATGCCGCCGCTCACGGAGGCCACGGTCTCAAGGCCGAGCAGGTCGCTGCCGAAGAGTCGGTAGCGGACCAGGTCGATCGACCTCCGGTGCTCGCGCACGGCATGCACGTCGTAGCGGGTGAAGTCGCCGGCGATGCAGATCAGGCGCGGTCCGCTCCACAGGACCTGAGACACGGCCGTCACCCCGAGCCGGTCGCGAACCAGGTACTCGAACTCAGGGCGGTGATCCAGCAACCAGGCCAAGTAGAACAAGCCCTGGTTGATCACGCCGGCATCCGTACCGCGCTTGTACTCAATTTTACCGACCACAGGAACTCGTGAACCAGCTCTGAACTGCGACGACTCATAGACTACATGTCCGTGACGACGAGTTGGGGCTGCTGCGGCGCTCGTGCCAGCCGTGCCCGATGGCGCTCTTCGCGCACTACGTCTTAAATAGGATCTTGCATCCAATCTCCTTACGTGCACACGCCAATGAGTGGCCGTTGCATGAAGTACCGTCCCGATCGGCTATGTGACGACATCGTCGATTTGAGACGGGAGTGATCTGATGTCGCAGCGCCGGGAAAGATCCCGAGCGATACGCCTGATACCCGCAGCGGTGATAGCCGCGCTTCTTACGACACTCATCGGTGTGGCACCTGCCGACGCCGCAGCACCTGCAGCGCTACGAAGCACCGCGGCCCAGACCGAGACCGACGAGAGCGTGCAGCGGCAGTTAACTTCGCGCGCGACTCCTGGGTCTGACCGCCCCACCGCCGCGCCTGGGCAGAAGCTGGCGCGGCTCTCCGAGCGGGAGACGTGTACTGAGCCGAACGCCGAGGGTGACTCGGTGTGCGTGCAGGAGACCAAGCCGTCCGATCTTCCTGCGCGCCTTCCGCAGAACTCGCGCGCCACCCTGGCCGCCGTGGACCCGCCCCAGTGGTGTGAGGACTCAAACGGCGGAATCCTCGGCACCCGCACGCAGATCTGCCAGGTGACCGGCCTCACGTACACCACCCGGCAGACTGTCAACGGGCAGACAACGGTAACGGGTCAGGCCAACATGATCGCCATCAACTACAGCTACAGCGACACGGGACTGCCCACGTTCGCCCACCAGCTCGAAGTTTCTGCATACAGCGGATGGGGCGATGCCCTGAAGGCATCCGTCGACGGGCAGGCGACCATGAGCGGGTCCTGCACGCGCGAGAGCGCCTCGTTCCCTGCACAGACCCTGACGCCTCTGAACTCCTGGCGATCGGGTGAGGCGTTCTTCGACACCACTGCCACCGCGGCCGGCGCCATCGGCAACTGCACCACCTACTGGTATCTCACCTTCACCAACGCTCAGTACTCGCCGGCTGTCGTCGACTACCAGCTCAACGAATTCCGCTGCGACAACGCCACTGTCGGACGAGCCACGGTCGGCTGCGTGGTGCCCTGGTACGCCTCGGAACTCATCTACAGCAAGGCGTCCTACCCCTCCCTCGCCTCGCACGTGGAGCGCGCCCAGGCGTCGGGTCTCCCCGGTGCTACGTTCGAGAACCCGCTGACCAGGACAGAAGATGACACGATAGTCGATACGAACCGTAGACTGGCGTGCGGAGACGCCCCCAGTATTGCGGGCCTGAGCTGCGATGAATACCCCATCGCGCGCTCGCGTGAAGGGCTGTCCTCTGGTGGTACACGGCGCACCTTCGATGGTTGCCAGATGTCCCACGTGTCCTCTGGGACCGGCCCGACGGGCGTCAGCGTCTGCATGATCACGGAATCGGAGAACAGAGCTCAGGGCGGTCTGAACACCCAGTTCTTCCGAGCTGAGCGCGTCCTCGACGGAGACCCCTTCAGAGTCACCGCTTCCTGATGCACCGTGCGGGTGCCGAGGGAAACCACGGCACCCGCACCCGTGGAGAACCGCGGTGTCGCTCCGGATGAGTCCGCGCTTTGCCGGTACTTGTGCAAACCGTGGCAGGCTTTCACCCGGAGTGATGCCGTACCAGCCGGGAGGTTCCCATGAGCGCCGCACACAACGTGTACGTCCCCGAAGGCACTTTCGGTGTTCTTGACGCCGGAGAGATCCCTGTTCAGACGGCGGACTGGAGCAACGGACTCGCCGTCCCTATGTCACACGGGGCTCTCATCGTCACGGGAATCCATACCGGCGAGATCCGGGCAACCGCAACCCCTACGACCGGCCCACCACCCGGACTCGCAGATGACCTCTGGGAAGAGATCGTGGAAGTCAGCGTGCATGCTCCCACGGGCGGCCTGCGGGTCGAATCCCTTGAGCAGGGTCCGGTCGACGGACTTGCCCCCCTCAGCCCGGCGGGACCGGGCTGGTACCGGCTCCGCGTTCACGCGCGAGGCCGCGGCGCCCTCCCGGACAAGACCAGTCCCGAACCGGTGGAGGACTACCTGGTGATGGCCTGGCCCGCGCCGTGGGCCGACGCGGACATTCTGCGCACGAGCGGCCGCCTGGAATACGACCTCGCTCACGCGGCCAGCGCGCCCCAGCCGCAACCGCCCGCTCCCTCACGGAGCAAGGAACAGGAGGCGCTCCGCCGGCGCCTTCTGCGGGGATAGCCCTCCGGGGCAGCGGGTCCCCTGACGTGGCGGCGACCTCGCCGTGCGTCACCGGGCTGTGGAGATCGGGCGGGTTTCAACTGAGCGGGTCGGCGAGGCCGGCTTCGAGGTCAGCGATGCGCCGGTCCTGGAAGCGGAGGTTGGAACGGGCGGCCTTTAGTCGTTCGTCGAGGGTGCGGTTGTCGGCGGTGAGCTGGCGGACCCTCTGCTTGAGTGTGGTGTTTTCGGTGCTCATCCGTTGGATGGTCTCTTCGATCCATTCGGCCTCCAAGTCGCTGATCTGCCCCAGAAGTTCACCGATGCGGGTCCGCTGAGCAAGGATCTCGGCCTGGGCGGCCTTGAGGCCCTCCTCGGCGTTCAGCGCGCGTTCGCGCCAGCTCGTCTCGCGCTCGTTGTCCTGCTCGGTGAGCGTCCGGACGCGGCGGTCGCCGTCGTCGGCCATGGCGGTGGCGACGGTGGCTCTGGCTTCCAGGTTGTCATAGAGGAAGGTGCGGGAGACGTCTGCGCGGCGGGCGACGGCGGCAACGCTGACCTGGGCCTTCTCGCGCCGCAGCCGGGCGATGGCCGCGTGGACGCGGTGGAGGGCCGCTTCGGTCCGCTGACGGCGAGCCGCCAGTGCCGCAGCCGTGCGCGGTGCAGGGACAGCGGCGGTGTTCATGCGATGTCCTGTTCGGGGTCGTTGTCCTCGGCTGTATGTGTATCGCTGATCTCGTCCGGCTCCTCGTTGCCCGCATCAGCGAGGTCGGTGGCACGGAAGACGGTGGACCACACGCGGTGGAAGTAGTCCTGGGGTTTACGCAGGTCCAAGGCGAGGGCGTCGTCGAGGAGGCCGAGACCGGCCAGGGCCTTTTCCAGGCCGTCGATGGCGCGGGCGGTGGGCTCGAAGTAGCGGTGGAGGTAGTCGGCGGTGGCGTCGTCGGGGGCGCCCTCGGCCAGCAGTCGCCACTGCTCGCGCTTGCGACGCCAGTAGAGCAGGTCGGCGCCGGACAGGACGAACTTGTCGCAGTTATGGCAGTCCAGGTTGAAGGGGCAGGCGCCGCCGTTCACGACGGGCTGGAAGGTGCAGAACCCGCCCTCTGCGGGGGTGCTGCGGCGGGAGAGGTCGATGGCCAGGGCCTGGGCCTGCTCGCGGGTGAGTGGGATGATGTCGCTGGTGAGGGGTTCGCCGGGGTGGGCGGCGCCGGGGCCAGCGACCCAGACGTTCTGGAGGACGTTGTCCAGATCCGACTGGGTCAGGTGGACGTAGTGCTCGGCCATGCGGTCGGAGACCTGGCCAAGATAACGGCGGATGTGCGTCAGGCTCGCGCCTTGCCGAAGCAGCCGCGTGGCCAGCGTGTGCCGGGCCTGGTGGGCGACGTAGCGCCCGCCGAGGTCAAGCTCGGCGACCCAGCTGCGGAAGCCGGTGTGGAACCAGGTGTAGGACAAAGCACGGCGGCCGTCGGGGTTGAGGATGTCGGTGGGGAACAGGGCCAGGCGGGCGCGCTCGGCGTCAGTAGGCGGGCGGCCGGCGTGCCGGTCGGCGTAGTGAGTCAGGGTCTTTTGGCGGCGTTCTTCGAGCCGGTGAAGGAGATGGTCGGGGATGCGGACGGCCGCGTTCAGGTTGCCGACCTTGGTCTGGTCGTGCCAGAGCAGGGGCAGCCCGCCGTAGCGGCCGACGCAGTCCAGACGGAGCTGGATGACCTCGCTGGCGCGCCGGCCGGTGACGATGATGGTCTCCCACATATCCCGCAGGCCGCGATCGTGCGGGTCGTAGCCGTCGGCGAGCTGCTGCAGGTTGGCCTCGTCCGCAAGCGCCCGGGCGACTTCGTCGGGGAAAGGGTTGCGGCTGCGGGGCGTGCCCGGGCCGCCGACCGGCATGGCGGCGATGAAGGCGCGGTCCAGCCCGATCTGGTCGGCGCTGCCGCTGTCCAACGCGCCGCGCAGCAGGGCGCGACCGTAGTTGAACACCATGCGGCGCGAGTTCTCGGTGACCTTCCCCCTCTTGCCGTCCAGGCGGGCCTGCCCGCGGAAGGTGAGGCCGAGGCGTTCGCGGTTGCGCAGGTCCGCGACGAAGCGGTGTGCGTGCTCGCGGCGCAGAGTGAACGGATCGTGGCCGCCACCCGGCGCCTCCGCCTCCAAGAACGCGGACAGTTCGGCGCCTGCGCGGCGTACGAAGTCCACCGGCTGGGCGCTGCGCGGACAGGTGGGCGAGCGCAGCACATCGGCGATGTGATCCCACAAGAGGTCGCGCAGCCATCGCTGGGAGATGCAGGTCAGGTCGACGTAGCTGGAGCGGCCCGGGAAGCGCACCCCGAAGTGCTCGGTCTCGATATAACCGGCATCCCGGGTGTCGGAGGGGGTGAAGTAGATCTTCCGCAGGGCCTGCTTCATCTCCTGGACCATTCGCTGGTGGTAGGCGCGGTGGAAGACGGACGGCTCCAGACTGGCCAGGGAGTCCACGTCGCGGCGCTGGCACTCGTCCGCGAGGGACTGCACCCACGTCAGATGCCACACGGCGACTGGCTGCAGGCCGTGGACATACATGCCCCACTGAAACTCCGCCCTCAGCAAGGGTCGCAGCCCGCGCAGGTTGACCGTTCCGGTGCGGTGCACCGGCAACTGTGCACGGCACCAAGCACGGAAAGCGACCTGGTCCTCGCAGGTCACCGGGACAGGGTGATCACGGCGCTCGTAGGTGGCGAAGAAGTTCTTCGGCAGGCTCGCCCCGCCCGGCCGCCCGGCCCGGATGTAGCCGCGCTCGTGCGCGCCGCACAACCCCAGCGGTGAAGCGGCCAGTTCGTCGCACACCTCCGCGCGACACTCACGGTAACCCGGCAGCGCCGGCTGGTCGGCCAACCACCGCTCGAACTCCTCCTCATCCCCGCTCGCACCGCGGTGCCGCTTCAGATGGCTCAGCCACCGGTTGCGATGCCGGAAGCACAAAACCAGCTGCAGGCTGAACGCCGGCCGCTGCGGGCAGATCCGGCACATCACCGCCTCCGGCAACTCCGTGGCCGGCAGCGGCCCCGCAGCGCGCAGGAACTCAGCCCGGCTCACCCCGCGCGCCTCCGCCTCCCGCCACTGCTCGGCGTGCACCGAGCACATCGCGTAGCGCCGCCAGCGGGGCCGCACGCAGTCGACGACCGTGCAGCTCCACGGATAGACCGGGTGCGTCGGCGCAATCTTCAGCACCCCACCGCGCAGCGCCGGGTCGAACTCGGGCCCGCCGATAAGCGCGGTGAGCACCTCCAGCCGGTCCCGTCGCGTGCGGGCATCCTGCTGCGGCAGCAGCGACGGCAACGTCACTTCGTCTCACCCCAGACCGTGCGCAGCGCGGCGTCGAAGACCGGGTCGTGGACATCGACGTGCCCGTAGACCTCATCCACCATCGCGGCCGAAGCCCAGCCGCCGGCATCCCGGGCGATCAACGAGTTGCCTTCGGCAGCGTCGAGAACCGCAGAAGTGAAGGAATGCCGGAAAGCATGGGGTTTCACCACCCCGAGTCCGGCGCGCTTCCCGGCCCGGCCGAGCATCCGCCGGGCCCCGACCGGTGCCCACGGCTGTCCGGTAGCTGCGCCGTGTAGCTTGACCAGGAGCATGCCGTGCCCGACGCCGCGCGGGTACTCGGTGGTGACGTACTCGAAGTAGGTGTGCACCATCGCCGGGCTGACCCGCTTGATCAGCCCGCCGGTCACGATGCCCCGCTCGACCCGCCAGGGGTGCCTGGTCTTGGCCTCGGCCCGGTTCGGATTGCCGGGCCGGTGACAGACGTGCAGGTGAGGGGCGCGGCACTCGCCGCAGGCCGCGTTCTCCCGCAGGTGCAAGTCGACCAGGTGCAGTCCGCACAGCTCGCCGATACGAAGCCCGCCGTCGGCGAGCCAGGTGACAACCAGCCGGTCCCGGGCAGCGTTCACCGTCCCCAGCAGCCTCTCCCGGGCACCGTCCGGAAGCATCTTCGGATGCCGGCGGTGCGGCCCCTTCGGCGCCAGCGGGTTGCTGGGCAGCGCGTTCTTCACATGCCCGAGGAACGAACGGCGCCGGTCCACCCGCGACGGCAGCCGCGACTTATCGAGCTTCCTGCCGAGCTCCCCGTTGATGCCGAGGGAAGACTGATGCAGGTAGAAGCCCTTCAGACAAGCCGCCGCGGTCGACAACGCGGAACGACCGTAGGGGCGCTTGCCGACCCGCCACGGCTCGCCGAGCGGCATGCGGACATCGGCACCGACCATGCCCATGTACCGTTCCAGATCCCGCAGTTGGACTGTGGTGAAGGCCAGGCACTCCCGCTCCAGCCACCGCAGGTGGTCCACCAGCAGATACGCGTACGTCCTTTGTGTTCCCGAACCATCATGCAGACGCAGGAACCGGTCCGCCGCCGCATGGACCGTCCCCTCGGGCCACATGATCGTCCATGACCGCCGCCCGTCCTTCCGCTCGATCTGCTGGACCCGCAAGTCCCCGACCACCACATGCCGTGCCACTCGTCCTCCGTGCCGACTCCAGAACATGACAGACGTCCCGGACACGGTCGGTAAACAAGCCCAGGACGTGCTGGTCACAGTCCCAGACGGACATCACGGGCATGACTACGGGCGGTCGGTAAATTCGACGATGACCGGCGACCCGTTCTCGTCCAGCCCGAGCGAGTCGACCCGGCCCCCGTGAACCGATCCGGTGCTGTACTCGCTCGCCAGGAACCGGACCCCCAACAACGTGTCCATGTGCCTCTCGACGAGACCCTGCACATCGGCCTCGACCTCAGCAAGACGCGGCATGACCTCCGTCATGCCGCTATTCGTCGTGTCCGTGCGGAACAGCTTCAGGCCCGACACCTTCCCCTCCTCGGCTCGGAGATCATCAACGCCGAGAAGGCGCGGGATTGTTTCCACGAGGGGCTTCGGAGGCGTGAAGATGATGTGAGACCCTACGTACGGCCTAACCGGGGAGCGCTCGCGTCCCCCGGTGACCGGGAATCCGCGATTCCCCCATGTGTCCCCCGCGACCCGAGGGACAGCGCCCGGAAGCTGCGTTTACGCAGGTCAGCCCCCGTAGCTCAGTGGATAGAGCACGTGCCTTCTAAGCGCCTGCTCTATTGGTTCCTCTGGTGGCAGCCCGCCGGTGCCTTCTCTGACCATCACCGCCCTCGCGGCCGACCCTGGACGCATCGCTGTCAAGGGTCCTGACCGTGTTGGTCGGCGGAGAATCCGGCAGCTCGTACCGCAACGTAGCCGGATCAGCAGATCAGAACCACCCCAATCGCAGGCGGGCGCCGGGACATGTCCCATTCCGCGAGCCGTTGCTGGTCTCGTCTCACATGCCCAGTGCTCGGTACGGAATTTTTCGTTCCAACTCATACTCCGAAGCGAGGCGCCGGCTCCTCTCCGGGAGAGGCCCGTATCCTCACTCGTCTTCCGCAGCCGCTTGCAGCGTGCGCTCTACCCGGGTTGTCAGTGCCCGGTGCGACACTGCTGTCAGCTGAGCGATGCCTCACGGGGGCTGCAGCGTCTTGATGTCCGGGAGTTGAGGAGGGAACAACGGGTGGAGGCAAGAAGCAGGATGTATTCGCCACTGCTGGCTTTCAACTTCCTACCAGTCCGTTTCTCGGCGGAGGAGTTCAAGGGTGGCCTGATCGACTTCGAGTCACCAGAGCAGTTGATCCAGCTTCGAACGGAACTGGCCGGCACCCATGTGGTGGCGAGGACACGCTCGGGAATCGCCTGCGTTCCTTTGCAGGCTGACGCCGATCTTCGCGGTACCCCTACCACGTTCCGGACACGCGATCACCAGTCGCTCGCCATGCGTCTCGTGCAGGAGGCTTTGCTCCGGTCGGTGCTGGGCTGGGGGTACAAGCTGCGTCGACGCGTGCCACCGGTCTTTGTCTCTCGACTGCCCGGGAAGGACCTGCTGGAGCCCTCGGTGCGCGGACGGCGACAGGGAGCCCTCGGCAAACTCCACGTCTACCCGGAGTTCCGTCTCGACAGCAGAGCCATCGGCCCATCGAACCACCCTGGAGTAATCGTCGGGGTGAAGAGCCGCTACGAGATCGACATGACGGTGGAGGAACTGATCCACCACGGCGTCGATGTGCGCGGGCTCTACGTATTGAGCGAGGACGTGACAGTAGAAGCCGACCCTACGATGGATCGTCACGCTGCCAGGCATGCAGTCGGTGCCATCGACCACATCGACGGCCCCGACCTCGTTCTGCGTGACGCCCCAGGAATCACACGTGTAGCCGCTGGTCACGCGTGGTTGGAGAGCCGACGAGAGACGCTCAACGACGTGGTCTCCACCTTGGCCGGAGCAGACAGCGGACAGATCCTCCGGGAGTTGGAGCAGGCCACTTTCGATCTGCTCGGGGCCTTCGGGCGCTACGAGGGAGCGGTCCGCATCGGTACGCGCCTGGGGCGGAACGGCGCCCTCCCGGTCGCTGACGACCTGTCCGTGACCATCGACCCACCGGTCGGTTCGAGCAACGGTCGGAAGGTGACTGGGACCCGTTACGAGTCCCCGACGTTCCAGTTCGACCAGGCTGGCGACAAGACAAGCCGGTCCGCCGACCGCGGTCTGGATGAATTCGGACCCTTCGACGTAGAGTTCTTCGCCAGGAAGAGACCCCGGATCGCCGTCGTCACGCCTCGTGCGCACAAGGGCGTCGTCGAGAACTTCCTCACCAAATTTCTCTACGGGATCCAGGGTGCAAGGGTTTTCGGTCTCGGGTTCATCCGCAAGTACCATCTCTCCGGATGCGATATCGCCATGCACGCTTTCGACGGCACAGCGACTGATGCCGGGGCCTACCGTGAGGCGTGCCGGGCTGCGTTGAGCAGGGGAGACATCGATCTGGCCATCGTCATCACCAGCGAAGCCCAGACCCATCTCACAGGCGACAGCAGTCCGTATCTTGTGGCGAAATCAGCCTTCATGGGACAGGGGGTACCCGTACAGGAGGTGCGGATTGAAACGGTCCGGCAGAGCAAGCTCGCCTACCCGCTCAACAGCATCGCGCTGGCCTGCTACGCCAAGCTCGGCGGAATTCCTTTCGTTATCGCCGCCCCGCGCACCCTTGCACACGAGTTGGTCATCGGGATCGGGAGCGCGCACGTCAAGGAGAGCCGACTCACGGAGCCCGAACGGGTGGTGGGCATCACCACCGTATTCAGCGCGGACGGCAACTACCTGCTTTCGAACACGTCCCGCGAGGCCGACTACGACGACTACCCACGCGAACTTCTGCTGTCCCTGACGGACTGCATCGACACGATCAAGAACCGCAACGCCTGGCAGGCGGGTGACGAACTGCGCCTTGTTTTCCACGTCTTTAAGCCCCTCAAGGACGTCGAGGCCACCGCGGTCAAGAAGTTGGTCGAAGGTCTCACTCAGACGTATGCCAAAGTCGAGTTCGCGTTCGTGCACGTGAGTACCGACCACGATTGGGTGATGTTCGACCGCACCAGCGCGGGGATCCGGGGCTGGGGGGCCGACAGCAGAACCAAGGGTCACTACGTCCCGGAGCGCGGCCACGCCGTGCCCATGGGGAAACGTGAGCTGCTCGTGGCCGTGGGCGGCCCCATGGATCTCAAAAGTGCGCTGCACGGTGTTCCCAAACCGCTCCTGCTCAAACTCCACCCCCAGTCGACCTTCACCGACATCGAGTACTTGGGGCGGCAGGCATTCCGGTTCACTTCGATGTCCTGGCGAAACATGTACCCATCGCGCAACCCGGTGACGATTTTGTATTCGGATCTGATCGCCGAGCTTCTCGGGCACCTGCGCCACGTACGGAACTGGAACGCCGACGCCGTCACCACCAAACTGCGTTCCAGTAGGTGGTTCCTGTGACCTCGTTGGAAGAACCCGGCGCAGCCGCTCCTACGGGACAACTCCTGACTGCCCAGACCTCCTATCTAGAAGAGCTCATCCGGCGGGCGAACTCACCCGGCAACCTTGACGGTCTACTCGCCCACTACGTCCTGGGCGGACGCCGCTTGAGCTTCGACTGGGAAGTCAATCCCATGACGCCGACGTGGCTCGCGGACAACAAGGACCGCTTTGCTCATCCCCATGGTCTCGCCGGCCTCGGCTACGGCCTCGCCTCGTTTCCCTCGACCGCTTCCCGGACCGCCCGTGAACATCTGGCCGCCGGCCTGCCTGCCCTCACCCGGAGAAATCCTTTCCCACCCGATGGAGTCGCTTTCGTCAACGATGCCCGGCAAGTCATCGGTCTCGCCCTGGCTGTCGACGCGGCCCGCGACGACGTTCCGCGGGCCCACGACTGGCTGGTGGAGGTACTCCAAGATCCAAGGTTGCGTGCCGCCAACACCCTGCTCGGCCTGTTCCATGAACATGCTCGGCAAATCGTCGGCATTGCGCCTGACTTGAGGGTGGACCCCCGAGCCGTCCATGACCTCGTGGATGCTGCTTGCTTTCACTGGCTGACAGCCACGGCGAAGAGCCCTCTGCGAACGGACCACGACGAGCTACGGCAGCTGCGATCCCGACTGCTCAGCGGAATCATCCTGACCGACACCGGCCAGCTGCCAGCGCCTCGGGCGGCACTGCTCCTCGACGCAGTCACACGCATTGTCACCGCCAGCGTCGACGACATGCTTCTCAGCCGCGATCATGTCTCGGTCCTCCTACGTCGATTCGAAACTGCGATGCGCCAATGGCGCCACGACGGAGATGACCTTGAGAATCCCATCAAGTGGCCCATTACCTCTGAGCGCGAGATTCAGAACATTCTCTGGCTCATGCTCCGGCCTGTGTTCGACGACCTCGTCGACGAAGAAACCCTCCCCAGGATCGGCCACAGCACCTACCGAGCAGATTTCGGGATCCCTTCACTGGAACTGTTGATCGAGGTCAAATACGCACGCAAGGCCGCCGACTTCAAGTCCTTCGAGAAGGAGATCTTCGAGGACTACATCGGCTACCTCTCCGACAACACCGCATATCGCCACATGACCGTCTTCATCTACGACGAGTCCTGCTCCGGCCAGGAGCACGACACCACCCGCAACGCGCTCCTGAGGCTCTCCGGCATAACCGATGTGATCATCGTCAGCCGACCGAGCCACATCCCGGTCCCCGGCCGAACACCGAGGCGGCGCCGCGGCTCAGGCCAAGGCACTGACGACGCCTCCAGCAACTGACCCCGACGTCTGCAGTAGAACCCTGCCAAAGCCTCAGGGACGAGTTGGCTCACTACTCCACAGCCACGCCTGAGCGCACGTCGGGTGATCGCGAGGCCCTTGGCCTCAAAATCCCTCGGTGAGTCGACGCTGCGCCTCCATCCGGACCGCCCTGCTGGTCACCGTCCACGGCTCACCCTTCCCCGCCAAGGAATTCGGCGATCTCGCGGGCCGCGTCCCGGGCCAGCCGTCCGACGCCGATGAGCGTGGCGGAGGCGGGGCCCGTCCAGTCTCCGTATCCGAGGAGGTGCAGCCGTGGGTCCGCCGCAGCGCGCGTGCCTACCGTGTCGATGTGGCCGCGCGGGCCGCGCAGGCCGAGGGGTGACAGGTGCGAGAGGGCGGGCCGGAAGCCGGTGCACCAGATGACCGCGTCGGCGAGCGCCCGCGTGCCGTCCTCCCAGACGACGCCGTCACGGACGAGGCGGGCGAACATGGGTGACGCCTTGAGCCGCCCGGCGTCCCGGGCCTCGCGCACGGGCGGTACGGCGACGATGTCTCCCAGCGAGGCGACGCCGCCGGTGTCGGTACGGCCCTCGTCGAGGGCGCGGCGGCGGGCGGTGGCCGCGTCGAACAGGGCGCGGCCGTCGATGTCGTCGGCAAGGTAGCGGGGTGGACGCTGGGTAACCCAGGTCAGTTCGGTGTCGTGAGCGAGGTCGGCGGCGATCTGTGCGCCGGAGTTGCCGCCTCCGACGACGATCACGCGTTGGCCCGCGAAGTCCTGCGACCTGCGGTAGGAGACGGTGTGCAGTTGACGGCCCTCGAAGTCCCCTCGGCCGGGGACGGCGGGGAGGAAGGGACGCCACCACATGCCGGTCGCGCTGATCACCGCGCGTGCGCGCCACGTGCCCGAGTCGGTCTCCACTCGCAGCAGCCGGGCGTCATCGTGCACGCCGATCACCCGGACCGCTCGCTGTACAGGGAGGTCGTACCGCTTCTCGTAGTCGCTCAGGTAGGCCACCACGTGCCCGGCATTTGGGTACTCCTTGCCTGGCTGCGGCGGCATGAGCCGTCCGGGAAGGGAGGAGAAGGCGGCCGGGGAGAACAGGTGCAGGGAGTCCCAGGTGTGCTGCCAGGCTCCGCCCGGGGCGGCCTGGGCGTCGAGGACGACGAAGTCAAGGCCCTGGCGACGCAGGTGGTAGCCGGCGGCGAGTCCTGCCTGGCCGCCGCCGATCACCACCACGTCGATGTGCTGTGTCATGCCGCCTGTGCCGCCGCGCACGTGGTGGACCGGACGGTGCGGGATGTGAGGCAATGCATCAATAGCCCCTGCCCGCGGTGGTCGGAGCGGACGGAGTGAACTTCTTGCGCCAGGCCAGCGAGACATAGACGAGGCCGATCAGGACGGGCACCTCAATCAGCGGTCCCACCACGCCGGACAGGGCCTGGCCGGAGGTGACGCCGAAGGTGGCGATGGCGACGGCGATGGCCAGTTCGAAGTTGTTGCCGGCGGCGGTGAAGGCGAGGGTGGCCGTCCGGTCGTAGGCGAGACCGATCGTCTTGCCCAGCAGGAAGGTCCCCGCCCACATCACGGCGAAGTACACCAGCAGGGGAAGCGCTATGCGGGCGACGTCGAGCGGCTGCGAAGTGATGCTCTTGCCCTGCAGGGCGAAGAGGATGACGATCGTGAACAGCAGGCCGTAGAGCGCCCACGGACCGGCCTTCGGCAGGAAGTTGGACTCGTACTTCTCTCGGCCGAGTTTCTTCTCGCCGATGCGCCGGGTGAGGAAGCCGGCCAGCAGTGGAACGCCGAGGAAGATGACGACGTTCAGGGCGATCTTCCACATGGAGATGTCCAGGTGTTCGCCGTCGCCCAGGCCGAGCCAGCCGGGCAGCAGGTCGAGATAGAACCAGCCGAGCAGGCCGAAAGCCAGAACCTGGAAGACCGAGTTCAGTGCGACCAAGACGGCCGCCGCTTCGCGGTCACCGCAGGCCAGGTCGTTCCAGATGATGACCATGGCGATGCAGCGGGCCAGGCCGACGATGATCAGGCCGGTGCGGTACTCGGGCAGGTCCGGCAGGAAGATCCACGCGAGCGCGAACATCACCGCCGGGCCGACGATCCAGTTGATTACCAGAGACGAGGCCATGAGCCTGCGGTCGCCGGTGACGGCGTCGAGCTTGTCGTAGCGGACCTTGGCCAGGACCGGATACATCATGATCAGCAGGCCGAGGGCGATGGGCAGGGAGATGCCGCCGATCTCGACCTTGGCGAGGGCGTCGTTCAGGCCCGGGATGGCTCGGCCCAGGCCGAGGCCGACCGCCATGGCGATGAGAATCCAGACGGCGAGGAAGCGGTCGAGCGTCGACAGCTTCGCGACGACGGAAGACTCCTCCGCGGTCGTTGCGGGGGCTTCGGTGCGGGTCACGGACAGGCCCTCTTGTTCTCGGCGGCGGTGCGGGCGGACTCGGCCAGGTCGGCGAACTGGCCGGCGAGCGAGGCGATGACGTCGGGGCGGAGCTTGTAGTACGTGTAGCGGCCGCACGGCTCGGTCTCCACGACCCCGGCCTCACGCAGCACTTTCAGGTGGTTGGAGAGGTTGGTCTGCCGGGCGCCGGTCTCCTCCACGAGGTGGGTGGTGCACAGCGTCTCCTGGGCGAGCAGGGTCACGATCCGAAGCCTGAGCGGGTCCGCCAGAACCCGAATCAGGTCAGTGTCGACTGACGTCATCATGTACTGATACTCTCACATCAGTGGTGACTGACACCACCGGGCGCTGAAGTCATTCGCGCCTGATGTCGTTGCGAGACAAGTGAGACGCCCTGATGTCCGACAACCCCTCCGTGTTGTTCGTCTGTGTCCACAACACCGGCCGATCCCAGATGGCGGCCGCGTGGCTGACCCACCTGGCCGGGGACCGCGTCGAGGTCCGTTCCGCCGGATCCAACCCGGGCGAGAGCGTCAACCCGGCCGCCGTCGAGGCCATGCGTGAGGTCGGCATCGACATCTCCGCCGAGGTGCCCAAGATGCTGACCGTGGACGCGGTCCAGGAGTCCGACGTCTGTATCACCATGGGATGCGGCGACACCTGCCCGGTCTTCCCCGGCAAGCGCTACCTCGACTGGACGCTGGACGACCCCGCCGGCCAAGGCGTCGAGGCCGTCCGCCCGATCCGCGACGAGATCAAGGTGCTGGTCGAGGGCCTGATCAAGGAGATCGCCCCGGAGCCGCGGTCATGAGCACCACCACAAGCGTGCGCGACGTCATCATCATCGGCTCGGGCCCGGCCGGCTACACCGCCGCGCTCTACACTGCCCGCGCCAGCCTCAAGCCCCTGGTCTTCGGTGGTGCGATTTTCGTCGGCGGCTCGCTCACGACCACGACAGAGGTCGAGAACTTCCCCGGATTCCCCGACGGTGTCCAAGGCCCCGAGCTCATGGAGAACATGCGGGCCCAAGCCGAAAGGTTCGGCGCCGACATGCTCGACGACGACATCGTCGCCGTCGACTTTGCCGGTGACATCAAGTCCGTTACCGACACCGCCGGTACCGTCCACCGTGCAAGGACGGTGATCGTCGCCACGGGCTCCGGATACCGCAAGCTCGGCCTACCCAAGGAGGTCGAGCTGTCCGGGCGGGGCGTCTCCTGGTGCGCGACCTGTGATGGCTTCTTCTTCCGGGACCGCGACATCGTGGTCGTCGGCGGCGGCGACACCGCCATGGAAGAGGCCACCTTCCTCACCCGCTTCGCCCGCTCGGTCACCGTCGTACACCGGCGCTCCACCCTGCGCGCCTCCCAGGTCATGCAGACCCGCGCCGTCTCCGACGACAAGATCTCCTTCGCCTTCGACAGCGAGGTCGCTGCGCTCCACGAGGAAAACGGCATGCTGTCCGGCATGACCCTGCGCGACACCCTTACCAACGAGAAGCGTGAGCTGACCGCGACCGGCCTCTTCATCGCCATCGGCCACGACCCGCGCACCGATATCTTCCGCGGACAGCTGGAGCTGGACCCCTCGGGCTACCTGAGGGTCGCCTCTCCCTCCACCAGGACGAACATCCCCGGTGTGTTCGGTGCCGGAGACGTGGTTGATCACACGTACCGTCAGGCAATCACCGCCGCCGGCTCCGGCTGCGCGGCGGCCCTGGACGCCGCGCGCCATCTTGCCGCGCAAGGGCGCGCCGAGCGGGCCGAACCGGACAGGGCTCTCGCAGTCGTCAGTAGCTGAACTCCTGCATTCAGCAAGCTTCGCCGGCCCCTCCGCTGGAAGAGGGGCCTCAGCAAGCCCGGCCTACCCGCCGGCGGGAGCAGGTGGCGTCAAACCCGGTCGGCTCGAAGTCTGCCCGCGCCCACATGATTCGTCACCCAGTCCACGACCGTCGCCATCGAAGTCCCCGGCGTGAACAGCGCCGCGACGCCCCCTCCAAGGAGGCTCGCAACATCGTCCTCGGGAATGATGCCGCCCCCGAAGACGACAATGTTCGATGCCTCCTCCTTCCGGAGCAGCTTCACGACTTCCGGAAACGCGGTCATGTGTGCTCCGGACAGTACGGACAGTCCGATGCCATCAGCGTCTTCCTGGACTGCCGTGGCGACGATCTGCGCCGGCGTCTGGTGCAAACCCGTGTAGATGACTTCCACACCGGCATCGCGCAGAGCTCGTGCGACAACCTTCGCCCCCCGATCGTGACCGTCGAGGCCGGGTTTGGCCACGACAACCCGCAGCGGTAACAACCGCATCAATGAACTCCTAACACTGAGGCACGGATTGGGCCGCCCGTCCTAACCATCGGAAGGCGTGTAGGTTCCCCAGACCTCCCGCAGCGCGTTGCACACCTCGCCGACCGTCGCGCGGGCGCGCAGCGCGTCCTTCATCGGGTACAGGACGTTGTCCTCGCCCTCGGCCGCCTTCTTCAGGGCCGCCAGTGCCGAGTCCACCGCCGGCTGGTCGCGCTCCGCGCGGAGCCCGGCCAGGCGCTCCGCCTGCTGGGCCTCGATGGCCGGGTCGACGCGCAGCGGCTCGTAGGGCTCCTCCGCGTCGAGCTGGAAGCGGTTGACGCCGACCACGACCCGCTCGCCGGAGTCGGTCTCCTGGGCGATCCGGTAGGCGGAGCGCTCGATCTCGCTCTTCTGGAAGCCGTGCTCGATGGCGTTGACCGCGCCGCCGAGGTCCTCGACCTTGCCCATCAGCTCCAGCGCCGCCGCCTCGACGTCGTCGGTCATCCTCTCCACGACGTAGGAGCCGGCGAAGGGGTCGACGGTCGCCGTCACGTCCGTCTCGTAGGCGAGCACCTGCTGGGTGCGCAGGGCCAGGCGCGCGGACTTGTCGGTCGGCAGCGCGATGGCCTCGTCGAAGGAGTTGGTGTGCAGCGACTGCGTGCCGCCGAGGACCGCGCCCAGGCCCTGCACGGCGACCCGGACCAGGTTCACCTCGGGCTGCTGGGCGGTCAGCTGCACGCCCGCCGTCTGGGTGTGGAAGCGCAGCATCAGCGACTTGGGGTTCTTCGCGCCGAACTCCTCCCTCATCACCCGTGCCCAGATCCGGCGGGCCGCGCGGAACTTGGCGACCTCCTCCAGGATCGTCGTACGGGCCACGAAGAAGAAGGACAGGCGGGGCGCGAAGTCGTCCACGTCCATGCCGGCCGCGACCGCCGTGCGCACGTACTCGATGCCGTCCGCGAGGGTGAACGCGATCTCCTGCGCGGGCGAGGCGCCCGCCTCGGCCATGTGGTAGCCGGAGATCGAGATGGTGTTCCACTTCGGGATCTCGGCCCTGCAGTACTTGAAGATGTCCGCGATCAGCCGCAGCGAGGGCTTCGGCGGGAAGATGTACGTCCCGCGCGCGATGTACTCCTTCAGCACGTCGTTCTGGATCGTGCCGGTGAGCTTGTCCGCGCTCACGCCCTGCTCCTCGGCGACGAGTTGGTAGAGCAGGAGCAGCAGGGCGGCCGGGGCGTTGATCGTCATCGACGTGGAGACCTTGTCCAGCGGGATGCCGCCGAACAGCACGCGCATGTCGTCGATGGAGTCGATGGCGACGCCGACCTTGCCGACCTCGCCGCTCGCGATCGGCGCGTCGGAGTCGTGGCCCATCTGGGTGGGCAGGTCGAAGGCGACCGACAGGCCCATGGTGCCGTTGGCGATCAGCTGCTTGTACCGGGCGTTGGACTCGGTCGCCGTACCGAAACCGGCGTACTGGCGCATCGTCCACGGCCGGCCGGTGTACATCGACGGGTACACGCCCCGGGTGAAGGGGTACGTCCCGGGCTCGCCCAGTTTGTCGGCCGCGTCCCAGTCCGTCAGGGCGTCGGGCCCGTAGACCGGTTCGATGGGCAGCCCGGACTCGCTGGTCCGAGCACTGGCCGACTCGCGCGCCATTCTGAGGGGATCCTTCCTGGAAGACATTCGCCCCGCCCTTCACGTGACTGGCCTGCTACTCGGCTACGTACGTCCGATAGATCCAGCCGTAGACACGCAGGGAGCGCCCGTCGACCTCTCGCACTTCTGACGTGGCCTCGAAGTGCTCGTAGCGGTTCTCGACGTTGAGTTTGACCCGATCCGTGAGCGGTTCCACCTCGTGCATCCGCTGGTCCTCGGGAATATCTTTCCCGCCTGCCAGGAAGATGTTGGGCTCCGCAGCACGGTCGCCGTCGCTTCGCAGGATGTTGTTGGAGTGGGCCTGAGCAGTCGTGAGGATGGTGCTGGTCATGTGCGAGTCCTCTCATGCAAGGGCACTGTGAACAGCCGTACCGGCGGGGGGAGCGGGCAGCCCGACAGGTGGCACTGCCGAATTGGAGGGTGCGGAGGTCCCGGGCGCATCAGTGCGCCAGGGAACGTGGTGGCCACGAGGGCGCCGCATGGAGCCGGCCGCGACTAGGCTATATCGACTGTTGCCGAATTAAGGATTAGCTTGGCGTCGATCTATGGCGGGTGTCAACCACTTGCCAGGGCCCAAGTGCAGCGAGTTCTTGGGGACTACTGATGGTGCCTTCAGGAGATTCAAGGCACGCCAACACGCCTCGAAGCGCAGCCGGGGCAGACGCAGGAGCAGGCAGCACGAAGAGTGAGCCACCTCCCTCGACGGACCGCCGGCCGCATGGGGCGCCACTTCGGGCCGGGGCATGCACAGCACGCAGAAATCACATGGCGCGGCAGACCTCAGCCGCACAGACCAGGTGCGACGGACACGCCGAGACGCGGATCAGTCGCGGGCGGTAAGAATTCCGGACAGGGCAGCGAGCACCGACGGAGCCAGCCGGTAGTAGACCCAGGTGCCGCGCCGCTCTGACAGGAGCAGGCCGGCCTCACGGAGCTTCTTCAGGTGATGGCTGACCGTGGGCTGGGAAACGCCGACGTCGGCGATGTCGCACACACAGGCCTCCCCGTCAGGGTGGGAAGCAACCTTGGAGAACAGCCGCAGCCTCACCGGATCACCCAGCGCCTTGAACATGACGGCGGTGACCTCGGCCTCCTCATCGGTGAGCTCCCGGTCCGTGAGGGACGGGCAGCACGGTGGAGCGGAGGCGGTGGCCGCCAACTGCGCTAGCTTCGACATGCATCTATGTTGACACTCGTTTCCTCTCCTGCCAAGATCGATTGATTCGATGAGCATCTAATCAGCACTGGGGGCACGACAAGCATGCGTACCGCCGATACACGGGCAGCTCGCACGAGGACGGCCGTCGTCACCGGAGCCAGTAGCGGCATCGGGGCGGCAACGGCGCGGGCGCTGGCTCGCGAGGGATTCGAGGTCGTCCTGACAGCCCGCCGGGCCGACCGCCTGGAGGCCGTCGCCAAGGAGATCAGAAACGACGGGGGAACGGTCCAGGTGTTTCCCCTGGACGTGACCGACCGGGAGGCCGTCCTCGCCTTCGCCGCCCAGTTTCGGGCGTGTGACGTGCTGGTCAACAATGCGGGTGGGGCCTACGGAACGGAGCACATCGAGAACGCCGATCCTGGTGACTGGCGGTCGATGTACGAGGTGAATGTCGTCGGCGCCCTGCACATGACCCAGGCCCTGCTGCCGGCTCTGAGAGCCTCTGGTGACGGGGTGGTGGTCGTGATCTCGTCCACCGCGTCGTTCACCTGCTACGAAGGAGGGGGCGGTTACAGCGCCGCCAAGCACGGCGCCCACGTACTGGCCGAGACTCTGCGTCTGGAGGTGTGCGGGGAGGCCTTGCGGGTGGTCGAGATCGCTCCGGGGATGGTCCACACCGAGGAGTTCTCCCTGAATCGCTACCGCGGTGACCTGGACAGGGCGGACGCCGTCTACGCGGGTGTTCCGGACCCGCTGGTCGCCGATGATGTCGCCGACGTGGTGACGTGGGCGGTGACCCGGCCGCCGCACGTGAATATCGACCTCCTGGTGGTCCGCCCCAGAGCACAGGCGGCGCAGCACAAGGTTCACCGCACCACCTGACCGACTGCCGACGGGTCGCCTCTCCCCAAGACGGGGAGGGGCGACCCGTCGGGGCGGTTCAGCAGCCTTGGGCGCCGGGCGCGTCGAACATGTCGGCGGCGTAGGCGGCCAGCTGCAGGGCCGCGGTGTGGTCGATGCCGAGTTCCGTCGCGGCGGACAGCACGGCGTCCGAAGCCGTGGCCGACGTGCCCAGATGCTTCGCTGTGACGTGGAGAAGCTGCTCGTGCTGATCCTTGGTCAACCCGAGACGCAGGGCGAGGGCCTCTCCCCCGGCAGTCACCGAGCACACTCCGGTCTCGGGCAGCTGCAGTTCGACCGACTGAGCCGCTTCGAAGTCACCGGCCAGCGCGGCGGCGATGGAGCGAACCTGCTCGTAACCGGTGAGCATGAGGAAGGTCGGAGCCCGGCCGTAGCTCTTCATGCCGACGGTGTAGTAGCCCGGTTCGGAGTGGGCCAGTTCGCGGTAGCCGTGCGGGGTGACGGTTCCGCAGGAGTGCTGGTTGGGGTCGATGAGCGGGGCGAGGGCGCGGGGCGCGGACATGATCGGGTCGAGCTCCAGGCGCAGCTCGTCGACGATGCGGTAGTCGGGCCTGAAGCCGGTGGCCGCGACGACCCGGTCGGCGGTAAGGCTTCGCTCGGTGCCGTCCAGGTCCCGGGAGACGAGCTCCACCTGGTCGCGCGAGGGGTCGTCGCCCAGGCGGCGGACGGCGTGGGTGCGGAAGTTGGCGGCAAGAGTCACGCGGCCGGTTTCCACGAGCATCTTCAGGCCGGAGCCGATGGCGCCTCGTGCGGGCAGCTCGTCGTCACTGCCACCGCCGAAGGAGCCGGCCGGGTCGGCGCCGCGGATGGCCCAGGTGATGGTGGTGCCCGGTGCGGTGTCGGCCAGCTCGGCCAGGGCCAGCAGAGTGTTGGCTGCCGAGTGGCCGGCGCCGACCACGACGGTGTGACGGCCGGCGTGCTGGTCGCGGTCCGCTCCGAACACGTCGGGCAGGCCGTGGTTGATCCAGGCGGCGGCGTCCTGCTCGCCGTGGGCGGGCAGGCCGTTCGCGCCGATGTGGTTCGGCTGACGCCAGGTGCCCGAGGCGTCGATGACGGCGCGCGCCAGCACTTCCTCACCGTCGGCCAGGCGCAGGACGAACGGGGCCGTGTCCCGGTCGGCGGTGCGCAGACGGTCGATGCCCAGCCTGCTGATGGCGGTGACCTCGGCGTCGTAGCGGATGTGGGAAGCCAGCGCGGGAAGCTCGGCCAGCGGCTGGAGGTACTGCTTGACGAGATCCCCGCCCGTAGGCAGGGCAGACGCGTCAGGCTCCTCCCAGCCGGCGGCCGCGAGCAGTCGGCGGGCAGCGGGATCGGTGTTGAACTCCCATGGGCTGAAGAGCTGGATGTGGGACCAGGCCTGCACGGCTGTCGCCGCAGCGTCTCCGGCTTCCAGGACGACGAAGGGGACGCTGCGTTCGGCCAGGTGCGCGGCAGCAGCCAGCCCGACGGGGCCGGCGCCGATCACGGCGACTGGGAGGCGGTCGGAGCCGAGGTCAACCACTGTGCGGTGTCCTTTCACGAAGGGAAGGGCGGCAGTCAGGCATCTCGCGTGGGATCGGACGAGGAAGCCGCGAGATCCTCTGCGGTGTCCGCCTGCTTGTCTTGTTCGCTGCGCTCCGCAGCCCGCCGCCGAAATTCAGCGATCGCGGCACAGCAAGAGCCGGTCTGCTCAGCGTCGAGGCCGATGGAATCACTCATCGCAAGCGGCTCCTGTCGCGGCGGCTCGGAGGGCGACGCGAAGCAAGCGCATCACAACCGCCTATATAGATAAACAACGAATCAGAGTTCCACCTTCACTCCTGCTTCGATGAATGTCAACCTCACGCCACAGCCTGCCGCGGTGTGACGAGCGTCACCTCGCGCCGCGTTGCGCGGGCGACCCACGCCGGGTCAATCTCGATACATGTCGAAACAGCGGGGGTAGCGGCACCAGGGCAACCGCCCAGTGCCACAGCGGCATCGGGAAGCAGCGGCTGTGCCGATAGCCGCGCCCGGCCCGTGAACGGTCAAGTGCGCTCGCCCCGCACATGACCGCTCAGCCGACGGACCGGATCCTTCCCGCCTCACTCTCGTTCTGTCCTCGGTGCGATCGCCCGCCACCGGACCGGCCCAGCTGCCGGTCTGCCGCGCCCGCACCGCAGATCCTTCCGTGCTGCTTCACCAGTGAACGGCTTCGTCATGCCCGGAAGGACATTCATGCCTCACGACTCCACCCGCGCGGCTGGGACTGCCAGTGAACCGATCGCCATCATCGGCATGGCCGGACGGTTCGCCGACGCCACCAGCCTTGAACAACTCTGGGACATGCTGCTCCAGGGCCGCGACGCCATCACGGACATCCCGCCGGACCGCTACGACGTCGACGCCGTCTACGACCCCACGCCCCGCACGCCCGGCCGCACGGTGAGCCGGTGGGGCGGCTTGCTCCACGACATCGACGCCTTCGACGCGGAATTCTTCGGCATCTCCCCCCGGGAGGCCGACCGCATGGACCCCCAGCAGCGGCTCCTCCTGGAGGTCGCCTATGAAGCCCTCGAAGACGCGGGTCAGCCCCTGCCCCGCATCGCGGGCACCGACACGGGCGTTTTCATCGGCCAGCTGGGCGGTGACTACTGGCATCTGCAGTACGACGACCGCGATCAGCTCGACCTGTATGCCATGACCGGTGCGGCCGCCCGCGCCATCACCTCCGGCCGTCTGTCCTACGCATTCGACCTGCGGGGACCCAGCTTCACCGTCGACACCGCCTGCTCCTCCGCGCTCGTGGCCGTCCACAACGCCGTCCAGGCAATCCGGCTCGGCGAGTGCCCCCTGGCGATCGCCGGCGGGGTCAACCTCGTACTCCTGCCGGAAGAGGGGGTCGTCTACTCGGGCGCCGGCATGCTCGCCTCCGACGGCCGCTGCAAGTTCGCCGACGCCTCGGGCGACGGCTTCGTCCGCAGCGACGGCATCGGGGCCGTCATCCTCAAGCCGCTGTCGGCCGCTCTCGCCGACGGCGACCGCATCCGGGCGGTCATCCGCGGGTCCGCCGTCGGCAACGACGGCCAGAGCAGTGGCTACCTGGTCACGCCCGCCGTCGAGGGCCAACGTGACGTGCTGCGCCGCGCCTACGCCAACGCCGCCGTGGACCCGGCCGACATCGACTACATCGAGGCCCACGGCACCGGCACCAGCGTCGGCGACCCGGTCGAACTGCAGGCCCTGGCCGACATCGTCGGCACCCGGGCCTCGGACGATCGCTGCCTGGTCGGCTCAGTGAAGACCAACATCGGCCACGCCGAGGCAGCCGCCGGAATCGCCGGTCTCATCAAGGCCGTGCTGTGCCTGGAAAACAAGACGATCCCGCCCAACCTGCACCTGAAGAACCCCAACCCCGCCGTCGACTGGGCCAACCTGCCACTCGCCGTACCCACCCACGCCACCCCTCTGCCGCAGCGGGACCGGCCCGCCATCGCCGGGGTCTCCAGCTTCGGCTTCTCCGGAACCAACGCCCACCTTGTCCTCGAAGCCGCCCCCGAGCCGCGCACCACCGCCCGGGACACAGAGCCGGACGCGCCCAGCGAGCTGCTGGTGTTGTCCGCGCTCAGCCCCGAAGCCCTGTCCGAAGCAGCCCGCAGCATGGCCGACCACCTCGAAGGCCCCGGCGCGCGCCAGAAGCTGCGGGACATCGCCCACTCCGCGGCGCTGCGCCGTACCGCTCACGATGCCCGCCTCGCCCTTCCCGTCGAGAGCCACGCCGAGGCCGCCGCCGCGTTGCGGGGGTTCGCCGACGGCGACAACGAGCCCGGCCTGTCCTTCAGCGACTACACCGACTCCGACGCGACGCCACGGGTCGCGTTCGTGTTCCCCGGACAGGGCTCGCAGTGGCCAGGCATGGGCCGCGAGCTCCTGGACACCGAGCCGGTCTTCCACCAGGCCATGCGGGACTGCGACGACGCCATCAGGACGGAGAACGGCTGGTCGGTCATCGAGCTGCTGCGCTCGGCGGACGAAAAGCGGCTCAAGGAACTCGACGTCATCCAGCCCACCCTCTGGGCCATGGAGATCGCCCTGGCCGAACTCTGGCGCTCCTGGGGCATCGAACCGGACGTGGTCATCGGCCACAGCATGGGTGAGTCCGCCGCCGCTTACATCGCCGGCGCTCTGTCGCTCGCTGACGCCGCCGCGGTGATCTGCCGCCGCAGCCGACTGGCCAAGCGCCTGTCCGGCCGTGGCACCATGGCCTGGGTCGCTCTTCCCTCCGACGAGGCAGCGGCAGCGCTGGTCGGTCACGAGGACACGGTGGCCGTAGCCGCCATCAACAGCCCCACCTCCACCCTCCTGTCCGGTGATGGTGAGGCTCTCGACCAGGTACTGGCCGGCCTCGACGCGCGCGGTGTCGACAACCGGCGGGTCAACGTGGACTTCGCGTCGCACTGCCCGCAGATGGACGCTCTTCAGGAGGACCTGCTCTCCGAGCTGTCCCACCTCACACCGCGGGCAGGCACCATCCCCTTGCACTCCACCCTGCTGAACGAGGTCATCGACGGCTCCGGCATGAACGCCGAGTACTGGGTGCGCAACATCCGCCAACCGGTCGACTTCGTCGGCGCGGTACAGGGGCAGCTCGACCTCGGCGACACCGTGTTCGTCGAAGTCAGTCCTCATCCGCTGCTCGTGTCAGGAATCCGCGAGACCAGCCGCATGGCCACCGGCGCCGACACCACCGCGGTCGGCAGCCTGCGCAGGCACTCGGACGAACGCGGCTCCCTGCTCACCTCCGCGGCCGCCCTGCACACAGCCGGTGCCCGTCTCGACCTCGGCAAGCTGACCGCCGACGGGAGCTACGTGGCCTTGCCCACGTATCCCTGGCAGCGCACCCGCCACTGGATCAGCCCCGCCCCAGCCCGTCCCGCGGCCGCCACCGCGGCGCCTGCCGAGCCCGCCACGAGTAGGGAGCACGCGACGCACCCGCTGCTCGGCAAGCCGTCACCCACCGAGGGCACGACCCGTATCTGGCAAGGCGCACTGCGGCTCGCTGACCACCCCTACCTGCGCGACCACTGCATCCAGGACACCATCATCCTGCCGGGGACCGCCCACCTGGAGCTCGTCAGCGCCGCCGCACGCACCGAACTGGGATCCGGAGCGCTGTCGGTGAGCGAGGTGCACTACCACCGGGCCCTCTTCCTCGACGAGGACGGGCCCGCACCAGAGGTCCAGGTCACTGTCACTGCGCGCCCGGACTCCTCACTGCACTGCCGCATCCTCAGCCGGGAATCCGCCACCGACGACTGGGTGTTGCACACCGAAGCCACTGCTCGCGCGGTGGCCGGCGACACTCCCCGACCGGGCGAGTCGCTCCAGTCCATTCGTGCCCGCCTGCCCCAGCACCAGGACGCCGGCGACTTCTACGCGTGGAACGCCGCCCGCGGCAACCAGTGGAACGGCACCTTCCAGGGCATCACCGAACTGTGGCGCGCCGACGGCGAGGTCCTCGCTCAGCTGTCCTGCCCGGCCGCGCTCGTCGACGGACTCGCCCACCACCACTTCCACCCGGCTCTCCTGGACGCGAGCGGACACGCCATGGCCGCTGCCCGTGAGCTGACTGCCCCCGGTGACGAAGGCGTCTTCGTCCTCGGCGGCATCGACGAGGTCCGCTTCTACCAGCAGCCGCCCGCCTCCTTGTTCAGCCACGCCAGGCTGCTGCCGTCCCCGCGCGAGGACTCGTTCACCGCCGACATCGACATCCGCGCCAACGACGGCCGTCTGATCGCCCAGATGCGCGGACTGCGCCTGCAATACCTGGCCGGCCACGCTCCCGCCCTGCTCAACCCCCGTCCCGAGGATTCCGTGACGCCATCCCGCACCCCCGGCTCCCCGGCCGTCCCGGCCGGCGGCGACCACGACACCTGGCTGCACACACTCACCTGGGACGAAGCTCCCCTTCCCACCCCGGCCACGGGCACCACTGACCCCGACGGCTTCTGGTTGCTGTTGACCGACAGTGGGCCCACCGGGCGCGCCCTGGTGCGTGAACTGAACGGCCGCGGCCAGCGCGTCGTCGCCGTCACCGCCGGCGCGGGCCAGCTGGCCGGGGGCGGCGACCGCTACCGCATCGACCCCGCCAAGGTAGAGCACTACCGCGAGGTCCTGGCCGATGTCGCCCGCTACGGTGCCTGCCGCGGCATCATCCACCTGTGGGCCCTTGACGCCCAGACCGGCCTGGACGCCACACCCACCGAGATCCACCGCACCCAGGTGCTCGCCGCGCACAGCATCCTGCACCTGACCAGGTCCCTGGAGAAGGAACCGCTCGGCCACCCCCCGCTGTGGCTGGTCACCCAACTCGCCCAGGCCACCGGAACGGGGGAGCGGGTAAGCCATCCCTTCCAGGCCATGCCGTGGGGGCTGGGCCGCACGCTGGCTGCCGAGGCACCCGCACTGAACCCTCGCCTGGTCGACCTCGATCGTTCCCCGGCCAGTCTGCCCGCCTTGGTGGAGCAACTGCTCCACCCCGACCAGGAGAATCAGGTCGCGTGGCGCAACGGCCGGCGCCTGGCAGCCCGGCTGCGCCCCGCGGCGGCCGCCGCCCCTCCGCCGCAGGCGCTGTCACTGCCCGCACCCGGCGTCATCGACGACCTGCAGCTGACCGCGGCGCCCGGGCGCGGCCTCGCCACGGACGAAGTCCGTATCCAGGTCAGCCACGCCGGGGTCAACTACCGCGACGTGCTCCTGAGCCTGGGCATGTATCCCGGACAGGACGACAGGCCGCCCGTGATGGGCTGGGAGTGCGCCGGCACGGTCAGCGAGACCGGCTCCGGCGTGACCGACATCGCCGTGGGCGACGAGGTCATCGCCTTCGCCGAAGGGGCCTTGGCCTCCGAGGTCGTCACCCGCGCCTGCCTCACGGCACCCAAGCCGGCCAGGCTGACCGCAGCCGAGGCCGCGACACTGCCGGCCGCATACCTCACCGCCTATCACGCACTGCACGACATGGCCGGCCTCGAACGGGGCCAGAAGATACTCATCCACACCGCCACCGGCGGCACCGGCCGGGCCGCGCTGAACGTCGCCCGCTGGAAGGGAGCCCGCGTCTTCGCCACCGCCGGCAGTGACGCCAAGCGGCAGCTGCTGACCGAGCTCGGTGTCGAACAGGTCGCCGACTCCCGAAGCCTTGCCTTCGCCGACGCCTTCAAGCCGGCTGTCGCAGAGGGCTTCGACGTCATCTGCAACACCCTGGCCGGGGACGCCATCGAGGCGAACCTGTCCCTGATGGCCCCGTACGGGCACTACCTGGAACTCAGCAAACGCGACATCCTCGACAACAACGCTTTGCCGCTGGGCGCCTTCGCCCGCAACCTTTCCTTCCACGCCATCGACGTCGTGCACATGATCCAACACGCGCCTGAACGCGCTGGACGTGTGCTGCGGGCCGCTGCCGCCCTGGTCGACGAGGGCGCGCTGGAGGCACTGCCGCACACCGTGTACCCGGTCGAGAAGGCCGCCGACGCCTTCCGGTTGATCGCCCAGGCCCGGCACACCGGCAAGATCGTGCTGTCCTTCGGCCAGCCATCCGTCACGGCCGACGGCCCACGCGGCCGCTCAGTCACCGTTCACGCCGACGGTACCTACCTGGTCACCGGAGGTGCGGGCGGCATCGGCGGACAGCTGGCTCTGTGGCTGGCCGACCAGGGCGCCCGCCACCTGCTGCTCACCGGCCGCAGTGCCCTGCCCGAGCAGCACGCGGTAGTGAACGAATCTCATCCGCAGGCCGCCGCCGTCGCCGTGCTCCGGCAACTGCGCGAGCGCGGGGTGAACGTGGCGTACAAGGCTGTGGACGTCGCCGACGCCCCGGCCATGCGGGCGATGCTGGAGTCGCGACGCCGCGCGGGGATGCCGCCTGTGCGTGGGGTGTTCCACGCGGCCGGGGTCATCGACTACACCCTGCTCAGTGACATGAGCGGCGCCGAGATGGATCGAGTCCTGGCGGCGAAGGTCTCTGGGGCGTGGAATCTGCACCGGCTGCTGCGCGAGGAGTCGGTCGAGGCGTTCGTCCTGTTCTCTTCCGGCTCCGCACTCCTCAGCTCCCCGATGCTGGGCGGGTACGCGGCAGGGAATGCGTTCCTCGATGCGCTGGCGCACCACCGGCACGCCCAGGGCCTCTCCGGCACAGTCGTCAACTGGGGATTCTGGGACAGCGTCGGAATGGTGGCGCGCAAGGAACAGGAGGAGGAGCGCACGCTGCTGCCGCACGGCATGACCTCGTTCAGCCCGGACGACGGCCTATCGATGCTGGGCAGGATCCTGGCCGAAGGCAGGCTCCACACGGCGGTGTTGCCAGCGGACTGGCGGGCTTGGGCCCACGCCTACCCGAGCGCCGCTGCTGCCCCTCTGGTGCAGCACCTCACCAACAGCGATCAGTCGGCGTATCCGGCTCCCGCTTCTGAGAAGCAGGACGCCAAACCCCGCCCGTCGTCCCAGGTCGCCGATCCTGACGTGTCCCGTCGTGTCGCATCCGCGCCAGCCGGGGCTCCGCCCGCCTCTGCGGCGCTCGCCGCGCCCCCAGCTACTGCCCAGATCGCACCGCAGGCCACTGCTCCTGTACAAGCAGCACCCAGCAGCGAACTGCTCGACTTCCTCAAGCAGGAGGTTGCGGTCGTGATGGGACTGCGGCCCGAACGGGTCAACGTCAACCGGCCGCTGAACCGGCTCGGCATGGACTCCCTCATGGCCGTCGAACTCCGCAACCGCGTCGAACGCCGCTACCAGGTCAAACTCCCCATGGTGCAACTCCTCAAGGACGGCACCATCACCACCGTCGCCCAAGCCCTGGCCAACGAGCTGGAGCCGGTCGAGGAGGAGTCCGGCACCAAGGCGGACGACTCCGCGGTAGCTGCGGCGGCGGGCAGTGCACCTCCGGTGGCCGAGGTCGCATCCGTCGAGGCCAGCCACGAAAGCACGGCCCCGGCGGCCGCTGAACCGTCCCTGCCCGATGCCGACACCTCACAAGCCTCCGAAGCAGCGCAGACGCCTCCCACGGACGAGCTCCTCGACTTCCTCAAGCATGAGGTCGCCGTCGTGATGGGGCTGCGGCCCGAACGGGTCAACATCAACCGGCCGCTGAACCGGCTCGGCATGGACTCCCTCATGGCCGTCGAACTCCGCAACCGCGTCGAACGCCGCTACCAGGTCAAACTCCCCATGGTGCAACTCCTCAAGGACGGCACCATCACCACCGTCGCCCAAGCCCTGGCCAACGAACTGAACTCCGCAGACGCCTCGGCCTGACCGAGCGAGGGACGAGGACCGACTTCATGAAGACCACTGACATCCGCATCGCCGGGCTGGGCACGTACATCCCCGAGATCGTCGACGCCCGAAAGGCCGTCGCGCTGGGTCTGTACGACGCCGACGACTACGAGTTCTACGGATGGACCGGCGCCGCCGTCGCCGACGACATGCCCGCTCCGGACATGGCGGTCGCCGCTGCCCGGCAGGCCATGGAACGCTCCGCGCTGCACCCGCACGACATCGACTTCCACATCCACGCCTGCGGGCACGAACAGGGCCCCGAAGGCTGGTCCCCACAGCACTACATCCTGCGTCACCTGACCGACCGCGACGTGCCCTCCTTCCGTGTCTGGCAGGCGTGCAGCGGACTGATCGGCTCACTGGAGCTGGCCGCCTGCTACCTCCAGGCCGTACCCGAACGCAGCGCCGCTCTGCTCACCGGCGCCGACAACGTCGGAACCCCCAACTTCAACCGGTGGGCCTTCGGCATCCAGAACGGGGTGCTCGGTGACGGGGGCAGTGCGATCCTGCTGTCGAAGTCCGAGGGCTTCGCGAGCCTCCTGTCCATCAACACCGGCTCCACGGCGGAGGTCGAGGAGCAGTACCGTGGTACGGAACCGCTCTTCCCCCCGTCGCTGACGGTCGGCCGCGGCATGGACTTCAAGGAGCGTCTGGCCGCCGCCGGCGGGCTGGAGGAGACCGTCGCCGAGGTCGTGCGCCGTCAGGGCGAGCTGCGCACGGAGATCGCCCTGCGCACCCTGGCCGAAGCCGGCCTGGAACCGGGCGACGTCACCAGGGTCTGCCACGTGTTCACCGGCCAGGAGAGCTACCTGAAGGTCATCCTCGACCCCATGGGCCTCTCCCCCGACCAGGGCCTGCTCGACTTCGGTCGCAACCTGGGCCACATGACGGTCAACGACCAGATCGTAGGCCTGACGCACCTGGTGGAGACCGGGCAGGTCGGCCCGGGCGACCACGTATTGATCGTCGCCCATGGCGGCGGGGTGTCCATCACTTGCGCCGTCGTACGCATCGACCAGCGGCCCGACTGGGCCGCCGGCTGATCAACCCCGCCCGCCTGCCGGTCCCGCGACGGGGCCGGCAGGCGGCATGTCCGCTCATTCGCACCACCGTCCTGGGGGCACGCGTGCAAAACCTCGCCTCATCACCCTTGCTCGACGCCGAGGCCCTGATCTCCGGCTTCGGTCTGCTGGGCATCATGGCCACCGTCTTCGCCGAATCCGGCCTGATCGTCTGCTTCTTCCTGCCCGGCGACTCGCTGCTGTTCACGGCGGGGCTGCTTGTGGCCAACGACCAGTTCCTCCACCAGCCCCTGTGGCTGGTCATGCTCGCCATCGCCGCAGCCGCCGTCCTGGGCGACCAGTTCGGCTACGCCTTCGGCCGCAAAGTGGGCGGGGCTCTCTTCCGCCGCCCCAACTCCCGCTTCTTCAAACAGGAAAATGCCGAGCGGGCCCAGCAGTTCATGCTCAAGCACGGTCCCAAGGCCCTGGTGATGGCCCGCTTCATACCGGTCTTCCGTACCTTCATCCCCATCACCGCCGGCATCGGGCGCATGACGTACCGCACGTTCTTCCTGTTCAACGTGATCGGTGCGGTGCTGTGGTCGGTCAGCCTGACTCTCGTCGGCTACTACCTGGGCCAAGTCGCCTTCGTCCGCGACAACATCGAAGGCATCGTCATCGGCATCGTGCTCATCTCCGGCATTCCCATCATCATCGAGGGCATCAAGATGCGACGCCGCGCCCGCAGCGCGCCCGCAGCGGGCCAGGAGATGCCCGTCACGCCGTCCACCACCCCCGAAACGGAGCTGCCCCGTCCATGATCACGGCACAAGAATTCTGCGACCTCCTGGCCGACCGCGGCTTCACCCTCGCCAGCGGCGTTCCCTGTTCCCACTTCGGTGGACCGATCGCGCACCTGAGCACCGAGCCCGGTCGCTACGTACCCGCCCCGAACGAGGGCAGCGCGCTCGCCGTGGCCGCCGGCGCCGCCCTGGGCGGGCAGCGCGCCTACGTGATGCTGCAGAACTCCGGTCTGGGCAACCTCATCAATCCGCTCACTTCCCTGGTGATGACCTACCAGCTGCCGATCCTGACCTTCACCAGCCTGCGGGGCTGGCCCGACCCCGCAACGGACGAACCCCAGCACGCCGTGATGGGGCCGGCGACTCCCGGCCTTCTCGACAGCGTCGACACCCCGCACCACACCTTGTACGCGCAGGACGGGGTCGAGGAGTTCTCCGCGGTCCTGGAGAAGGCGGAAAAGGACCTCGCCGAGCAGCGGGCGCCGTTCGTGCTGGTTGAACGCGGCGCCATCGGCAAGGCCGCGGCGGCCAACTCCCCTCACACCGAGGGACTGCCCGCCGCGGAAGCCATCCGCATCGTCACCTCTGCCGCGCCGCAGGCGGCCGTCGTCGCCACCACCGGATTCACCGGCCGTGACACCTTCGCCGTGGCCGACACGCCCAGCACCTTCTACATGCAGGGCTCCATGGGCCACGCCTCCTCCATCGGCCTCGGCGTGGCGCTGACCCAACCGGAGCGGACCGTGGTGGTCCTGGACGGAGACGGAGCCCTGCTGATGCACCTGGGCGCCCTGTCGATGATCGGCAGCGAGGCGCCTGCCAACCTGATCCATGTCGTACTCGACAACCGGGTGCACGAGTCGACGGGCGGACAGGCGACAACCTCGGCGACGACCTCGTTCCCCGAGATGGCGAAGGCCGCCGGATACACCGACGCGGCCGTCTGTGACCGGGAGGAGGACGTGCGGGCCGCGATGCTGCGAGCCCAGGCCGCTCCCGGCCCGCACCTGATCTGTATCAAGACGCTGCCTCGCACGGGCGCGATCCCGCCCCGCGCGACCAACGCCCTCAGCACGCTCGACATCCGGGACCGCTTCCAGAACGATCTGCAGCAGTAGCAGGGGCGGCACGCCACAGGGGGCCGTGTTCCACGCAGACGCGTGGAACACGGCCCCCTGTGGCGAGAGGCGGGCTCAGGCGCCCTGCGCCGCAGCCGGCTGTCCGGCCCCCGTCTGAAGGCAAGCCGCAACCGTCTCAGGATCCATGGCGGCAAGGCTGGCGAACATGCGCAACGGCTCGGCCAACGTCTGACAGCACATCACGTACTGATTGCTGCGGCCCTTGGGAATCGCCTCTACGAGGTTCTGTTCACGCAGCGGGGCCAGGTGATGGCTGACCAGCGTCTGGCTCAAGCCGGTGGCCTCCTGCAGTTCCTTGACGGTGCGGGGACGTTGCGCGATGAGCAGGATCAGCGTCAGTCGCGTCTCGTCAGCCAAGGCCCGCAGCTTCGGTGCCAGCATCTGTGCCCGCTCGCGTTCGCTGAGCCACTGGTCAGGATCACTGACCGCTACCCTGAGCTTCGATGGCCGGGCCATCGCCACCTCCCTCTCACCCGCGGGCCGGGCTGTGGAGTCGATCCTACGCACTGTCCGCTCCCCGGTCGTCAGGACGTGGCGGCGGCGTCGGCGCTGTCACTGGGGGCGGCGGCTTCGGACTCGGCTGTGCCGTCCTCGTCGGCAACTCGGGCTCGGGGCAGAATGAACGCGGCGGCCAGAGCACCGACCGCCGCGACACCCACGGCGATCAGCAGCGTGCCGGTGAACCCGCCCACGAAGGACTGCTGCGCCGCGTCCAGCACGCGCCGGCCCGTGTCGCCGCCGAGTTGCTGGGCCACCGCGGAAGCACCGGCCAGGGATTCGTGTACCGCTTCTCCGGCCTCACCAGGCAGCTGAGCCGCCTGCGGCAGGTCGCCACGGTACAGCGTGGCGATCACACTGCCGCTGATCGCGATGCCCAGCGCACCGCCCACCTGCATACCGACATCGGCGACGGCCGACCCGGCGCCCGCCTGACGGGCGGCGGAGACCACCAGAATGGCATCCACGGCGGCGGGCAGCGCGATACCCATGCCCAGGCCGAACACGGCCAAGCCGATCAGTGCCTGCGCCTCGTCGTCGACGCTGAGCCCGGCCAGGACACCGAGTCCTGCAGCACACAGCAGCAGGCCGACCACCACCGTCGTCTTCAACCCTGTGCGCTCCACCAGCTTCGCGGACAGCGGCGCGCCGACCATCATCGTGCCGATGGCGAGCATGCGCAGGCCCGCGCCCAGGGGGTCGAGTTCGAGCACCGACTGCAGGTACTGGGTGAGGAGATACAGGCCGCTGTAGAGGCCGAAGGAGGTGCAAGCGATGGCCAGGGCGCCCCCGCCGTAGCGAGCGTTCAGGAACAGGCCGACGTCGAGCATCGGATGGGCCGTCTTCCGTTCCCACAGAACGAAGGCGACCATCAGCACCACGCCGAGGAACAGCGAGCCGAGGGTGATGATGTCGCCCCACCCGTTGTGCGGGGCTTCGACCAGGCCGTAGACGATTGCGACCAGCCCCGCCACCGAGAGAAGGGCGCCGACGAGGTCCAGTCCGGGGTGGCCTTCGGCCTTGGACTCGGGGATGAGCTTGGCTCCGCCGATCAGGGCGATGGCCGCGAGGGGGACGTTGATGAGGAACATCGATCCCCACCAGAAGTGTTCGAGCAGCAAACCACTGACGAGCGGGCCCAGCGGCACGCCGACCGCGGCTGCGCCCGACCAGATGCCGATCGCCTTGCCCTGCTCCTCGCGCGGGAAGACATCCTTGATGATGGCAAGGGTGGCGGGCATCATCAGCGCCGCCGAGATGCCCATGAGGGCCCGGAAAGTGATCAGCATCTCGGCGTTGGAGGCGAACGCGGCGCCCAGGCTGGTCAGGGCGAAGGCACCCAGACCGACGGAGAGAAGCCTCTTGCGGCCGAACCGGTCCGACAAGCCGCCGGCCATGAGCAGCAGTCCGCCGAATGCCAGTGCGTAGGAGTCCACCATCCACTGCAGTTGGCTGCTCGTGGCATCCAGGTCCTTCTGGATACTGGGCAGCGCCAGGTTCAGGATCAGGGTGTCCAGGCCGATCAACACGAGACTCAGGCACAGGATGTTCAGGATCTGCCATCGGCGCGGATGGCCGGCGGAGCTGTTCACTTGCTTCTCCTCAAACGCAACTGGTTGGAGTCCCGGGGAGCGGCTGTGGCCGGCCGTCGTACGGGGGAATGACGAGCAGGCCGGCCATCAGCCAAGCCCAAACTAAACAGCATTCATCGCTATCAACAGTCATCACTGTTAATAACGGCCGGGTTTGTGCGCCGGATCCGGCCAACTCATACGGCCTCCAACGATCCGGTACGCGAGGTTCCGTTCACCGCACTGGCGTGCACGGCAGTACTCACGGTGACGGATCACCGTCGAGCGGGACTCCCCCACCCCCTCCGATCCACAGGCACCGGAGTGCCACCGACACGGCTGGTCAGAGCGCCTCCTTACCGCCGCTGACAGCCGGCGCAGCGGCAGTCCCGTCGAACGACAGAGATGGCGTGATCGTTTCCAGGCCGACCCGGAAACCCTCGAATACTTTGACCGCCATCGATAAATTGAGCGAGAAGCAGCACGGGGGGCCTGCAGAGGGCTCCCACACGGGGCACACCAGGGGGCTGGCAGACATGCGCACATCCAGTAGGCAACAACTCACAGCCCAGCCGTCCACACGGCGGTAGTTCCCCACCTTTCCTTCCTCACGGGACCCGTGCGTGGCGGCACGGTCCTGACATCACCCCAGGCACGACCACACCCGCGCAGCGGAACGCACGGCACGCGTTCTGCCGCGCCACTTGGGCTGGAACCGTCACAGGCGAGACGGATTCGCCCTCCTGAACCGTTGAAGGGAAAACGATGTCAGTCTCTGCACAGCCACGCCTTGCCCTGGTGGGAGACCGCGGCAATCACGACGAGCCGTCCCACCCCAGGATCGACGCGATGCGTGAGCAATGGGACCTGACCACCGAATGGATACCGACCACCGACATACACGACGCCTCGGTTGTCGACGGCTTCGACGGCATATGGGTCGTGCCGGGAGCCCCGTACTTCAACCAGAAGGGCGTGCACGTCGCCGTGCGCCACGCCCGTGAGAACGGGCTGCCCTTCCTGGGCACCTGCGGCGGATTCTTCAGCGCCCTGATCGAACACGCCCAGAACGTGCTCCACCTCCCGGAGGCAGAGGGCGTCGACGAGGACCCCGAGAAGCTGATGCCTCTCGTCACGCCGCTGAAGTGCTCCTTCCGCGGAGAGAAGGCTCCATTGACTGTCAAGGAGAACTCCCGGCTCGCCGGCATCTACGGCACGACCGAGGTCGAGGAGATCTTCCACTGCGACTACGGGCTGACCGACACCTTCATGAACGCGGCCAACCAGGGCTCACTGAAGCTGAGCGCCTGGGACGGCGACGGCGCGCCCCGGGCCCTGGAGATCACCGGGCACCCCTTCTTCCTGGGCAGCCTCTTCCAGCCCGAGCTCTCGTCGGCCCCGGGCAGCGAACACAAGATCCTCAAGGCGTTTCTGGCCGCCGTACGGGCGAAGGCCGACGCCGGCGCCCTGCCGATGCCCACACCCTGATCACCACGGCACATCCGCATCAGACAAGGCCGTGCGGCGTACCCGCACGGCCCGGGCACCGCCATGCCCGCCTCGTACCCCACACCAGGCGGAAGGATCCCCACGTCTTCATGAAGCACGATCAGCACGGCCTGTCCCGGCGCGGTTTCGTCCGCGGGAGCGTCGTCGGCGGTGCAGGCCTTGGAACGCCCGTCCTGCTTCCGGTGGTCTCTGCACACGCGGCCGATGCCGCAGGCTCCCCGGGAGAACCTTCCGGTACGGGCGGCCGGTCCGGCGCGGATTTCACCGACCAGTCCGCCGCCTTGACCCCTGACAAGACAGTCGCCACCGCCTGCCAGTTCTGCAATTCCAACTGCCGGCTCAACGTCGACCTCAAAGCAGGCCGTGTACTGGCCGTGCGAGGTGAGGACGGTGACCCGGTCCAGCAGGGACAGGTGTGTGTCAAAGCCGAGCTGATGCCGCAGCTCGTCTACAACACCGAGCGGCTGACCCGTCCACTTCGCCGCGTCTCCGGTGCGAAGGGCTCCCCGCACTCCAAGTTCGAGGCGGTGAGCTGGGAGGAGGCCCTGAACACCATCGCCAGGAAGTTCCTGGCGCTGCGGGACGCCGGCCAGGCCCACACCATCGCCAACCGCACCACCGGCCGGATGCCCCGAGGCACCGGATCTCTCGTGGCCCGCATGTTCGCGATGCTGGGCAGCCCCAACAACACGGACGTCGGCCCGGTCTGCAACGACGCCGGCGGCAACGCCCTTGCGATGACCTTCGGACTCGGCAATTTCACCAACGGGTACGGGACCGACGGCGCGACCGGCAAGGACGACCTCGGCTCGGCACGCCATTACCTGTTCCTGGGCACCAACCAGGCCGAGACCCACCCGGTCACCTTCGACTACCTCCTGCGCGGCCGCAAGAAGAACAACGCGACCCTGACGGTCGTGGACCCGCGCCTGACGCCCACAGGAGCCGCCGCCGACCGCTGGGTGGCGCCGAAGCCGCACACGGACCTCGCGCTCCTGCTCGCCATGCTCCACCACATCGTGCAGGAGAAGCTGTACGACAAGACGTTCGTCAAACGATGGGTAGCAGGTTTTGACGAGCTGCGCGAGCATCTCGCGAAGCACCAGTACACCCCCGAGTGGGCGGCAAAGGTAACCGGAGTCAAGGCCGATGTCATCACCAAGATGGCGGTGGAGTACGCGACGGCGAAACCGGCGGCGATCTTCTGCAACGCGGGTATCTCCCACCAGCTCGGGGCCTTCGACACCTACCGGGTGGCCACGTTCCTGGCTGCGGTGACGGGCAACATCGGGCAGCCGGGCGGCGGCTGCAACTTTATGCACAACACGTGGCCCGGCGACCTGCACCTGCCGCCCCTGGACGCCGACGTACCCGAGCGGCGCGCGGCGCTGCCAGTCGGCCCGGACTACTTCGCCGAGTCCATCCTCACGGACAACCCCTACCGACTGCGCGCGGTGGTGACCCAGGGCAATCCGCTGGTGTCCTCGGCCAACACGACCAAGGTCAAGAAGGCCTTCGAGCAACTCGACTTCTACGTCTACACCGGCCTGTTCATGGAAGAGGCCGCGTACTACGCCGACATCATCCTGCCGGTCTGCAGTGGTCTGGAGATGGAAGGCGTCTACATGCGCCGCGACGACCGGGCCATTCGCTGGCAGGACCAGGCCGTCGAGCGGGTGGGCGAGTCCCGGCCGGACTGGGAGATCTGGGTCGGGCTCGCGCACGCGCTGGCCGAACTCGACAGCCGTCGGCCGGCCGCCGAGTGGCGTACGGCGTTTCCCGAGCGGTGGATGAACTACCGGGAACTGTGGGACGACTTCGTCACCCACACCCCCGGCGTGGGCGGAATGACCCGCGCAAGGATGCGACAGCGCACCGAGCCGCTGCGCTGGCCGTGCCCCACCGAGGACCACCCCGGCGTGAGCACCCTCTACCTGGACCACCCCAGCTGGTACCAGGCGGCCGAGTCACTCGACCCGGCCAACCGCGGCAAACGCTTCCTCACCCCCAGCGGCAAAGTCGAGATCTCGACACCGGCCCTGGAGAAGAAACTGACCGTCACCGGGCACAGCGCCCTGCCGATCTTCTACACACACCCCGAGGTCACCGGCAAGAACCCCACCCTGTCCTACGGCCGCAAGTTCGTCACCAACCCCATCAATCCCCAGGCAGTCACCCATCCCGTACGCCTGGGCGTCCCCGGAAGCGACGCGGTGCACCGTGACTTCCCGCTCATGGGCATGACGGGGAGGCCCAGCGTCGTCCACTTCGCCGAGGTGACCCACTGGACACCCACCGGCAAGCAGCTCAACGGCATCCGCTTCATCCAGATCCACCCCGACACGGCACGCCGTTCCGGCATCGCCGACGGCGACGAGGTGACCGTCGAGAGCCCTCGCGGATCGGTCACCGGTACCGCACTCCTCTGGGAGGGGATCAGAGCGGACACCGTGTTCGTCCCCAACACCTTCGGGCCGGCCCAAAAGCAGGGTGACCTCTTCGACGACCCCCGCTACGAGGCGGCCAACACCCTGCCCGACGACCGCTTCTACGACAACCTGTCCGGCCAGCAGGCCTTCAAGTGCTTCGCGTGCCGGGTCGTCAAAGCCTGAACTCATCACCGAGCACAGACATCACCTCACCCGTCCCCACCGCAGGAGGTAACGCATGTCCGCAACGCCCGACCCACGGCTCAAGGCCGAGACCCTCACGATCCGGACCCTCACCGCTTTCGACGAGACCGTCCGCGTCCTGGGCTCCAAGAGCTACACCAACCGATACCTCGCCATCGCCTCGCTGTCCGGGCAGGAAACGGTCATCGACAACGCCCTGTTGTCCGACGACACCGTCTACTTCTCCCGCGCCATCGAAACCTTCGGCCACGTCACCTGCGACATCGACCACGCCACCGCCCGCATACGCGTCACCCCCACGGGCAAGCCAATGCGCGCCCCGAGCGAGGACATCTTCGTCGGCGGCGCGGGCACGCCCCTACGGTTCCTGATCTCCATGGCCGGTCACGCTGAAGGCACGACGATCATCACCGGCAACTCCCGCATGCAGGAGCGCCCCATGGGCGACCTGCTCAAGGCATTGCCGGCACTCGGTGTGGACGCCACCGCGGTACGCGGCAACGGCAGCCCGCCCATCCGCGTCGTCGGCGGCTCCTTCAAGGGCGGCTCCACCTCCATCAGCGGAGCCGTGTCCAGCCAGTTCACCTCCAGCCTGATCATCAACGCGCTGCGCGCGCAGACCGACACCGAGATCACCATCAGCGACGACCTGGTCTCCAAGCCCTACGTGGAGATGACGCTCGCCGCGCTGGCGGAGATGGGCGTGAGCGTCGACCGGGACGGCTACCGGCGCTTCACCGTCCCGTCCGGTCAGCAGGCCCGCGGCGGGCAGGTCACCGTCGAGCCGGACGCCTCCGGCATGTCCTATTTCCTGGCGGCCGCCGCCGTCCTCCAGTCGCGTGTCGTCATCCCGGGCATCGGCGCCGGCTCCCACCAGGGAGACGTCCACCTCGTCCAGGCCCTGGAGCGGATGGGCTGTCGCACCGAGGTCGGCGACGACTCGATCACGGTCACCGGCGGTCCCCTGCGCGGCATCGACATCGACATGGAGGCCATGCCCGACGTCGTGCCCTCCCTGGCCATCGCCGCCGCGTACGCCGAGGGCACCACCCGCATCACCAACATCGCCTCCCTGCGCGTCAAGGAGTGCGACCGCATCGCCGCCGTCACCACCGAGCTGCGCAAGATGGGCATCGACGTCGAGGAACACGCCGACGCGATGTACATCACCGGCGGCACACCGCACGGCGCGGTCATCGACACCTACGACGACCACCGCATCGCCATGACCTTCGCCATCGCCGGTCTGCGCACCGAGGGCGTGGTCATCAAGGACCCGGGATGCGTCGCCAAGTCCTTCCCCGCCTTCTGGCAGACCCTCGACACCCTGCACCCGAACCTGGAGAGCACCAAGTGAGCACACCCGACCCGGTGCTCGCCGGCCCGGGGATTCTCCTGGTCCTCGACGGCTGGGGCTCCGCGGACGCAGCCGACGACAACGCCCTGAGCCTCGCCCGCACCCCGGTGCTGGACGAACTCGTGGCCCAGCAGCCGAGCACGCTGGCCGAGGCTTCCGGCGAAGCGGTCGGTCTGCTCCCCGGAACGGTCGGCAACTCCGAGATCGGCCACATGGTCATCGGAGCCGGAAGGCCTCTCCCCTACGACAGCCTCCTGGTCCAGCAGGCCATCGACAGCGGCGCCCTGCGCAGCCATCCGCGGCTGGACGCCCTGCTGAACGAAATCGCCGACACCGCAGGCGCGCTGCATCTGATCGGTCTGTGTTCGGACGGGCAGATCCACGCCCACGTCGAGCACCTGAGCGAGCTGCTGGCCGCCGCGGCCGCGCACCAGGTGGAGCGCGTCTTCATCCATGCGATCACCGACGGCCGGGATGTCGCCGACCACACGGGCGAGACGTATCTGACGCGGGTGGCCGAGTTGACCGCCGCGGCCGGGACCGGGCAGATCGCCACAGTCGTGGGCCGCGGTTACGCGATGGACAAGGCCGGTGATCTCGACCTGACCGAGCATGCGGTCGCCCTGGTCGCCGACGGGCGCGGCTCCCCGGCTGACAGTGCCCGCTCGGCGGTCCACTCGAGCGAACGCGGCGACGAGTGGGTCCCCGCCTCCGTGCTCACGGAGGCGGGTGACGCGAGGGTCGCCCACGGGGACGCGGTGCTGTGGTTCAACTTCCGCAGCGACCGTATCCAGCAGTTCGCGGACAGGCTCCATGAGCACCTCGCAGCCACCGGCCGCACGGTGAACATGGTGAGCCTGGCCCAGTACGACACCCACACCGCGATTCCCGCACTCGTGGAGCGCGCGGACGCCTCCGGCGGTCTGGCCGATGAGCTCCAGGAAGCCGGATTGCGCAGTGTCCGCATCGCGGAGACCGAGAAGTTCGAGCACGTCACGTACTACATCAACGGCCGGGACGCGACCGTCCGCGACGGCGAGGAGCATGTGCGGATCACAGGTGAGGGCAAGGCCGACTACGTCGCCCGTCCCCACATGAACCTCGACCGCGTGACGGAGGCGGTGGTCGAAGCGGCCGGTCGCGTCGATGTCGACCTCGTCATCGCCAATCTAGCCAACATCGACGTGGTCGGGCACACGGGCAACCTCGCCGCCACCGTCGCGGCCTGCGAGGCGGCCGACTCCGCCGTGGTCCGGATTCTGCAGGCGGCCCGCAACAGCGGCCGGTGGGTAGTGGCCGTCGGAGACCACGGCAATGCAGAGCGCATGACCAAGCAGGCTCCGGACGGAAGCGTGCGGCCCTACGGCGGCCACACGACCAACCCGGTCCCGCTGGTGATCGTCCCCAACCGGACCGACACGCCGGCACCCACGCTGCCGGCCACGGCCACGTTGGCCGACGTGGCCCCCACAGTCCTGCACCTGCTGGGACACAAACCCGGACCCGCCATGACAGGAAGGCCCCTGCTGTGAGTCCACTCACCCCCACACCCGCCCACGCCCTGTGGCATCGAACTCCCGCTCTGTCCGACTGCATGACGCTGCCTCACATCGCGGCCGCCTTCGCCGAGGACGCTTCCATTCGCGAGCTGGCGGCCGACGGCGTCGAGGCAGTACTGCACGAGCCCGCCGACCGCTCGCGAGCGGTGCTGGGCCTGCACAACCCCTCCGCGACGGAGAGCCGCGTCAATCTCCGCACCCTGCTGCCCGAGCGCACCGACTGCACCTGGCACTTCCTCAGCGGCTCCATGCACACCAGTGACGCAGCCGACGGTCTGCACATCCATTTGGCCGCGTCCGACACTGTCTGGCTCACCATCACGTAGCGAGGGCCGCGCCACCAGATCCCCCCGCAGCCTGCGCGAGCGGCCTCCCACGGGAGATTCCTCGCGTTCTCTTTCAGGGCACCGCCAACCCCGAAGGATCTGACATGCACGCCTGCACACACTCAGCGTTCGATCACGCCCCAATCAGCCGACGGAACACCCGTCCGTCTGCCGTCGGCACAACTGACTGGGGCAGACCACCTACCAGCCCGGTCCTTCCTCGTCTGTCACACCGGTGACCGTCCAGAGGGCGTCGCATCGCGCCCCGTCCCCCTACACCCCAGGTACCACGGTCACGCGCAAAGGAAGGGCCTCAGAAATGTTCAGCAAGAAGCGCCGCCTCGCATGCCTCGTAACTTCGGCACTGGCGGTCGTATCCCTGGCCGGTTGCGCCGACGGCGGAGCCGGAAAGAGTGGCGCCCTGCAGGTCAGCGGATCCACCACCGTGGCTCCGGTCGCCGCCGACGCGGCCGAAGCACTCAAGGCCGACGGACTCGACATCACCGTCGCCACCCAGGGCGGCTCGGCCGGTGGCATCTCGCAGCTCGCCTCCGGGCAGATCACCGTCGCCCTGAGCTCGAAGCCCCTGTCCGACGAGGACAAGGCCGCCAACCCCAACACCGACTTCGTCTCCACACAGATCGGCGCCGACGCCGTCGGCATCATCGTCACCAAGCAGGTCGCCGACGCCGGAGTCAAGAACCTCACCGCCGACCAGGTGCGTGACCTGTTCGAGGGCAAGATCAAGAACTGGTCCGAAGTCGGCGGCCCGGATCTCGACGTCTTCGTCTACGACAAGGAACCGGGGCGAGGCACCCGAGAGGTCCTCGACAAGTACATCTACGGGGACGAGAAGGCCCCGCCGCCGCCCGAGTCCGGCAACTTCGCCATCGTCGGCGGCAACCTGGAAACCCGCAACAAGCTGGAGTCCACGCCTGGGGCCGTGGCACCTCTGTCCACCAGCTTCGTCGAGGGACGCGACCGCCTGGCCGCGGTCACGCTGGACGGCATAGAGGCGTCACCCGAGAACATCGCCACCGGCAAGTACCCCATGTCCCGTCCCCTCTACTTGATCACCAACGGCAAGCCGGAGGGAACCGCCAAGAAGTTCATCGACTACGTACTCTCCGCCAAGGGCCAGGCCTTGATGACCAAGCACGACTACCTGACCCTCAAGGAAATCGGGAAGTAGTCGATGACCACCAAGACCCTGACACGGCCTCCCGACGCACCCGACATCGGCAGCCGCCCCCGCCCCTCCACATGGATCTGGAGCTGGCTGTACGGCGGGGCCTTCGCCGTGGCGGCCCTGCTCCTGACCGTCATCGGATACCTCGGCGCGGGACTGGCCAGCGGGCACGTCGACTGGCTGAAACTGCTGACCGAGAAGGCATGGGCCCCGACGAGCTCCGTGTACGGCGGCCTGGCAATGATCTACGGAACCGCCGTGGTGTCCGCCCTCGCACTGGTCATCGCCGTGCCGATCAGCTGGGCCGCGGCCGTCGCACTGTCGGAGTACCTCCCGCCCCGTCTGTCCCGGCCGCTGCGCATGTGCGTGGAGTTGCTCGCAGCCGTACCGTCCATCGTCTACGGCCTCATCGGCATCATGGTCGTCCGCCCGGTCATCGCGCAGATCGGCGACGTACCGGGTGGGGACAGTCTCGCCGCCGCCGGCATCGTCCTCGCCGTCATGATCACTCCGACGATCGTGGCGGTCAGTGTCGACGCACTCGCCGCTGTGCCGGACCGCGTCCGCGAGTCCGCGTACTCCCTCGGCCTGACCCGCCGGGAAGTGGTCCGCTCGGCAGTACTGCCGCTGGCCCGATCCGGCATGCGAGCGGCTGTACTGCTCGGACTGGCCCGAGCGCTGGGCGAAGCCATCGCCGTCTTCCTGGTCGTAGGCCGGGCAGACGGACGATTGCCCACCAGCTTCGGGGGGTTCCTCGACTCGCTGACCCACCCCGGACAGACACTGACGACGAAACTCGCCGGACCGGAACCCGTCCTCGCCGGGACCTCTGGCCCCTACTTCGCCGCGCTTTGCGCACTGGGCCTCATCCTCCTGGCGCTGGTGGCCGCCGCAACCATCTGGGGCACACGAAGCCGCACCCGCAAGAACACGGCGGACCGCACTCCACGCTTCCGGGGGACACCGCGGATGCGGTTGCAGCGGGACCGGCTGGTCATGACGCTCCGAATGGGCGCCCTGCTCCTACCCAGTGCACTCCTCCTCGGCATGCTCGCTCTACTGGTGACGCGCGGGAGTTCGGCCTTCAACCCGTCCTTCTGGTTCTCCTCAGCGACGGGCGCTGCGGGAGGCGGAGTCCGCGACCAGATCGTCGGTACCGTGCTCCTTGTCACCGCCACCGGCATCCTGGCCCTGCCCCTCGGATTCGGGGCGGGAATCCTGATCGGTGTCCACGCATCCCAGCGCACGGCGCGAGTGCTGCAGACCTTCACGGTCGTCCTCGGAGGGGCTCCGACCATCCTGCTGGGCCTGGCCGGATTCGTGATCCTCTCCACCACCATGGGCTGGGGCCGGTCGTGGTTGGCCGGCGCGATCGTACTCGTCCCCGTCGTGGTGCCGGTGATAGCCCTGACGACCTCCGCCCGCGTCAGAAGCATCCCTCCAGAGCTCAAGGAAAGCGCCATGTCCCTCGGCCTGACGCGCGCACAGTTCGTCCGCTCCGTCGTCGTTCCGTACACCTGGCCCGCAACGATCACCGGACTGCTGCTCGGACTGGCCCGCGCGGCCGGCGAGACCGCCCCGCTGATCTTCACCGCGACGGTCTTCTTCGGCGCACCCGCCCTACCGAGCGGCATCGTGGAAGCGCCGGTGCAGGCACTACCGACCCACATCTTCACGCTCTCACAGGACTCGGGCGACCCACAGGCCGTCACCCAGGCATGGGGAAGCGCCATGGTGCTGGTCGTCATCACAGCCGTACTTCTCAGCGCGGCGGTGGCGCTGCGCAACCGCTCCGAGGGGGAACGATGGACAACGTGATCACCGTGCGCCAGCTACGCGTACGCAGCAAGGACAAAACTCTGGTCGGCCCCGTCTCCTTCAATCTCCAGCACGGGTCGACCACGGGCCTGTGCGGACCGTCCGGCGTCGGCAAATCCACGGTTCTGCGCGCCCTGGTGGAACTGCTCCCGAACGGGCTGACCCGCGACGGGGAACTCCAGGTGCTGGACCGCACGATCGCACCCGGCAAGGGAGACGCCGACCTGAGGGCGAAGATCGTCCTTGTCCCTCAGACGCCTGTCGTCTTCGGGGGCAGCATCCTCGACAACGCCCTGTTCGGGCTCCGTCATCTTCTCCGGGCCTCCCAGGAAGTCCTGCGCGAGCGCGCGGAGAAGGCGCTGGAGGAAGCCGGACTGTGGAAGGAGGTCGCCGACCGGCTCGACTCACCCGCGCAGAACCTGTCCGCGGGGCAGCGCCAACGGCTCTGCCTTGCCCGGGCCCTTGCTCTGGAGCCGGCCGCGCTGCTGCTCGACGAGCCCACCAGCGCCCTTGACGAACGCAGCAGGGACAAGGTCGAACAGTCCATCGCGGCGCTGCGCGGAAGCCGTGCCGTCCTCCTGGTCTCCCACGACCCGGCGCAGGTGGAGCGCCTGTGCGATACGACCGTCCACCTGGACCAACCCGCGACGCCATCGACGGCTGCCGCCGTGGCCTGATCGTCAGTATGGGAGTGAAGGTCCGACCGCCGCCCCCACAGGTCCTCGACTCAAGCCTCGTGTCGTATCGTCGCAGCACCTGACCGCAACGGTAGGGGCGGAGCGTCGGTCCCGACCGACGATGCCTACGCACCGACCTGGCTGCGCTGATGCAGGATCTGCATCAGCGCAGCGCGCACACCGGCACCCAGCCTGTAGTAGACGAGGCGACCCTCACGTCTGCTCTCGATCAGACCTATGCAGCGCAGTCGTTTCAAGTGATGGCTGACCGTGGCAGCGGACACGCCGACGTCCGCCAGTTCATGTACCGCGGCTTCACCTCCTGACCGCTCCGCGAGCTTCATCAGCAACTGCAGACGAACGGGGTCTCCCAGGGTCTTGAAGACATTGGACCACCAGACCATGTCGGCCGTGCTCAGCTCCAGACACGTCCCGTCACAAGCGGAGCCCGCCCCCTTCTGACACATGACATCTCCCTCCCAGCGTCCCTTCTGGGATCCGTTACCGGTGGGCATGTCCTGGCACCCAGGGGACCGCAGCATACGGTCCGAGCGTGCACCTGCGGACGGGCGGAGCCGACCGGTTCAGGTGGTCTGCGACAGCAGTCCCGCCATGGCCGACAGAACGCCGGGCGCAACCCGGTAGTACACCCAGCTGGCGCGGCGCTCCGACTCGAGAAGTCCGGCCTCTCGCAGCTTGCGCAGGTGGTGGCTGACCGTGGGCTGAGAGACTCCGACATCCTGAATGTCACAGACACAGGCCTCTCCACCCGGCCGAGCGGCGATCTTCGAGAACAGCCGCAGCCGGACGGGATCGGACAGCGCCTTGAACATCACGGCGATCTTTTCCGAGTCCGCAGCGGACAGCTCTTCCTTGCCCAGCGGCTGGCAGCACCAGGACGCGGTGGCGTTCACGTTGGTGGAGTCCAGAGCCAGATTCGACATACCTCTATGTTGACAGGCATCTAATCATTTGCCAAGCGGCAAGCGGAACCCCTCTGCGCCCGAACGGGCACAGCTTAGATGAACTTCTATGTTGACGAACGTCGATTCCGGATGCATCCTGGCGGCATCGATAAACATCGAAGCCGAGGAGCCGTCGTGAATGCGCCCGCCGTTCCCACCACACCCGTAGTCGTCATCGGCGCCGGACCCATCGGGCTGGCTGCCGCAGCTCATCTGCTGGAACAAGGGCTCCCTCCGCTCGTACTGGAAGCAGGCCCCACCGCCGGCAGCGCCGTCAGCGAGTGGGCCCACGTCCGCCTGTTCTCCACATGGGGCGAGGTCGTGGACCCCACCGCCGAAAAGCTCCTCTCCCTCACCGGGTGGAGCAGGCCCGACAGCAGCACCTACCCCAGCGGCGGTGATTGGGTGCAGCACTATCTGCAGCCGCTTGCCGACACCCTCGGCGACCGGGTCCGCTACGGAGCCCGAGTCACCGGCGTCTCGAAGGCCGGCCGGGACCGCGTCGTGGACGCCGACCGCGACGCACAGCCGTACGTCGTCCAGGTGAAGCACGCGGACGGCCGGGAAGAGAGGATCACCGCCTCCGCAGTGATCGATGCCTCCGGCACCTGGTCCCTGCCCTCCCCCGCCGGCAGCAGCGGTCTGCCCGCCCTCGGTGAGCACATGGCCTCCGAGCATGTCACCTACCGCGTCCCCGATCTCACGGACCCGGCGGTGCGCGCACGCTACGCGGGAAGGCGCACAGCGGTCATCGGCTCGGGCGCCTCGGCATTCACCGCGCTCGCCTCACTGGCCGAACTCGCGCGGTCCCAGAACAGCGCGACGACAAAGACGGTGTGGGTACTGCGCCGCGGCCTCTCGGGCTCCACCTACGGCGGCGGCGAAGCGGACCAGCTGCCCGCGCGCGGTGCCCTCGGTCTGGCTGCCAAGGCCGCCGTCGACGAGGGCCACGCAGAGGCGGTCACGGGCTTTCGCACCGAGGCCGTGGAACGCGGTGCCGAGGGCCGGCTGATCCTCGTCGCGGAAGACGGTCGGCGGCTCCAGGCAGTGGACGAGGTCATCGTCCTGACCGGCTTCCGCCCCGACCTGTCCTTCCTCTCCGAGGTCCGCCTGCGCCTGGACGAACGCCTGCAGGCACCGGTCGAGCTCGCTCCACTGATCGACCCCAACCAGCACTCGTGCGGCACCGTCTACCCGCACGGCCATCGAGAACTGTCCCACCCGGACTCCGGTGTCTACCTGGTCGGCATGAAGAGCTACGGACGCGCTCCCACGTTCCTGGCGATGACCGGCTACGAGCAGGTCCGCTCCATCGCGGCCGCCCTGGCGGGCGAAACCGAAGCGGCCGACCGCGTCGAGCTGGTCCTGCCGGAAACCGGCGTCTGCGGAGGCTCGGGACTCTTCGACACGGACTACGCCGCCGAGCCCGACACGCAAGGCTGCTGCTCTCCCTCGGCTCCTCAGTTGGTCCAGTTGTCCACCATCTCCCCCGGACCTGCCACGACACCCGACAGCAGCAGCAACGCCTGATCGTCCCCACCCGCAGCCGTTGCGGCCACGGGAAAAGCGCCCCACTGAACCGGCAGGAGCAATGTCCCCATGTCCCGGATACAACTCGCCCTGCGAGTACCCGATTTGCAGTCAGCCATCGCCTTTTACAGCAGGCTGTTCGACACTGAACCGGCCAAACTACGTGATGGCTATGCGAACTTCGCCGTCACCGAGCCGCCGCTCAAGCTGGTTCTGATCGAGGGAGAAGGAGGTGCGGACACCCGCCTGGACCACCTCGGTGTCGAGGTGGCATCCACCGAGGACGTTGCGACAGCCACCGCCCGGCTGAACCAGGCCGGGCTGAGCACCCGCGAAGAGAACGACACCACCTGCTGCTACGCCCTGCAGGACAAGGTGTGGGTACACGGCCCCGGCCAGGAGGCGTGGGAGGTGTACGTCGTGAAGGCGGACGCCGACACCCTGGCCAAGCAACCCAGCAGCACCTGTTGCGCGTCCACCGATGCCGTCCAGACCGGGCCGCAGACCACCACAACCAGTTGTTGCTGACCGGCGCATGAGCTACCGCTCCCCCGCGACCACCGCCCTCGACCGGCCGGCGCGGCCGGGGGCGGCTCTCCCCGCCCTGTGCCTGACTCAGATCACCAGCTGGGGCATCGTCTACTACGCCTTTCCGGTCCTCAACCCACAGATCACCATGGCCACCGGCTGGAGCGCCACCGCAACCACGGCCGCGTTCTCCGCTGCCCTGCTGATGTCGGCTGTTGCGGGCATCAGCATCGGCCGTATCCTCGATGCCCGAGGCCCTCGCACCGTCATGACCGTCGGATCGGTGGTCGGCACAGTCAGCTTGGTCATCATCGCCAGCGCCCCCAACCTGACCCTGTTCACCGCCGGATGGCTACTGGCCGGTTTCGCCATGGCCTCCACCTTCTACCAACCCGCGTTCGCGGCGCTTACCCGCTGGTGGGCCCCCAACCACGTACGTGCGCTGACGATCGTCACTCTTGCCGGCGGCCTGGCATCGACCGTCTTCGCACCACTCACCGCCGAGTTGGCCAGCCACTTCAGTTGGCGGCACACCTACCTGCTTCTGGCTCTCGTCCTGGCCACAGTGACGGTGCCCCTACACGCCTATGCCCTGCGCGGCCCATGGCCCCCCGCCCCATCCCCGAGCACAACAGGTGAGACCGCATCTACAGTCGTCATCACGCGTAGCCGTCCCTTCCTTCTTCTGGCAACGGCTCTGACCCTGTCGGCGTTCGCAGCGTACGCCGTCGTCATCACCCTCGTCCCCCTGCTGCTCGACCGCGGCTACACCGCTGCCGAAGCCGCCTGGGCCCTGGGGCTGGGCGGAGCCGGCCAGACCCTCGGCCGCACCCTCTACGCCTCACTGGCCCGCCGCAGCTCCCCCGCTCTACGCGCAGCAGTGCTGATCGGCATGGGAGGACTGACCACCGCGGCCTTCGCGCTCATTCCCGGCCCTTACGGGGTGCTTGCGGCGCTGGCTGTAATCGCCGGCACCGTCCGCGGCAACCTGACCCTGCTGCAGGCCACCGCCATCACAGACCGATGGGGCGCCAATCGCTACGGCCGCCTCTCCGGCATCCTCGCCGCCCCCACGACGACCGCCTCCGCACTCGCTCCGTTCGCCGGCACCGCCCTGGCCGCCCCTCTCGGCGGCTACCCTCACCTGTTCGCCGTTCTCGCGTTGACCTCGTCCGCCGCTGCGCTCATCGCCTGGTACACGGCACCAACTACGGCTGCCACAAGGCCATAGCCACCAAGGACCGAAACGGAGGGGCCTGCCCTAGCATCTGCCCAACATCAGGTGAACTCGCAGTCCGGCCGTATTCGATCGTGTCAAGGTGATCACACTGCGTCTATGGTTGACGGGTGACTGTCATAGATCTGCAGATGTCGGATGACGGGTTCTTCGAAGGCGGCTCATGCGGGCCCGGGCTGAACTGCCAGCCCCTGGAGCGATCAGAAGCCGAACAGCTGTCCACGATACTGAGATCCATCGCCGACCCCACCCGCCTGCAATTGTTCCGACTCCTGGAACGGGCCCCCGATGGCGAGGCCTGCGTGTGCGATCTGGCCGACAGCCTGGGGCTGCGGCAGTCCACAGTCAGTCACCATTTGAAGATCATGACTGAGGCAGGGCTCCTGGACCGCGAACGGCGCGGTACTTGGGCCTGGTTCTCCGTCAACCACGAAGGACTGCGCCGGATCCGCTCCATTCTGGACCCAGCTCCCCAGGCCACGACAGGGCCGTGATTCACTGATCCCTCTCAGAGGCTCATGTACGCGGTACGACCAGCCGCCGAGAAGCCTGCTACGAGCGCTCCGATACGGCTCTCCTCCAACAAGGCAGCACCACAAGCCTCACCGTCACAGCCATTGACGCCGCTTGTAGAACCCCCACAATACGATGGGCCAAGCAGCGAGTCCGTGCGGCAGAGCGTGTACCCGTCGCCCACAGGCTCGCTATCCACCCGGTGGTCATCCAGCCACGCTGACGACGCCACCGCGCCCAGAGGTCAGCCACGAAGGCCACCGGAACATGATGACGCGTCAGTAGAGTGAGCAAAAGGTTAGCAAGTGTCCTGCCACAGCCACCCACAGATGGCGACACCCTCAGCAGGCATGGCGCAGCGCATCGAGCTAACAGCACGCCCTGCCGCCCCTCGCCCGCAAGGCACCCATGAGTGACGACGGAGGACGGCCGGCCGACTGGCCGGCACCAGCTCATCAGCCATTCTCGCAGGTCAGCGTTCCCTTCCGCGCGGCTTCAGTGGCACCGTCGGCAGCGCAGGGGCAGGCAGCGGGACGCCGTCATACCCCTTGACCTCACCGAACCGTGTCCCTTCCATCCAGTCCCGGCGGGCCTGTACGATCTCCTCCTGCGACCGTCCGATCCAGTTCCAGAACATGATCAGCTCCTCCTCGAAGGGCTCGCCGCCCAGGAGCATCAGGCCGGCGTCCGAGTCGGCCCGCAGGGGGAGTTCGTCGCGGCCGCAGCCGAGGTAGAGCATCGAGCCCGGCACCAGGGGGACGCCGTCGACGTGGGCCTCGCCGCTCATGGCCAGTACGGCGTACTCGAAGTCCCGTTCCAGCGGCAGGCGTACGTCCGTGCCGCCGGTGAGGGCGAGGTCGGCGCCGACGAGGGGCGTGTACGTCGTGCCGGGCGAGGTCGCGCTGTCGAGGGTGCCGAGCAGCACGGTGGCCGCCAGCCCCGGGGCCGTGACCCGGGGCAGCTCGGCGTGGAACTCGAAGTGCGCGTCGGTGTGGCGGTCAGTGTCCGGGAGGGCCACCCACAGCTGCGCGCCGTGCAGCAGGCGGGCGTGCGCACGCGGGCTCTCCTCGGAGTGGCTGATCGCGCGGCCGGAGGTCATCAGGCCCAGCTGGCGCGGGCGGATGGTCTGCAGGCTGCCGGTGGAGTCGCGGTGCAGTACCTCGCCCTCGTGCAGCCAGCTCACCGTCTGCAGGCCCATGTGCGGGTGGGGCGGCACCTGCATGCCGGGCTCGTCGGCGATGTCGTCGGGACCGTAGTGGTCGACGAAGCACCAGGCGCCCACCATGCGCCGTCCCAGGTTGGGCAGCAGGCGGCGGACCTCGGTCGACTCGCCGAGCTTGACGTTGCGGGGGCTGAGGAGTTCGCGCACGGGCTCCGTCACCACGAAGCCACGGCCGCCGCACAGGCTGGGGACCGCGTCCCGGTCAAGGTTGCTCATGCCGCCCAACCTAGCCCCCGGCCGGTGCTCCGCGTGGGCCGGTCCTCGGGGCGTCACCGTGGCGGGCGACGGCGGCGCCGGGCGGTAGTGGAATGTTCAACCGTATGGCGTGGTTGCAGGAGACCGAAGGAGGTTTTGAGTGGACACGACGTACTACGACCACGGAACGCCGGCGGAGCGCTGGGAGCGGGCGCGGATGTTCTTCGACGCCAAGGACTACGCCGCCGCGGCCCGCGTCCTGGACGGACTGGTCGCCGAGGTGCCCGGGCAGACCGGGCCGCGGCTGCTGCTGGCCCGCTCCTACTACCACTCGGCCCAGCTGCGGCGGGCGGAGGCCGAGCTGCGGATCGTCGTCGAGCGCGACCCCGTCGAGCAGTACGCCCGGCTGATGCTTGGCCGCACCCTGGAACGGCAGGGACGGCAGGAGGAGGCCGACGCCCAGCTGCGGATCGCCTCCGCCCTCGCCGGCGACTTCGCCGGGCTCTGAGCGAGGCCGGTGCCCCTGTGCCCGTGCCCGCCCGGTCCGCGGCGGCGGGCCCGTCGCGCCATGCCACGGGGTGGCGGGCCCGTCACCCCGTGGCATGCTGGCGCGATGGGAACTCCGCGTGAACGTACCCCGCTTGCCGAGCGGGTCGAGGAACTGCTCGCCGTCGGCGGACCGTTGCCGATCGTCGCGGCCGGGGATCCGGTGCTGCGGCGCGCGGCCGAGCCGTTCGACGGGCAGTTGGAGCCCGCGCTGCTCGCCCGGTTCGTCGAGGCGCTGCGCCTGACCATGCACGCGGCGCCGGGTGTCGGGCTGGCCGCGCCGCAGGTGGGGGTGGGGCTCGGGATCGCGGTGATCGAAGATCCGGCGCCGGTACCGGACGAGGTGCGCGTGGCGCGCGGGCGGGTGCCCCAGCCGTTCCGCGTGCTGGTCAATCCGTCGTACGAAGCCGTCGGCGCCGGGCGTGCCGCGTTCTTCGAGGGCTGTCTGAGCGTGCCGGGGTGGCAGGCGGTGGTGGCGCGCCATGCCGAGGTGCGGCTGCTGGCGCTGGACGAGCACGGGCGGACGGTGGACGAGGTGTTCGCGGGCTGGCCGGCCCGGATCGTGCAGCACGAGACGGACCATCTCGACGGCACGCTCTACCTGGACCGGGCCGAGCCGCGTTCACTGGCGTCCAACGCCGCGATGGCCGACCTGTGGTCCCAGCCGACGCCGGAGCGGGCGGCGGCGGCACTGGGGTTCGAGCTGCCCGGCCCGGCCGTCTGAGCCCGGAAGTCGGAGCCCGGTGGTCAGCGCCCGGCCGTCCGAGCCCGGTGGTCCGGTCGGCCACCGGGCTCACGCCCACGCGACGGGTCCCGTCGGTCCCGGCCCCGTCAGTTGTCCCGGTAGGTCTCCAGGAGCCTCAGCCACACCTCGCTGATCGTCGGGTACGACGGAACCGCGTGCCACAGGCGGCTGACCGGCACCCGGCCGGCGACGGCGACGGTCGCGGAGTGGATCATCTCGCCGACGCCGGGACCGACGAAGGTGACGCCGCGGACGATCTCGTCCTCCAGGTCGACCACCATGCGGGCCCGGCCCTTGTAGCCGTCGCCGTACAGGCTCGAACCCGCCACCGCGATGGGCACGTCGACGGCCCGGACGCGGTGTCCGGCCTGCTCGGCCTCGGCCAGGGTCAGGCCGACGGACGCGGCCTCGGGGTCGGTGAAGACCACCTGGGGGATGGCGTCGTGGTCGGCGGTCGCGGCGTGCGCGCCCCACGGGTCGGACTCCAGGATCGGCACCCCCGAGGCGCGGGCGGCGATGGCGGCGCCCGCGATCCGCGCCTGGTACTTGCCCTGGTGGGTGAGGAGGGCGCGGTGGTTGACGTCGCCGACGGCGTAGAGCCAGTCGCTGCCCTCCACCCGGAGGCTGTCGTCGACCGGCAGCCAGGAACCCGGCTCCAGTCCGACGGTCTCCAGGCCGATGTCGCCGGTGCGCGGCGTCCGGCCGGTGGCGAAGAGGATCTCGTCGGCCTCCAGGCGGTCACCGGTGTCGGTGACGGCGACGACGGTGCCGTTCTCGCGAGTGACGGACTCGACGGAGACGCCGGTGCGGATGTCCGCGCCGGCCTCGGTGAGCGCCTCGGCGACCAGTTCCCCGGCGAACGGCTCCATCCGGGCGAGCAGGCCGCCGTCGCCGCGCACCAGCATGGTCACCCGGGAGCCGAGGGCCTGCCAGGCGGTGGCCATCTCGACGGCGACGACTCCGCCACCGACCACGATCAGCCGGCCGGGCGGGCTCTTCGCGCTGGTGGCCTCGCGGCTGGTCCAGGGGCGCACCTCGGCGAGTCCGGGCAGCGGGGGCAGCGAGGCGGCGCTGCCGGTGCACACGGCGACCGCGTGCCGGGCGGTCAGGGTCCGGCGGGTGCCGTCGGGAGCGGCCACCTCCACCGTGCGCGGCCCGGCCAGCCGCCCCTGGCCGCGGTACAGGTCGGCGCCGATGCCCTCGACCCACTGGACCTGGCCGTCGTCCTTCCAGTGCGAGGTGAACTCGTCGCGGCGGGCGAGGACGGCCGCGGCGTCGAGGGGTTCCCGGACCGCCCCGGCGAGGCCGGGCAGGCGGCGGGCGTCCGCGCGGGCGAGGACCGGGCGCAGCAGGGCCTTGCTGGGCATGCACGCCCAGTAGGAGCATTCGCCGCCGACCAGTTCGCTCTCCACGATCGCGGTGGACAGTCCGGCCGCTCGGGTGCGGTCGGCGACGTTCTCGCCGACGGGGCCGGCGCCGATCACGACGACGTCGTACGTGAGGGAATCCGATTGCGTCATGGGGTCAGTCTGGTGGGTGGTGTGCGAGGTGGCCACATGGGTACGTGCGCGGAATACCGACCAGGTCGGCAGTGTTGTGCCGACGGCTTGTCCCCCGAAACCAGGAAGAGGTATCACCTCATGACCAGCACCGTGGAACTCACCAAGGAGAACTTCGACGAGACGGTCACGGGCAACGAGTTCGTGCTGATCGATTTCTGGGCGTCGTGGTGCGGTCCGTGCCGTCAGTTCGCCCCGGTGTACGAGAAGGCCGCCGAGGCCAATCCGGACCTGGTGTTCGGCAAGGTGGACACCGAGGCGCAGCCCGAGCTGGCGCAGGCCTTCGGCATCCAGTCGATTCCGACGCTGATGATCGTGCGGGACCAGGTGGCCGTGTTCGCGCAGCCGGGCGCGCTGCCGGAGGAGGCCCTGACGGATGTGATCGGCCAGGCCAGGAAGCTGGACATGGACGAGGTCCGCAAGGCGGTCGCCGAGCAGCAGGCGCAGGCCGGGCAGAACGGCCAGGAGGCCCAGTAGCGGGCGGTCCGGCCCCGCCGGTCAGCTCGACTCCCGGTGCACCACCGTGGCGCCCAGCACCTTGTGGCGCTCGGGCGCGGCGCCGGGGTCGTGCACGGCCCGGTCGACGAGTGCGGCCAGGTCGCGGCCGGCGGGCAACTCCAGGTGGACGGTGCTCAGCCGGGGCCGCAGCAGCCGGCCCAGCATCAGGTCGTCGGCGCCGATGACGGCCGTGTCGCCGGGGACGGCGAGGCCCTCGTCCTGGAGGGCCCGCATCAGCAGCATCGCGTACTCGTCGTTGTACGCGAAGACCGCGTCGAGCCCCAGAAGGCGCCAGCGCGCCGCGAGGCGGGCGGCGTCCTCTTCGTCGTAGGCGAGGGGCAGTTCGGTGACGGTGGCGTCGGTGCCGGCGACGGCGTGGCGGGCGCCCACGAGGCGCGGTGCCGAGAAGACGTCCAGGCCGTGTTCCGCGGGAACGACGACGCCGATGCCGCGGCGTCCGCGGTCGTACAGGTGGCGGGTCGCGCCGCGGCCGACGCCCTCCTGGTCCGTGAGCAGGGCGTGGGCTCCGTCGACGGCCTCGGGGCCGAGGGTGAGGACCGCCCGGGCGCCGGAGCGTTTGAGGATCTCCACGCCTCTCGGGCCGAGGTCGGAGCCGGGGGCGAGGACGGCGACCGGCCGCAGTTCGGCCCAGGCACGGGCGGCCTCGTCGCCGTGCACGCCGACGGTGCCGTACTGCACGACGGTGTAGTCGAGGCACCCCAGGGCCCACTGGAGTTCGGCGAGGAAGCGGCTGTAGAGCGGGCCGGCGGGGAAGGACGGCGCCGGCATCAGGACCATGCGGCTGTGTCCGGTACGCAGTGAGCGGGCCGCGGCGTGCGGGACGTACCCGAGTTCCCGGGCGGCCTCGCGGACGCGGCGGCGGGTGGGTTCGCTGATCCGTACGGCGTCGGCGTTGTTGAGGACGTAGGAGACGGTCGCGCGCGAGACGCCGGCCAGGCGGGCCACATCGGTGCTCGTGGGGGCGGAGCGCGGTGCGGGAGGCTCGGGGGCCGGCTGATTCGGTATCTGCACCATGACGTACGGCATCCTGGCAGAAGCCGGACGCGGGGCGGCGGGCGGGGCGACCCGGGGCGTGACGGGGCGGGTTCAGGCCGTCGGGGCGGCGCCGGGTCACTCGCTCCCGGGGGCCGGGGGCTCGGTGCGGGTCATCCGCGCCACGAGGTCGATCCAGCCCGCCCGCACCCGTTCGGCGGGCAGCCCGCACTGCTGGGTGAGGTGGTGGATCAGGGCCGCGTCGAGGTAGGCCATCAGAGTGTGCGAGAGCAGTTCGCTGTCGGCGTCCGGCACGGCCTCCCGCAGCAGCAGCGCCACATGCTGGCGCAGGAAGCGGCGCGGGGGGAAGGTGTGGCGCCGTTCGGCGCTGGGTTCCCCGGCCAGGAGCAGGTCGAGCTGGTCGACGGAGCGGCTCAGCAGCGCGCAGCCGAAGGCCCGCAGCCGCTCGACCGGTGGCGCGCCGGGGCCCAGCGGCGGCGGACCGCTCAGGAGCGCGGCCTGGAACTTGCGCTCGGAGTGGTCGACCATCGCCGCGAGCAGCCCGGTGCGGTCGCCGAAACGGCGGAAGACCGTGCCTTTGCCCACGCAGGCCGCGGTGGCCACCGCCTCCATGGTGAGGGCGGCCGCGCCGTGCTCGGCGACCAGGCGCTCGGCGGCCTCCAGGAGCCGGGCGCGGTTGCGCGCGGCGTCGGCGCGCAGGCAGGGCTCGTCCTCGTCGAACCCGGTGCCGAGTTGCAGCAACTCGGGCGAGCCGGCGTTCTCCTGAGGCTGCGGGACGGGCGGCGGGACGGCGCACATGAAGCCAGCGTAAAGCATCGGGATGAAAACTGGACCGCGGTCCGTTTGAGGTGTTAGAAATTAAACGGACCTCGGTCCGGATCGTAACCGCAGTGTTTCGGCCCGCCCGTCACCCTCTGTTCCAGTACTGGGAGTACTCATGTCTGTCCGCATCCTTGCGCTCGTCGGCAGCCTTCGCGCCGGTTCGCACAACCGCCAGCTCGCCGAGGCGGCCGTCAAGTTCGCGCCGGAGGGCGCCGAGGTGCAGCTGTTCGAGGGGCTCGCCGAGATCCCCTTCTACAACGAGGACATCGACGTCGAGGGCGGCGTCCCGGCCGCCGCCGCGAAGCTGCGCGAGGCCGCCCAGGGCGCGCAGGCCTTCCTGCTCTTCTCTCCCGAGTACAACGGCACCATCCCGGCCGTCCTGAAGAACGCCATCGACTGGCTGTCCCGCCCGTTCGGCGCCGGGGCCTTCACCGGCAAGCCGGTCGCCGTGGTCGGCACCGCCTTCGGCCAGTACGGCGGCGTGTGGGCGCAGGACGAGGCCCGCAAGGCCGTGGGCATCGCCGGCGGCAAGGTGATCGAGGACATCAAGCTGTCCATCCCCGGCTCGGTGACCCGCTTCGCCGAGACCCACCCCGCGGACGACGCCGAGGTCGCCGCGCAGCTGACCGAGGTCGTCGCCCGGCTGCACGGCCACGCGGACGAGACCCTCGCCGCCTGACCGCCGGGCGGGGACACGTCGGGACCGGAGCTCGCCCGAGCTCCGGTCCCGACGTGTGTCAGGCCACCGCGTCGGCGGCCAGGGTGCGCAGCTCTTCGAGGGCGGCCGCGACCGCGGCACGGCGGTGACCGCCGCTGCGCGTGCAGGTCAGCAGCTTGCGGTGCGGCCGGTTCGCGCAGGAGACGCGGACGATGGGCAGCTCGGGGGTCAGCCGGGCGAGCCGGGGCACCAGGGCGACGCCGAGCCCGTGGGCGACCAGGTGAGCGGTGACGTTCCAGTCCACCGCGTGATGGACCACGTCGGGGGTGAACCCGGCGGCACCGCACGCCGACATCACGTGCGTCCGGCAGGGGCTCTGCGGAAGGGGCGCGATCCAGGCCTCGTGCGCCGCGTCGGCGAGGTCGGCCCCGTCCCGTCCGGCCAGCGGATGGTCCGCGGGGACGACCAGGTCGAACGGTTCGTCCAGGAGGGGCCGCTGGTCGAAGCGCGCGTCGGCCGAGGGCGGACTCGCCGGGGTCGCCTCCACCACCGCCAGGTCGCTCTCCCCCTCGAAGAGCAGGTCGAAGCTCTCCGCCACCTCGACCTCCCGGATCCGCACCGACAGCCGGGAATGCCGCTCCCGCAGCCGCGCCGCCATCGGGGCCAGCAGGACGGCGACGGCTACCGGGAACCCGGTGACCCGCAGCGGTCCCGCGGGTGCGCCCTCCCCCGCCCGCAGATCCTGCTCGGCCTCGTCCCAGCGGGCCTCGATCGCGTCCGCGTGTTCGAGCAGGCTCTCGGCGGCCGCCGTGAGCCGGACCCCGCGCCCCTGCGGCTCCAGCAGGTCGACGTCCAGGTCCCGGGCGAGCTGCCGGATCTGCTGCGAGGCGGCCGACGGGGTGAAGTGCAGGGCTCGGGCCGCCGCGGTGACGGTGCCGTAGTGGGCGACGGCCCGTAGCACGTGCAGCCTGCGCAGATCAATCATGAAGTACACGCTTCACGGTGGAGTCCGTAAAGTCAACCTGGACGTGAACGGATCGGTGGCCGCACCCTTGTCAGTGGCGCCACGGTGGGACCGAACTCCCACACCGGCATCCCCACGTACCACTGACGCACGAGGAGTCGCCATGCCCAGCACGACCGGTGTCGTCTGCCCGCACTGCGGGTGGCCCGACGGTGCCGAGCCCTTCCGGGTGCTCTCCGCCCACCCCACCGGGGCGGGCGGCACCCTGTGGACCCGGTGCGCCTGCGGTTCGCTCCAGGCCCGCGTCGTCGACGCCCACGGCACCCGTGTGGTCTCGCGCGGCAGGCCCACCCCGGCGGGCTGCTGACGCTGCTACCAGGGCAGCGGACCCGCCGCGTCGAAGAAACCCCCGGTGGGTCCGTCCGGGCCCAGCCGCGCCGTGCGGACGATGACCTCGGCGCCCTCCGCCACGCTCTGCGTGCCGGTGTTGCCGTTCAGGTCGGTCGCGGTGAAGCCGGGCTCGACCGCGTTGATCCGCATCCCCGGGAACGCCTTCGCGTACTGCACGGTCAGGGCGTTCACCGCGGTCTTCGACGCCGGATAGGCGAGGCCCGGGTAGCCGTACCCCGGGCTCTCGGGCGAGCCGAGTCCGGCCAGTGAGGCCAGCCCGCTGCTCACGTTGACCACGACGGGCGCGGTGGAGCGGAGCAGCAGCGGCAGGAAGGCGTGGGTCACGCGCACCAGCCCGAAGACGTTGGTCTCGAAGACGGTGCGCAGCAGGTCGGCGGTCGTGTCCGGCGCGCCGGTCACGGTGTTGTGTTCGCCGCGCTGCTCGACGCCGGCGTTGTTGACCAGGACGTCGAGGCCGCCGTCGGCAGCCACGGTCTCCGCGGCGGCGGCCACCGACGCGTCGTCGGTGACGTCCAGGACGAGGGGACGCGCGCCCAGTTCCGCGGCGGCGCGGCGGCCGCGCTCGGGGTCGCGGGCGGCGGCGTAGACGGTGTGACCGGCGGCGACGAGGCGGCGGGCCGTCTCGAGGCCGAGGCCCTTGTTGGCTCCGGTGATCAGTGTGGTCGTCATGACCTCAAGCCTGTGCCGCGCCGGTGCGGGCAGCCAGGCGTCCGGTCTTCCTGGGACCGCGGGTACCAGGAAGACCGGACGCCCGCGGTGTTCACTGGAGGCATGACGGCTACGGAGTTCGGGCGGGCGCTGCGACTGCGCAGGGACCGGGTCCCGCCCGAGGCGGCCGGGCTGCCCCCGGGCGGCCACCGGCGGGCGGCGGGGCTGCGGCGCGAGGAGCTGGCCCTGCTGGCCGGTGTCTCCGTCGACTACGTGACCCGCCTGGAACAGGGCCGGGCGGCCCACCCGTCGGCACAGGTCGTCGAGGCCCTCGTACGGGCGCTGCGGCTGCCGGCCGAGGAGCGCGCGCACCTGTTCCGGCTGGCCGGGCTGGTGCCGCCGGGGCCCGAGACGGTGCCCGCGTACATCCCGCCGAGCGTCCACCGGCTCCTGGACCGCCTGGCCGGCACTCCGGTGGCCGTGTACGACGCGGCGTGGACGCTGCTGCTCGCCAACCCGCCCTACGCGGCGCTCATGGGCGACCCCTCCCGGTGGCGCGGCCTGGAGCGCAACGGCGTGTGGCGCAACTTCGTCGGCCCGGGCAGCCGGACCCGGTACACGCCCGGGGAACGGCGCGCCTTCGAGGCGGCGCTCGTCGCGGACCTGCGCGCCACCGCGGCCCGCTATCCCGCGGACCGCGGGCTCACCCGGCTGGTCGGCGAGCTGTGCGCCGGCAGCGAGCGGTTCGCCGAGCTGTGGCGGGCGGACGCGGTGGGCCGGCACGAGGCGGCGCGCAAGACCGTCGACCATCCGCGGGTCGGGCCGGTCACCCTGGACTGCGACGTGCTCGGCGTGGCCGGCGGCGACCTGCGGATCATGGTCTACACGGCCGAACCGGACACCGCCGACGCGGAGCGGCTCGCCCTGCTGACCGTCCTGGGCACCCAGGAGCTCGTGGAGTAGCCGCCGGGCCCGCAGGCAGGTGTCAGGTCCGCTCCTCTCCCCTGGTGACCCACAGGCTCGACGCCGTGGTGAGGGCGAGGACCAGCACGATGAACCCGAGCGAGAAGGGGATGCCGATCTCGGGCACGTGGACGCCGGACTCGTGCAGGGCGTGCAGCACCAGCTTGACGCCGATGAAGCCGAGGATGACCGACAGGCCGTAGGAGAGGTGGACGAGCTTCTTCAGCAGGCCGCCGATGAGGAAGTAGAGCTGGCGCAGGCCCATCAGGGCGAACGCGTTGGCCGTGAACACGATGTACGGGTCCTGCGTCAGACCGTAGATGGCGGGGATGGAGTCGAGGGCGAACAGGACGTCGGTGAACCCGATGGCGAGCATCACGACCAGCATCGGGGTCATGACCCGCCTGCCGTTCTCCTCGACCCACAGTCTGGTGCCGTGGTAGCGGTCGGCGACGCCGAAACGGCGCTCGACCGACTTCAGCAGCTTGTTCTCCTCGTACTCCTCCTGCTCGTGCCCGCCCCTGCGGGCGTCCTGGACCAGCTTCCAGGCGGTCCAGATCAGGAAGGCGCCGAAGAGGTAGAACACCCAGGAGAAGGCGGAGATCATCGCGGCGCCGGCCGCGATGAAAGCGGCGCGCAGCACCAGCGCCACCAGGACGCCGACCATCAGCACCCGCTGCTGGTACTGCGAGGGCACCGCGAACTTCGTCATGATCAGGACGAAGACGAAGAGGTTGTCGACGCTGAGCGACTTCTCGGTGATGTAGCCGGCGAAGAACTCGCCGCCCGGCCCGCCGCCGCCGAACACGATCAGTCCCACCCCGAACAGACAGGCCAGCGCCACCCAGACGGCCGTCCAGATCCCGGCCTCCCGCAGGGACACGTCGTGCGGCTTGCGGCCGACGAAGAAGTCGGCGGCGACGAGGACGCACAGGCCCACGACGGTCAGCGACCAGACGCTGAGGGAGACGTTCACCGGTGCTCCTCGTGCGGAACGGGCCGCGTTCGGGGTTGCTCCTGATCAGGGTGTTTCCGGGATGCCGGGCAGGCAACCCGGCACCGTGCGCGGCCCCGCGCACCGAGACCGGCGCGCACCGGCCGACTCCGCCGACGTGACGGGAGCTCCGGATGACTGCTCGGCCCTCGCATCCGCATCCCGCCCGGCCGGGCCCGCGCATCGGCGTGCTGGGTTCCTACGGCGGCTTCAACGTCGGCGACGAGGCGATCCTGACGTGCGTGCTGAGCTGTCTGCGCGCCCGGCGGCCGGACGCGCACCTCGTCGTGCTGAGCCGGGACGCGGAGCACACCCGCTCCCACCACCCCGACGCCGACGAGGTCGTCCCGTGGGAGGGGGTCAGCCGCAACCACGTCGTGGACGTGCTGCCCCGCCTCGACCTGCTGGTGCTGGGCGGCGGCGGCATCCTCTACGACGGCGAGGCGCGCCGCTATCTGCGGCTGGTGCGCGCCGCGCAGATCCGGCACGTGCCCACCTTCGCCTACGCCGTCGGCGCCGGCCCGCTGACGGACGCCGAGGACCGGGACGCGGTGCGCACGGTGCTGGCGGAGATGGACGACGTCGTGGTGCGCGACGAGGAGTCGCGGCTGGTCCTCGAGGAGGTCGGCCTGGAGCGCGAGGTCGCGGTCACCGCGGACCCGGCGCTGCTGCTGGCGCCGGAGCCGTTCACCGGGGCGATGATGCGCGACGAGGGCCTACCGTCCGGCGCCCGGCTGGTGGGCATGTCGGTGCGCGAGCCGGGACGGGCGGCGGAGAAGCTGGCCGAGGGCGACTACCACGCCCTGCTCGCCGACGTCGCGGACTTCCTGGTGCGCCGGCTGGACGCGCGGGTGGTGTTCCTGCCGATGGAGCGGCACGACGTGCGGCACGCGCACGCGGTTCTGTCCCACATGACCGCCCCGGACCAGGGCCGCATCCTGCACGGCGACTACAGCCCGGGGCAGGTCCTCGGCTTCATGCGCCACCTCGACGTGGCCGTGGGCATGCGGCTGCACTTCGTGGTCTTCGCCGCGCTCACCGGCGTGCCGGTGCTGCCGCTGCCGTACTCCGGCAAGGTCTTCGACTTCGCGCGCCGGCTGGGCGCCCCGGCGCTGGTGGGGGTGGCTCGGGAGCAGGCCGGTCTGCTGCTGGCCGAGGTGGACCGGCTGTGGGACGAGTATCCGCAGCGCCGGGACGACCTGATGTCCCGGGTGGCGGAGCTGTCCGCGTCGGCGCGGGAGACCTGTGAGCGGTGCGGGTCCCTGCTGGACGGCATCGCCGCGCCGCGCGGTTCGGACGGCGCCCCCGCGGCGGACGCCGGGCCGGCCGGCGGCGGGCCGGGGGGTGCCGAACCGTACCGCGCCGAGGCACGGCCGCTGAACGCCTGACCCGGAGGTGAGCGATGCCGATCCTGGAAGAGCCCCGCGGCTCCCGTACCGTCACGCTGCCGCCCCGGACCGCCCGGCACGGGGGCCGCTGCGACGTCCTGGTGGTGGGCGGCGGCCCCGCCGGGTTCGCGGCCGCGGTCGGCGCGGCCGACGCCGGGGCCGACGTCGTGCTGGTGGAGCGGTACGGGTTCCTCGGCGGCAACGCGACGGCGGCGCTGGTCATGCCGCTGATGTCCTTCCACAACGAGCACAGGCAGGCCGCGTTCACCGAGGCCGGGGACACCTCGCGGCTGCTGCCCACGGACCACGGCGAGGGCGAGCCGGTGGTCGCGGGCGTCCTGTGGCAGCTGCTCGACCGGCTCATGGGGCGCGGCGGCTGTCTGCCGCCCTCCGCGAAGACCGGGTACACGGTCCCCTTCGACCCGGAGCTGTTCAAGCTGTGCCTGCTGGAGATGATGGACGAGTCGGGGGTGCGGACGCTGTTCCACGCGTTCGCCTCAGGAGCCCTGCCACTGGACGACGGCTCGGGCCGGCGGGTGGTGTTCGAGACCAAGTCGGGACCGGTGGTGATCGACGCGGGTGTGGTCGTGGACGGCACCGGCGACGGCGACGTGGCGGCGGCCTGCGGGGCTCCGTACGAGATCGGGCGGCCCGAGGACGGGCTGGTGCAGCCCATGACGCTGATGTTCCGCGTCGCCGACTTCGCCCGGCCGGACTTCGCCGCCTACGTGCGCGAGCACCCCGACCAGTGGCGGGGCGTGCACGGGCTGTGGGACCTGATCGAGGAGGCCAGGGCCAACGGGGAGCTGCGGCTGCCGCGCGAGGACATCCTGTTCTTCGCGACCCCGCACCCGCGTGAGATCGCCGTCAACAGCACGCGGGTGAACCGGGTCCTCGGCACCAGCGTGTGGGACCTCACCCGCGCCGAGTACACGGCCCGGCACCAACTGGCGCAGATCGACCGCTTCCTGCGCACCCGGGTGCCGGGCTTCGAGGAGTCGTACGTCGTGCAGAGCGGCACCCACGTCGGCGTGCGGGAGAGCCGGCGGGTGCTCGGCGACTACCAGCTGACCGGCCACGACATCCTGGCGGCGCGCACCTTCCCGGACGTGATCGCGCACGGCGCCTATCCGGTCGACATCCACAACCCGCGCGGTTCCGGCACCGTGCTCAAGCGGGTGCCGCGGGGCAGCTTCTACGACATCCCGCTGCGCTGTCTGCTGCCCCGGGACACCGACCGGCTGCTGGTCGCGGGGCGCTGCATCTCCGGGACGCACGTGGCGCACTCGTCGTACCGGGTGATGCCCATCGCCATGGCGACCGGTCACGCGGCCGGGGTGTGCGCGGCGCTGACCGTCCGGCACGGGCGCGGACCGCGCGGGCTGCCCTACCGGCTGGTCCAGCGCGAACTGCTGCGGCAGGGGGCCCGGTTGCGGACGGAGCCGCCCGGCTGACGCCCCCCGGACCCGCTCCGGGTCCGGCTCAGCTCGCCCAGTCGAGCAGGCGTTCCCGGTGCTCGGGGGCGCGCAGGTGGGCCAGGGAGGCCTTCTCCAGCTGGCGCACGCGTTCGCGGGTGAGGCCCACGTGCCGGGCGACCTGCTGCAGGGTGCGGGGGCGCCCGTCGTGCAGGCCGTAGCGCAGGCTGAGGATCAGGGACTCGCGGGGGGCGAGGGTGCCGACGGCCTCCCGCAGTTCCGCCGCGAGCGCCTGGAACTCGGCGACCTCGGGGGCGCGCAGCACCTCGGTGTCGGGGATGAGGTCGCCGACGACGGTGTCGCCGGTCTCGTCGACGGGGGTGTCCAGGCTGACGGCGTCCCGTCCGACCCTGCGCAGCCAGACGACCTTGTCCGCGTCGATGCCGCTCTCGGCGGCGACCTCCTCGACGTCCGGCTCGCGGTCCAGGCTCGCGCGGAGCTTCCGTTCGACCTTGGCGAGCTTCTGTAGCTGCTCCACGACGTGGACCGGCAGCCGTACCGTGCGCGCGTGGGTGGCCAGGCCGCGCTCGATGGCCTGGCGGATCCACCAAGTGGCGTACGTGGAGAACTTGAAGCCCTTGGTGTGGTCGAACTTCTCCACGGCCCGGATCAGTCCGAGGTTGCCCTCCTGGATGACGTCCAGGAGGGGCAGCCCGCGGTGGGCGTGGCGCTTGGCCATCGACACCACGAGGCGCAGGTTGGCCCGCACCATGTGGTCCTTGGCCTCCTGCCCGTCGTGGACGGTCTCCTCCAGTGCGCGGCGCCGCCCCGGCGCGGGGGCGGGTTCGCCTGTGCCGGCCGCCTCCAGTTCCTCCCTGGCCCGGACACCGGCCTCGATGCGGGTGGCGAGGCGGACCTCGTCCTGCGCGGTCAGGAGCGGGGTGGCCCCGATCTGGGTCAGGTACTGGCCGAGCAGGTCGGGTTCCTCGTCGGGTTCGGGGATCCGGTCGCGCAGCCGCGCGGTGCGGGTGGCGGCGCGGCGGTCGTCCCGGGTGCGGGCCGCGGGTGTGCGTGCCGTGGGCGCCATGTCGCTTCCTCCGTCCCCTCCTCGGGTCTCGTCAGACCTTCTTGGGCCTTCTCGGGCCTTCTCGGGTCCTGGGGTCAGTGCGGTCCGGGCGTGCCGCGTTCGCTCCGCAGGCGGCGGATCACCACCAGCAGGTCGGCCGCCGCGAGGAGGGCGAGTGCTCCGCAGACCACAGCGACGACCACGAGCATGCCGCGGCCCGGGCTGTCGCCGGCGGCGGTGTCGGCCGCCCACTGGCCGAAGTACGCGGCCCCCGCGAGGAACAGCGGCAGGAAGACCGCCGACAGCAGCAGTCTCAGCCCCAGGGGGCTCTGCGCGCGGACCGGTTCGGTGCCGGTACGCGGGGAGCGGCGGCCGAGGGCGCCGGAGCGGGAACGGGGGACGGGTTCCTCGGCCCGGTGCGGACTGTGTCTGTCACTCATGCCGTTCCTCCCCGGTGGTCGGGGACTCGGTGGCGGGTGCCGCCCGCCGTGCGTCAGTGGCCGGGTGCGGCCCGGCTGATGTCCGCGAGCGCGGAGTGCGGGTCGTCGGTGGCGGCGAGGTCGCCGAGGGTGACCACGCCGACCGGGACGCCGCCGTGCTCCACGACCGGGAGCCGGCGCACCGCGTGGCGGCGCATCAGCTCGGCGGCGCGGTCGGTGGTGTCCTCGGGTTCGAGGGTGACGACGGGCGGAGGTGTGCACACCGCTCCGACCGTGGTGGTGTCCGGGTCCCGTCCGTCGGCGACGCCGCGGAGCACGATGTCGCGGTCGGTCAGCACGCCGAACAGATCGCAGTCGTAGGTCACCAGGACGTCGCCGACGTCCTCCTCGCGCATCAGCCGGGCCGCTCGCGCCACCGTCGTCATGGGCTCGACGGCCACCGCGGCCGGTGACATCACGTCTCGGATGCGCCGTGTCATCTCGCGCCTCCCGGGGTGTCGGTACGGGATTGCCTGCGGGCCGCGTAGCCCGCACCCGGGCCGGTAAACCGCTGTGCGCCGCCCGGTTCGGCTGTGCGCCGCCCGGTTCAGCCCAGGTCGATCAGAGCCAGGCCGATGTCGGGGCGGTGGGTCTTGGCCAGCTCGGCCGGACTGTCCCGCACGACGATCTCCAGTGTCGGCCAGACCCGCCCGGACAGCAGGTGGCCGCCGCGGGTGGAGCCGTCGGACAGGCCCAGTACGGCGTGCAGGTGAGGGGTGGGTCCGTCGTCGGCGACGGCGATGTCCCCGATCAGGGACAGCACCTCGCACTGCTCCCGGACCGGGATGGGCCGGTAGTCCTTGGCCTGCCGGTCGAACCAGCCGACGACCGCTTCGGAGAAGGCACCCACGGCGGTCACCTGGGAGGCTCCCAGTGACCGTTCGCGGGCGAAGGCGGTCAGATCGGCGACCGCGTCCTCGCCCTGGTCGAGCACCACCACGTACACCGCGGACGGACCGTCCTGGACCTGCTGCCACTTCATGGCCCGGCGGGTACCCGCGGCGGGCGCGGGCAACCCCGGTCAGCGCCCCGGCGCGGGTCCCGCCACGAGGTCCGCCCAGTACATGGCGCAGGGCGCGATCATGGCGATCGAGGACGGCTGGGTGCTCGCCCGGCACCTGGCCCGCCACGGCGCGGGCACGGCCGGCGGTCCGGACTGGGACGCGGTGCTCACCGCGTACGAGGCGGTCCGCGTCGAGCACTGCCGCCGGGTGCAGTCCACCGCCCGCGCCCGGGGCGAGCTGTGGCACCTGGACGGCGACCGGCGGCTGCGGCGGAACGCGGTCATGCGCGACCGGGACGTCCACGACTACGGCTTCACGGACTGGGTGTACGGCCCCACCGCGCTCACCCCCGACGAGGAGCCGGCGATGTTCACAGCGGTCCCGCCGGCCTCGGCGCGTGTCGAGGGACCGGCGGCGGTGCCGGAGAACGCGTGACGACGACGGTCTCCTCGCGCTGCTCGCCCGCCCTCACGCCTCGAGTGCCCGGCGGATCGCGGTGAGCCATCCGTCGACCGGTCCGAAGGTGAGCAGCCCGCTGCCCGCGCCCGCGAGTTCACCGGACGCGGGCAGCAGCCTGTCGTACGTCCGCCGCAGGGCCGGGCGGTCGCCGAGGTCGAGGGCGAGCGCGGCCTCGGCGCAGCACAGGGCCTCGTAGAGGAGGTCGGGCGGTGGTTCGGACAGGGCGCGCAGGGCGCCGCGGGCCTCGGTGTCACGGCCTTCGGCGAGGAGGGCGAACGGCTCGGCCCAGGGCCGGTACGGCCCCCAGTCGGCGTGCCGGTCCACCCGGGCGGGACGGCCGCGGGCCAGGCGCAGGCCCAGCAGGGCGAGGGGCAGCAGCCCGCGTTCCAGACCCGGCATCCCGGCGCCGTCGAGCCGCGCGGCGGCCGTCCGGTAGGCGGCTTCGGCGCTGTCGTACGGGCTGCCCGTGGCGGCCTCGCGCAGGGCCAGGTACCAGGCGGTGAAGACGGCCGCGAGGGGACGTTCGTGCCGTTCGGCGAGGCGGTCCACGGCCCTCGCGTGCTCGTCGGCGGCGGTGAGGTCGGCGAGGGCCGCGCGGGCCTGGAGCCGGATCAGGTGGCCGAGCACCTCGTGGTTGACCAGGCCGTGCCGGATGCCGAGGGCGGTCAGTTCGGCGCCGATCGCGTCGCGGCGCGGTGCCAGGCCGGCACGGGTGCAGGACTGCATGAACACGCCGTTGAGGGCGAAGGCGAGCAGCGCCGGGTCGTCCAGGCGCCGCGCGATCCGCTCGGCCTCGGCGGCCGCCCGCGGTCCGCGCGGGGAGCGCACGCCCCGCGATTCCAGGGCGACGGTGGCCAGCAGCCGGCAGCGTGCCGCGTCGGCGGCGGGGTCCCCGGGCAGGGCGACCAGGGTGCGTTCGGCCGCGTCGACGATCCGCCGGGCCAGTTCGGGATCGTCGCTGCGGGTCCAGTTGGCGGGGACGTCGTAGGCGCCGATCACCCGGGCCGTGAGTTCCGCGTCGCCCGTCTCCTCCGCGGCCTGGACCGCCGTCATCCGGTGCTCCCGGGCGGCTTCGAGGCCACCGCCGCCGGTGACCGCGAGGCTCCGCAGCAGGCCGACGGTGGATTCCAGGCGGGCCCGGGCACCGGCTGCCACCGTGCGGTCGTACGCCTCGGTCGTGCGGGCCCACAGCCGGGCCGCCGCGTCCGCCGGTTCGTCCGGCGGGTCCAGGTCGGGGTCCTGGGCGAGGATGCCGGCCTCCAGGCGGCGCAGCCGGGGTCCGGGGTCGATGCCCAGCCGTCCGGCCAGCAGGGTGCGGGCGCGGCGCAGCACGGCGAGGGCGTCCGCCTGCCGTCCGGTCCGGTACAGGGCGAGCGCGAGCAGCCGCCAGGACTCCTCGCGCCAGGGGTGTTCGGCGAGGTGCGCGTCGAGGTCGGGCACCGCCTCGGCGGCACGGCCGAGTTCCACCAGCAGTTCCGCCCGGCGTTCGACGGCGCGCAGCCGCAGTTCGGTCAGGCGGGAGCGTTCGCCGCGGGCCCAGTCCGCCGTGCCGGACTCGGCGTAGGCGGGCCCCCGCCACTCCCCCAGGGCCGCCCGCAACCGGTCGGGCGCCTGCGCCGCCGGGAGCAGGTCGGCCTCGGCGACGGCGGCCTCGAAGCGCCACGCGTCCACGGCGTCCGGCGCGGCGCGCAGGGCGTACCCGGGGCCCTCGGTGACCAGCAGCCGCGCCGGGGCGCGCGGCGGACGGTCGGGTTCCAGGACGCGGCGCAGGTCGCCGACGAAGGTGCGGACCGCGCCCACGGCCCGCGGCGGCGGCGCCTCCCACAGGTCCTCGACCATCCGGGCGACCGGGACGACCCGCCGCCGGGCCAGGATCAGCCGGGCCAGCACGGCCCGGTGCCGGGGGCCCTTGAGGGCCAGCGCTTCGGGGCCGCGCCCGGCGGTGACCGCTCCGAGCACACCGAACGTGACCGCTTCCGCTTCCATGTTCCGTCCGCTCCGCTCCGCCACCGTTCGTGCGGTCACCACGGTACGCGTGCGGGAGGGGCCCCGGCCGGTTGCTGACCGGTTGCTGATTCGCGCGCGCCAGGCTCGGGGACGTCGCCCGCGCGCCGTGGGCACGGAGCGCGGAGAACCGCGAAAGAGAAGGGCACGACCAGCCATGGAACCGACCATCCCCGGCTTCACCCACGACCGTGTGACGGTCGCCGACGGCATCGGCCTGCATGTGGCCGTCGGCGGCACCGGCAGCCCCGTCGTGCTGCTGCACGGTTTCCCGCAGACCCATCTGATGTGGCGGCACGTCGCCGCCGACCTGGCGGCCGACCACACGGTCGTCTGCCCCGACCTGCGCGGCTACGGCGCCAGCGACAAGCCCGCCGACCCGGACGGCACCGCGTACGCCAAGCGGACGATGGCCGCCGACGTGGTCGCCCTGGCGCGGGAGCTGGGGCACGAACGGTTCGCGCTGGCCGGTCACGACCGGGGCGCGCTGGTCGCGGTGCGTGCCGGGCTCGACCACCCGGACGCGGTGACGCACCTGGCCGCGCTGGACGTGCTGCCGACGCTCGACATGTGGGACGTCCTGCACGGCACGACGGCGGCGGTGGGCTTCCACCTGTACCTGATGGCGCAGCCGCCCGGGCTGCCGGAGCAGCTGATCGGCGCCGCGCCGGACGCGTTCTTCGGTCACTTCCTCGACCTCTGGACCCGGGACCCGGACGCCCTGCCCGCCGACGTCCGCGCCGCCTATCTGAAGGCGTCGCGCGAGGCGGTGCCCTCGATCGTGGCCGACTACCGGGCCTCGGCCGGCATCGACGTGGACCACGACCGGGCGGACCGGGAGCGCGGCAGTCGGCTGGCGATGCCGGTGACCGTCCTCCAGCAGGACTGGGGCGCCGCTCTCGGCTACGACGCCGCCGCGCTGTGGCGGGCGTGGGCGCCGGGCCTGCGGCACGAGACCGTGGACTGCGGGCACTTCATGGCGGAGGAGGCGCCGGACGAGGTCACCGGGGCGCTGCGCGAGCTGCTGACCCGTTAGGGACACCGGGCCCGCACTCGCACAACCAACGGTTGTAGGGTCCGCCCGTCCGGTTGTTTGATCCGCCCGGCCCGGCTCGCTTTGATGTCGGGCGTGACGGAGTCGGGTGTGGTCGAGTCGGACGTGGTGGGCGGCGGGGCGTCGGGGCGGGGGTTCGGGTGGCTGTGGGCCGCGTACGCGGTCAGCACCTTCGGTACACGGCTCGCGTTCGACGCCTTTCCGTTGATCGCGGTCCTGGTGCTGGACGCCGGTCCGGGGCGGGTGGCGGCGCTCGCGGCGGCGGGTCTCGCGGTGGGCGCGGTGGCGGCGGTGCCGCTGGGGCCGTGGGTGGAGTTCCGGCGCAAGCGGCCGGTGATGATCGCGACGGACCTGGTCCGGTGCGCGGTGCTGCTGAGCGTGCCGCTCGCGTACGCCTTCGGGCGGCTCGGCTTCGCCCAGCTGCTGGTCGTGTCGGTCGTCGTCGCCGCGGCCGACATCACGTTCCGGGCCGCCGCCGGTTCCTGTCTCAAGGCGCTGGTGCCGCCGCGGGAGCTGCTGAAGGCCAACGGCCGGTTCGAGGCGACGACCTGGACCGCCACCATGCTCGGTCCCCCGGTCGGCGGGGCCGCGATCGGGCTCTTCGGTCCGGTGGTGACGGTGGCGGCCGACGCGGTCAGCCATCTCCTCTCCGCGCTGGGGATCCGTGCGATCGGCGGCGGGGAGCCGCACCCGCGACGCGCGGAAGCAGCCCGCTTGCGCGCCGGTGACCTGCTGGAGGGCTGGCGGTTCGTGCTCGCCTCGCCGGTGCTGCGCCCGCTGTTCCTCAACACGGTCCTGGTCAACGCGCTGATCATGGCGACCGCGCCGCTGCTCGCCGTGCTCATGCTGGGTGAGCTGGGCTTCGCGCCCTGGCAGTACGGTCTCGCCTTCGCCGTGCCCTGCGTGGGCGGGCTGGTCGGCTCGCGGCTGGCCCGCCCGCTCGTGGCGCGTTTCGGGGAGCACCGGGTGCTGGTCGTCAGCGGGGTGCTGCGGGTGTGCTGGCCGGCCGGCCTGGCCTTCGTCGGGCCGGGGACGGCGGGTCTGGTCCTGGTGATGGTGGTCGAGTTCGGGCTGATCACCTCCGTGGGCGTGTACAACCCGGTGCTCGCGACCCGGCGGCTGGAGCTGACGCCCGCGGACAGGGTGGCGCGCACCCTGTCCGCCTGGACGATCAGCGGGAAGCTGACGACCGCGGCCCTGACCGCGGTGTGGGGTCTGCTGGCGGGGCTGACCGGAACGCGTACGGCGGTCGCGCTCGCGGGGGTGCTGATGCTGGCGACCCCGCTCCTGCTGCCGCGGCGCCGGCAGGCGTCCGGTCCGGCCCCGGCTCGGCCCGCCGGTGACGGGTGAGGTCCCGGGGCCGGGTTCCGGACGCGGCGGACGGACGCCGTCAGCGGGCCCCGCGCACGTCCTGGGTGACGCCGTTCAGCGGCGAGGACGGGTCACTGCCGTAGGGGCGGGTGAAGGCCTCCATGCCGTGCCCGGACGGGTCGGTGAAGTACACGCCCCGGCCGCCGTCGTTGCGGTTGATCCGGCGCGGGTGCCGGCCGTGCGGGTCGGCCTGGATGGGGGTGCCGCCCTCGACGAGCCGGGCGAGGACGCCGTCGAACTCGTCCTCGGAGACGAGGAACGCGTAGTGCTGCACGGGGATGTCGATGTCGACGGTGGCGAAATCGAGGGTGACGCCGTTGGCGGTCGTCACGGGCAGGAACATCCCGGCCGGCTCGCCGACCTCGAGATCCAGGATTCCGGCGAGGAAGTGGGCGGACTTCTCCCGGCTGCGGGAGAGAACGATGGTGTGGTTGAACTCGACTGACACGGGTCAATGCCTCCACGGGCATCTCCGCGGCGCCTCCATGCCTCACCCGGACGGTGACCGGCACGCGATGCCGCGCGGCGATCATACGTCCGTGCCCGCCCCTTGCCCAGGCTCAGCCGGGCTGGTCGGTGTCCTTCATCTCGCCCCATCCGTGCCAGCGCTCCACCTCGATCCGGGCGCTGACCCTGGGGCGCTCCCGGTCCGGGTACGGGTTGCCGGTGTAGTGCCGGGCGAGCCGGTCGATGCCGGAGAGGTCCTCGTCGTCGCTCATCTCGGCGACGCGGCCGATGAGGGTGACGTGCGTGTACCAGTCGTCGCCCGCGAGGACGGTGAGGGTGACGCGCGGGTCGCGGCGCAGGTGTCCGAGGCGTACGCGGCCCGCGTCGAGGTTGATCAGCACGCGGCCGTCGTCGTCCCAGGCGTACCAGGTGGGCGTGGAGACGGGGGCGCCGTCCGAACGCAGGGTGGCCATGACGCACGGGTTGGGGCGGCGCAGCAGTTCGACGGCCTCGGACGGCAGCGGCGGCTTGGACATGCGGGCTCCTCGGGATGCGGTGTGGTCCGGCACCGGGTCCGGTCGCCGGTCTTGGTGTGCTCTCGTGCACCCGGTACCCCGGGCGGGCTCAGTCGGTCGCCTTCTCCTCGAAACTGGCGAAGTAGGCCGCCGCCATGTCCTCGTCGCCGTGGCCCTGGGCGGCGGCCCGGGCGAACCGCTGCGCACCGGCCGCGGCGAGGTCGAGGCGGACTCCGTTCGCCTCGCCGGCCTCGACGATCAGGCGGGCGTCCTTCTCGGCGGTGGCGACGGCGAACTGGGCGGGCGTGAGCGCGCCGTCGCGGATCAGTCGGGCCTTGGCACGCAGGTAGCCCATGTCGAGCGGGCCGCCCTCGATGGCGTCGAAGAAGCCGTCCGGGTCCACGCCCAGCGCCTTGGCGAGCGACAGGACCTCGCCGACCGCGTTGGTGGCGGCCAGGACCCAGCTGTTGGCCACGAGCTTCAGCCGGGTCGCGCTGCCGGCCGCACCGTCCTCTCCGGTCCACACGGTGCGGGAGCCGACGGCGTCGAACACGGGCGCCACGGTGTCCCGGGCCTCGCCGGGCCCCGCCGCCAGCACCAGCAGCAGGCCGGCCTCGGCGGGCTGGCGGGTGCCCAGGACGGGGGCGTCGAAGAAGACGAGGCCCTGCTCGTGGGCGAAGGCGGCCAGGTCGGCGACCGCGTCGACGCCCGCGGTGGTGGACTGCGCCCACACGGTGCCGGGACGCAGGCCGGGCTCGGCCCGGCGCATGACGTCGAGGGCGGCCGGGCCGTCGTACAGCATCGTGAGGACGACGTCGGCGCCGTGTACGGCCTCGGCCGGGCTGTCGGCGACGTGCGCGCCGTCGGCGGCCAGCGGTTCGGCCTTGCCCCGGCTGCGGTTCCAGACGCGGACGGTGTGTCCGGCGCGGGCGAGGTTGCGGGCCATCGCGGCACCCATGATGCCGGTGCCCAGGACGCTCACGGTGAGCTGGTCGGTCATGACGTCGCCTTCTGCCTCGAACTGACTCGTACCGGGGCCAGCCTGCCACTCGGCGCGGGTCCCCGCGCGTCCGCACGGCAACGTCGCGTACGGTACGGCCGTGAGCGCCTTCACCGACGACATCGACAGCAACGGCGAGACCGTCCCCGGCCGTTACGGTCCCTCCGCCACCACCGAGGCCGACCCGCGGGAGGTGGGCCAGGTGCGCACCGAGTACTCCCCCGCGCACGACGGCGACCCCGATCCCGGCGAGATCGTCTGGACGTGGGTGCCCTTCGAGGAGGCGGACGGGCGGGGCAAGGACCGGCCCGTCCTCGTCGTCGCCCGGGAGGCGGCCGGGACGGTGCTGGCCGTGCAGCTGTCCAGCAAGCGGCACGACGGGGACCGGGAGTGGGTGCCGATCGGCAGCGGGCCGTGGGACCGGTCCGGACGTGACTCCTGGGTCGACGTGGACCGGGTGCTGCGCCTGCACGACGCGGGGATGCGCCGCGAGGCGTGCGCCCTGGACCGGATGCGCTTCGGCCTCGTACGGCAGCGGCTGCGGGAGCGCTACGGCTGGAGCTGACCGGGGCGGGCCGCGCCCTCGGGGAAGGCGCGGTCGAACGCCGCCCGGACGGTGCCGCCCGGTGCGCGGTCCAGGATGCCGAACGCCACCCGTTCGAAGACACCGTCGAACCGTCCGCCGGGCCCGAGCAGTTGCCGGAAGGCGCCCGCCACCTGGACGGGGTCGTTGCGGAACACCCCGCAGCCCCAGGCGCCCAGCACCAGCCGCCGGTATCCGTGGGCCACGGCGGTCTCCAGCACCCGCTCGGCGCGCACGGCGAGGGCGGCGGGCAGTTCCGCCGCGCGTTCGGGGGCGGTGCGCAGCACCACGCCGGCGTTGGGCGCGGCGGAGGTGAGGAATCCGGCCGTGTACGGCTCGTCCAGCAGGCGGCCGCGGTCGTCGCGGAAGACGGGCACGCCGGGCGAGTGGACGACGCGGTCCGTGTAGAACGGGTCGCGGTGGGCGCGGTGGTGGTCGTAGAACTCGCGCGCCCGCAGCAGACAGGTGTACAGGGCGGAGGCCCGGCACAGGGCCTCCTCCTGGGCCTGGGCGCCGTTGAGGTAGCCGCCGCCCGGGTTGCGCGCGGAGGCGAAGTTGAGCACGGCGACCTCGCCGCCGAGGCGGCGGGCTGCCTCCAGGCTGCTCTCGCCCGTGACCTCGAAGACCGTGCGCACCGGAGCCGGGGCGGTCACCTCGACGGGTCCCGGTCCGTGCATCCGGGTACCGTCCCGGGCCGCCCCGACCGCCGCCGCGACGGACACCTCGCGGCCGTCGGACGTGCGGTAGGCCCCGGCGGCGACGATCTGTTCGGTCTGCTGTGCGATGCCCCGCAGGCGCGCGCTCACGGCGTCACCCCCGTGGACGCCGTGACCGCGTGCCGCGCGGTCTCCCCCGTCGTGCTCATGCGGGAATCCTGGGTGATGCTGGGGATGCGGTGCAACGGAGTTTCCCGACCGGCGAACGACGGGCAAATCCGCCGGGAACGGGCGGATCGCGGAGATTACCGAGCGGGAACGTCCCGATATGCACCCTTGTGCGGAGCGGCACGAGGGTCTTGGGTGGGACGAGTGTGCCGGCCCGGCCCACCACAGAAGGGCCGGCGGCATGGTGGAATCTCAGGAGGATCCCGACATGTCCGATTCGGTTGGTGGCTGTGTCAGGCCACGTACCGCCGTCAGTGAGGCCGAGGTCGAGGCACTGGTCCACGGCATCTGCTTCAAGACCGGCCCGCCCAGACTCCTCGGCGTCGAGGTGGAATGGCTCGTCCACGAGCTGCGCGCGCCGCGGCTCCCCGTGTCACCCGAACGGCTCCGCGCGGTGTACACCGCGCTGCGGGCCGTGCCCCTGAGGTCGGCGCTGAGTGTCGAGCCCGGCGGCCAGCTGGAGCTGAGTTCGCTCCCCGCCGCCTCGCTGTCGGAGTGCGTCCGCTCCGTCTGCGCCGACCTCGACGCCGTCCGCGCCGTACTGCGCGAGGACGGTCTCGCCCTGGTGGGCCTCGGCCACGATCCCTGGCAGGAGCCGCGCCGCTACCTGCGGCAGCCGCGCTACGACGCCATGGAGGCATGTCTCGACCGCACCGGTCCCGGTGGCCGCTTCATGATGTGCGCCTCCGCCTCCGTGCAGGTGTGCGTGGACGCCGGGCACGAGGAGCCCGGGCCGCTGGGCCACGTGCGGAGGTGGTGGCTGGCCCATCACCTGGGCGCGGTCCTGCTGGCCGCGTTCGCCAACTCGCCGCTGTCCGGCGGACGGCCCACCGGCTGGCGGTCCACCCGGCAGCTGCGCTGGACGCAGATCGGCGCCGGCCGGGCGGGCGGCCCCCCGCTGAACACCGACCCGCGCGGTGCCTGGACGCGGCACGTGCTGGACGCCCCGGTGATGTGCGTCCGCCGCGACGGCGGTCCGTGGGACGTGCCGGAGGGGCTGACGCTGCGGGAGTGGACCCGCGAGCTGGTGCCGCGGCCGCCGACCCGGGAGGACCTGGACTACCACCTGACCACGCTTTTCCCGCCGGTTCGGCCGCGCGGCCATCTGGAGCTGCGGATGATCGACGCGCAGCCCGGGGACGACGGCTGGATCGTGCCGCTGGCGGTGACCGCCGCGCTGTTCGACGACCCGGAGGCCACCGAGACCGCCTACCGGGCCGTCAAGCCCCTGGCCGAGCGCACGCTGGGGCTGCCCGCGCCGCACAACCCGCTGTACGAGGACGCGGCCCGTGCCGCCCTGACCGATCCCGAGCTGTGCGAGGCGGCCGTCACCTGCTTCAGGGCGGCGCTCGCCGCGCTGCCCCGGCTCGGGGCGGGCACCGAGGTGACGGACGCCGTCGCCGGGTACCTGGAGCGCTACGTGCTCAGGGGCCGCTGCCCCGCCGACGATCTGCTGGACATGCCGGGCGGCGCAGGCCGTGGCCCGTACGGGAGGGAGACCCGCTCATGACCGACCCCACCGACGCGCCCGCGACCACCACCGTCGAGGCCCTGCGGGAGCGGGCCCTGACCACGCTCGTCACGGCCCGCGAGCGCACCACGCTGCTGACCAGCTGTGTGGAGGGCCCCGACCTGACCGCCCAGGTGTCGCCGCTGATGTCCCCGCTGGTGTGGGACCTGGCGCACATCGGCAACCAGGAGGAGCAGTGGCTGCTGCGCGCGGTCGCCGGGCAGGAGGCGATACGCCCGGAGATCGACAGCCTGTACGACGCCTTCGAGCATCCCCGCTCCGAGCGCCCGAGCCTGCCGCTGCTGTCGCCCGCCGAGGCCCGCCGGTACGCGGCCGACGTGCGCGGCCGGGCCCTGGACGTGCTGGAGCGCACCGCGTTCGACGGGACGCGGCTGACGGAGGCGGGCTTCGCCTTCGGGATGATCGCCCAGCACGAGCAGCAGCACGACGAGACCATGCTGATCACGCACCAGTTGCGCAAGGGGCCGCAGGCGCTGACCGCGCCCGACCCCGAGCCGGCGGGGCTGTTCACCGGACCGGCCGAGGTCCTGGTGCCGGGCGGCCCGTTCACGATGGGCACGTCGGCCGAGCCGTGGGCGCTGGACAACGAACGCCCCGCGCACCGGCGCGAGGTGGCGCCGTACTTCATCGACACGGTCCCGGTGACCAACGGCGCCTACCGGGCGTTCGTCGACGACGGCGGGTACGACGACCCGCGCTGGTGGACCCCCGAGGGCTGGGACCACATCCGCCGGCACGCCGTCACCGCCCCGCTGTTCTGGCGCCGGGACGGCGGGCAGTGGCTGCGGCGCCGCTTCGGGGTGACCGAGGTGGTGCCGGCCGACGAGCCGGTGCTGCACGTGTCCTGGTACGAGGCCGACGCCTACGCCCGCTGGGCCGGGCGCCGGCTGCCCACCGAGGCCGAGTGGGAGAAGGCCGCCCGGTACGACCCGGCCGGCGACCGCGCCATGCGCTATCCGTGGGGCGACGCCGACCCGGGCCCCGAGCACGCCAACCTGGGGCAGCGGCACCTGCGTCCGGCGCCCGCGGGCAGCTACCCGGCCGGTGAGTCGCCGCTCGGGGTACGGCAGTTGATCGGCGACGTGTGGGAGTGGACGTCGAGCGACTTCGCCCCGTACCCGGGCTTCCGGGCCTTCCCGTACAAGGAGTACTCGGAGGTCTTCTTCGGGCCCGGGTACAAGGTGCTGCGCGGCGGGTCCTTCGCCGTGGACGCGGTGGCCTGCCGGGGCACGTTCCGCAACTGGGACTACCCGATCCGGCGGCAGATCTTCTCCGGGTTCCGCACCGCCCGTTCGGCGGAGGCCGCCTGATGTGCCGTCACCTGGCCTATGTGGGCCCCGCGGAGCCGCTCGGCGACCTCCTGGTGGCACCGCCGCACGGTCTGTACCGACAGTCGTGGGCGCCGCGGCACCAGCGGTACGGCACGGTCAACGCCGACGGGTTCGGCGTCGGCTGGTACGCCGAGGGCGACCCGGTGCCCGCCCGGTACCGCCGGGCCGGCCCGATCTGGGCGGACCAGTCCTTCGCCGACCTCGCCCGGGTCGTGCGGACCGGCGCGCTGCTGGCCGCCGTACGGGACGCGACGCTGGCCGGCGCCGACGCGGAGGCGGCCGCCGCGCCGTTCGCCGCGGGAACCTGGCTGTTCAGCCACAACGGAGCCGTGGCGGGCTGGCCGGACTCGCTGGCGCCGGTGGCCGCGGCACTGCCGCCCGGGGAACTGCTGTCGCTGGAGGCGCGCAACGACTCGGCGCTCGTGTGGGCACTGGTCCTGGCCCGGCTGCGGGCCGGGGACGACGAGGGCCGGGCGCTGGCCGAGACGGTGCTGGAGGTCGCCGCGGCGGCCCCCGCCTCCCGGCTCAACCTGCTCCTCACCAACGGCTCCACCGTCACCGCCACCACCTGGGGCGACACCCTGTGGTACCGGTCCCGTCCAGGAGGCGGCACGGTCGTCGCCTCGGAGCCCTACGACGACGACCCGCACTGGCAGGAGGTCCCCGACCGCACCCTGCTCGCGGCGAGCCGCACGGACGTGCGGCTCACTCCGCTCAAGGACCCGGGCGAAACCGCCCCCGCAGACGCATTCGTCTCTTCGAAGGAGCCCCGCACGTGAGCCAGTTCCGTCTGACCCGGACGCTGCCCGAGGACGCCACGGACTCCGCCCTGCGCGCCGACGTCCTGGCGGGCCTGACGAGCACGCCCAAGTGGCTGCCGCCGAAGTGGTTCTACGACGCGCGGGGCAGCGAGCTGTTCGAGGCGATCACCGCGCTGGCCGAGTACTACCCCACCCGGGCCGAGCGGGAGATCCTCGTCGACCGGGCCGGGGAGATCGCGGCGGCGACCGGCGCCCGCACCCTGGTGGAGCTGGGTTCCGGCTCCTCGGAGAAGACCCGCGTGCTGCTCGACGCGCTGACGGAGCGGACCGGGCTGCGCGCCTACGTGCCCGTCGACGTGAGTGGGAGCGCCCTCACCCGGGCCGGGCAGGCGCTCGTCGCGGAGCGTCCCGGCCTCCAGGTGCACGCGCTGATCGCCGACTTCACGGGAGGTCTGACTCTGCCCGACACTCCGGGCCCCCGGCTGGTGGCGTTCCTCGGCGGCACCATCGGCAACCTGCTGCCCGGGGAGCGCGCCGCGTTCCTGGCCTCCGTCCGCGCCCTGCTCTCCCCGGGCGACGCCCTGTTGCTGGGCACGGACCTGGTCAAGGACGAGGGGGTGCTGGTCCGCGCGTACGACGACGCGGCCGGGGTGACGGCCGAGTTCAACAAGAACGTGCTCGCCGTGATGAACCGCGAACTGGAGGCCGACTTCGTGCCCGCGGCCTTCGAGCACGTGGCGCTGTGGAACGCCGAACGGGAGTGGATCGAGATGCGGCTGCGCTCGCGCACCGCGCAGACCGTCAAGGTCCAGGCGCTCGACCTGGCCGTGGACTTCGCGGCCGGGGAGGAGCTGCGTACCGAGGTGTCCGCGAAGTTCCGGCGGGAGGGTGTGCGGTCCGAACTGGACGCGGCCGGGCTCGATCTGGCCCACTGGTGGACGGACGCGGAGGGGCGTTTCGCCCTGTCGCTGAGCGTGGCGCGCTGAGCGGGCCCCGCCGAGCCGGACGGGCCCGCCCGGTCTCGGTGGCGGTCAGCGCGCGTTGGCGTCCAGCAGTTCGGTGATGCGGTCGGAGGCCTTGCGGGCCTCCGACTTCGCGTCCGCCCCCTTGAGCACCTTCGTCATGTACTCCTTGATCGGATTGTCCGCCTCGACGGCGCCCCACTGGGGCGTGCCGGGGGTCGCCCGGCCCTGTGCGGCGCCGGCCGCCATGGCCTCGGCCCCCTCCTCGCCGGAGACGGCCTTGGCGAGCGTCGTCTTGTTGGGGACGTAGTTCATGGTGCGGGCCAGGTCGGTGTTCCACTTCTCGCCCGCGAGCGCCGCGACCACGGCGAGGGCGCCGTCCTCCTGGTCGGTGTTCTTCGGAACGACGAGGTCGGAGCCGCCGGTGAAGACGGCACCGGGCTTGTCGGCGCTCTTGCCGGGCACGGGGAAGAAGCCGATCTTGCCCTTGAGGCCGGGGTTCTCGCGCAGGACGGACTGGGCCTGGCCCGGCACCGCGATGATCTGCGCGACCTGTCCCTTGGCGAAGACCCCGGCCTGCGGCGGGTGTTCCTCGTCGGCGCCGACCGGACCGTCGCCGAGGGCCTGCAGTTCGCGGTAGAAGTCCATGCCGCGCAGGGCCGCCTCGGAGTCGAGGGCGCCCGTCCAGACACCGCCCTCGCCCGCCTGGGTGGCCAGCTCGCCGCCCTCGTCCCAGATGAATCCGGAGAGCGTGTACCAGTCCTGGCCGGCCAGGTAGATGCCCTGGTCGCCGTTCCTGTCGAGCTTCTCCGTGGCGGCGATCCACTCCTCGCGGGTGCGGGGCGGCTCGTTGACGCCGGCCTGTTCGAAGAGGTCCTTGCGGTAGATGACGACGCGGTTGGCGGCGTACCAGGGGACGCCGAACTGCTGGGACATCCACAGCCCGGGTTCGGCGAGGCCGGGAAGCCAGTCGCGGATGCCCCAGTCGCGCATCGACTCCAGGGTCAGGTCATGCAGCCGCCCGCCCTCCGCGTACTGCGGGACCTGGGTGTTGCCGACCTCGATGACGTCGGGTCCGTCCGACCCGTCGGCCTTCAGCGCGGCCTGCACCTTGTCGCCGATCCCGGTCCACTCCTGGATGCGGATGTCCAGGTCGAGGTCGGGGTGGTCGGCCTCGAAGCCCTCGGTGAAGCGCTTGAGGAAGTCCTGGGAGGCACTGTCCTTCATGAGCCACACGGTGACGGTGCGGCGCCCGCTCCCGCCGTCCTGCGAGATCAGGCCGCAGCCGCTGAGCACGGAGGCGGACACACAGACAAGGGCGAGGAGGCGACGTCTCACGAGGGGTCCTTCTGACTGACGGACAGAGGGCGGAGGCAGGTGCGTCCTGCACACGCGAAGGGAGACCCGACGTGGGGGACGAGCCCGAGGCTCGAACGGGTGTCTGGGATTTTGGTATGGACCAATACAAAGGTCAAGGGGGGTACCGGAGGGTTTCCACCCCGAAGGCCGATGCCTCGCGCTCCGTCCCGACTTGGGGCACGGTGGAGTGACGCACGGCACACCGCCGCCCCGTGGAAGGAGCACCCGATGTCGAACCACACCTACCGGGTCACCGAGGTCGTCGGGACCTCGCCCGACGGCGTCGACCAGGCGGTCCGCAACGCCGTCACCCGCGCCTCCCGGACCCTGCGCAAACTGGACTGGTTCGAGGTGACGCAGGTGCGCGGCCAGATCGAGGACGGGCAGGTCGCGCACTGGCAGGTCGGCCTGAAGCTCGGGTTCCGCCTGGAGGAGTCGGACTGACGCCCCACGGGCCCTCGGGCCGCCCGGACGCCCACGTCCGTCAGGTACGCCCCTCGCGCTCCTGCGCCACGCGCAGTTCGGCCGACCGGGCCGCCCAGCGCGCCCGGAGCACGGGGAAACCGGCCCGTTCGGCGTCGTCGCAGACCAGCTCGTCGTCGTCCACCAGGACCCGGACCTCGCGGTGTCGTGCGAGGCGCCGCAGGATCTCCAGCTTGGTGCGCCGGGCGGGCCTGCAGTCGGCGTCGCCGCGCATGTGCACGGCGCCCTCCGGCAGCCCCTGCGCGGCGAGCCAGTCGAGCGTGTCGCGCCGGCAGCGCTCGGGCCGCCCGGTCAGGTAGACGATCTCGCACTCCTTCGCGCTCTCGCGCACCAGGGCGATGCCCTCCGCGAGCGGCGGATCGTGCGGCGCGGCGGCGAAGAAGGCGTCCCAGTCGCGGGGCCCGCGCTTCAGGAACCGCTGCCGGTGCACGGTGTCGGCGAGGGTGTTGTCCAGGTCGAACACGGCCACCGGGAGCCTGCTGCTGTCGCTCACGCGTCCACTCTAGAGCGCACCGCGGGGACGGGCGCCGGGGAATGCCCGCAGTCCGGGGGTCCGGGAATCCGTGCGGCGCGCGGCTGCGGGAATCTGTGCGGCGTGCGGGCGTTGAACACCATGTGACCTCCAGCCTCGCCACCACCCGCTTCTCCGTCCTCGACCGCTCCCGCATCCGCGCCGGCCGCGATGCCGGGGAGGCGCTCCGCGACACCGTGGAGCTGGCCCGGGAGGCGGAGCGGCTCGGCTACCACCGGTTCTGGGTGGCGGAGCACCACGGCGTACCCGGAGTGGCCGGTTCCGCGCCGACCGTGCTCGCGGCCGCCGTGGCCGGGGCCACCCACCGCATCCGCGTCGGCACCGGGGGTGTGATGCTGCCCAACCACCGGCCGCTGGTCGTCGCGGAGCAGTTCGGCGTGCTGGAGTCGCTGCACCCCGGCCGGATCGACATGGGACTCGGCCGCTCGGTGGGCTTCACCGACGGCGTCCGCAGGGCGCTGGGCCGGCAGAAGGACGACGCCGAGGACTTCGACGCGCAACTGGCCGAGCTGCTCGGCTGGTTCCGGGGCACCTCGCCCACGGGTGTGCACGCCCGACCCGCCGAGGGGCTGACCGTACCGCCGTTCGTGCTGGCCATGGGCGAGGGCGCGGCCGTCGCCGCCCGTGCGGGCCTGCCCATGGTCATCGGGGACCTCCGCGACCGGGACCGGATGCGCCGCGGCATCGACCGCTACCGCGCCGGATTCCGCCCCTCCGAGTGGGGCGCGGAGCCGTACGTCGTCGTCTCCGGCACCGTCGCGGTGGCCGCCACCCCCGAGGCGGCCCGGCGGCTCCTGGTCCCGGAGGCGTGGTCCATGGCCCACGCCCGCACGCAGGGCTCCTTCCCGCCGCTGCCCCCGGCCGAGGAGATCGAGGCCCGGACGATGACCGGCAAGGAGCGGGACCTGTACGACGCCGGACTCGCGGGCCACGTCGCCGGCACGGAGGAACAGGTCGCCGACGCGCTGGAGACGCTGGTGAAGGAGACGGGCGCGCAGGAGGTCCTGGTCACCACCAGCACGTACGACCGTGCGGCACTGCTCGGCTCCTACCGGCGGCTCGCCCGTGTCACCGGCATCGGACCGCTCGCCGCCCCGGCATAGAATCGCGGGGTTTGTCCCTCCCCCACCGTACGGAGTCCCCCGCGATGCACAGCCCCCACGACCGGTACGTCCGGGTGCGCGACGCCCGTGAGCACAATCTCAAGGGCGTCGACGTGGACGTCCCCAGGGATGTGGTGGCGGTGTTCACCGGCGTCTCGGGGTCGGGGAAGTCCTCGCTGGCGTTCGGGACGGTCTACGCGGAGGCCCAGCGGCGCTACTTCGAGTCGGTCGCCCCGTACGCCCGACGGCTGATCCACCAGGTGGGCGCCCCGAAGGTGGGCGAGATCACCGGGCTGCCGCCCGCAGTCTCCCTCCAGCAGCGGCGGGCGGCCCCGACGTCCCGTTCCTCGGTGGGGACGGTCACCAACCTCTCCAACTCCCTGCGGATGCTCTTCTCCCGCGCGGGCGACTACCCGCCGGGCGCCGAGCGGCTGGACTCCGACGCCTTCTCGCCCAACACCGCCGCCGGCGCCTGCCCGGAGTGCCACGGGCTCGGCCGGGTGCACCGCACGACCGAGGAACTGCTGGTCCCCGATCCCTCGCTGTCGATCCGGGACGGTGCGATCGCCGCGTGGCCGGGCGCCTGGCAGGGCAAGAACCTGCGCGACGTCCTGGACGCGCTCGGCTACGACGTGGACCGGCCCTGGCGCGAACTGCCCGCCGAGGCGCGGGAGTGGATCCTGTTCACCGAGGAGCAGCCGGTGGTCACCGTGCACCCGGTGCGGGACGCGGGCCGCATCCAGCGGCCGTACCAGGGCACGTACATGAGCGCCCGGCGTTATGTGATGAAGACGTTCGCGGACTCCAAGAGCGCCACGCTGCGGGCGAAGGCCGAGCGCTTCCTGACCAGCGAGCCCTGCCCGGTGTGCGGCGGCGGCAGGCTGCGGGCCGAGTCGCTCGCGGTGACCGTCGGCGGCCGCAGCGTGGCCGAGCTGGCCGCGCTGCCGCTCACCGAGCTGGCCGCCCTGCTGCCGACCGAGGGCGAGACGGCCAAGGTCCTGACCGAGGACCTCACCTCCAGGATCGCACCCGTCGTCGAGCTGGGTCTCGGCTATCTGAGCCTCGACCGGCCCACCCCCACCCTGTCCGCGGGCGAGTTGCAGCGGCTGCGGCTGGCGACCCAGCTGCGGTCCGGACTGTTCGGCGTCGTGTACGTCCTGGACGAGCCCTCCGCGGGTCTGCACCCGGCGGACACCGAAGCGCTCCTGACGGTGCTGGAGCGGCTGAAGGCGGCCGGCAACTCGGTGTTCGTGGTGGAACACCACCTGGGCGTGATGCGCGGCGCCGACTGGATCGTGGACGTCGGGCCGCTGGCCGGCGAGCACGGTGGCCGGGTGCTGTACAGCGGCCCGGTCGACGGGCTGGCCGAGGTCGCCGGGTCCGCCACCGCCCGTCACCTCTTCGGCCGTTCGCCCTCGCCCGTGCGCGAGGCGCGTGCCCCGCGGGGCACGGTGACGGTCGGTCCGGTGACCCGGCACAACCTGCGCGGGGTGACCGCGCGGTTCCCGCTCGGGGTGCTCACCGCGGTGACGGGCGTGTCGGGCTCGGGCAAGTCGACGCTGGTCGGTGAGATCACCGGGGAACCGGCGGGGGTGGACCGGCTGGTCTCCGTCGACCAGCGGCCGATCGGCCGCACCCCGCGCTCCAACCTGGCCACGTACACCGGCCTGTTCGACGTCGTGCGCAAGGTCTTCGCCGCCACCGACCAGGCACGGGAGAGGGGTTACGGCGTGAGCAGGTTCTCCTTCAACGTGCCGGGAGGGCGCTGCGAGACCTGCCAGGGCGAGGGTTTCGTCAGCGTCGAGCTGCTGTTCCTGCCGAGCACGTACGCGCCGTGCCCCGACTGCGGCGGGGCGCGCTACAACCCCGGGACGCTCGAAGTGACGTACCGGGGGCGGAACATCGCCGAGGTGCTGGACCTGACGGTGGAGAGCGCGGCGGAGTTCTTCGCGGACACACCGGCGGCGGCCCGCGCTCTGACCGCGCTGCTGGACGTCGGCCTCGGCTATCTGCGGCTCGGCCAGCCGGCCACGGAGCTGTCCGGCGGGGAGGCGCAGCGGATCAAGCTGGCGAACGAGCTGCAGCGGGGGCGCCGTGGCCACACCCTGTATCTCCTCGACGAACCGACGACCGGTCTGCACCCGGCCGACGTCGAGGTGCTGATGCGCCAGTTGCACGGTCTCGTCGACGCCGGGCACACGGTGGTGGTGGTCGAGCACGACATGAGTGTGGTCGCGGGCGCCGACCACGTGATCGACCTCGGGCCGGGCGGCGGCGACGCCGGGGGCCGGATCGTGGCCGAGGGGCGGCCGCCGGAGGTGGCGCGGGCGGCGGGGAGCGCCACGGCGCCCTATCTGGCCCGGGCCCTGGACGGCGGGAAGCGCCGGTGAAGGGATTTCACCGGCGCACGGTCCCGCACTGACGTCGGGGGACGGTCACTCGCGGCCCCGCCGCTTGTCGCCGCCCCGCCGGGTCTCGTCCTCCGTGAAGGACTCGGTCTCGGCCTCGATGCGCTCCTTGCGGACCTGGCCGCGCACCGTCTCGTTCTCGGTGTGCTCCTCCGTGGTCATCCGGACGCGCTCGACCGGCACCGTCTCCGTCTCCACGACGGGACGTTCCGCGTGCAGCGTGACCTCGTGCTCGGCCTCGCTGATCTCCGGTCCGGCCAGGGCCTCGTCACGGTTGGCTTCCGTGATGGGCTCGCGCACCACGCGCACTTCCTCGTGGGTCACCGGAACGGTCTGCTGGACCTCTTCCGTGACCACGTACTTGCGGAGCCTGGCCCGGCCCGACTCGTGCCGTTCGACACCGACGTGCATCTGCTCCTCGGAGCGAGTCATGGCCTCGTCGCCACGCATGGCCTCGTCGCCACGCATGGCCTCGTCGCCGCGCATGCCCTCGCGGCGCATGGCGTCCTCGCGGTCGGTCATGCCGCCCGCCGTACCGGCCGCGCCCGCGGCGCCCGCCGCTCCGGCGGCTCCGGCCGTGCCCGCCGTGCCGGGGCCCGCGGCCCAGCGGCCGTCGTCGGTGCGCTCGGCCTCGGACAGCACGCTGTCCCAGTTGATGCCGTAGTAGTCGTAGAGCCGGTGCTCCTCTGTCTCCGACAGATGGCCGCCCGCGTCGACGTCGACCGAGGGCGCGCCCTTGACCTGGTCCTTGCCGTAGGGAACCTCGAGGTGGTCCTGGACCAGCGCGGCGTCGCGGATGGGCACGAAGGACTCGGCGGTGCCGAACATGCCCGTCTTGACGCTCACCCACTCGGGGCGCCCGGTCATGTCGTCGAAGAAGACATGCTTCGCGTCGCCGATCTTGTTGCCGTCCCCGTCGTAGACCGGTTGGTCCAGGACGTTGGCGATCTCTTCACGGGTGATCATCTGCCATCACCCTCCTTTCGGGTGCCTGCTTTCCGATTGTCCGCATCCAGCGGTGAGGAAACGGCACAAACATCACAAACCACACATACTTTTCGAAGGTGCTTTCCCCCGGTCACCGTGAGCGTGATCGTGGACGTGGCGGTGCGCCCGACCGTCGGCCCGGCCGTGGACCGCGTGTTCAGCGGCCTCGGCGAGCCGGCGGCGGTCACGGTGGCGTCCGGGCGGCAGGGCCGGACACACCTCCACCTCGGCCGTCAGCCCCCGCGCCGACACCACTCGCCACAGCGAGGCGAGCAGGGTGTCCAAGCCGACGAACGCGGGCGTCGTGCTCACCGCCCGCCCTCCGGAGCGGTAGCGGATCCGGACCGGCTGGACCGGCACTCCGGCGTCCAGGGCGGCCTGGAACACCGCCCGGCTGAAGACGCCCCGGGCGCGTCCGCACCAGGTGCTGCCCTCGGGGAAGACGGCCACCGCGGCGCCCGCGGCCAGCGCCCGCGCGATCGTGTCGACCGTGTCCGGCAGGGCCCGCAGCCGGTCCCGTTCGATGAACAGCACCCCGGCGCGTGCGGCCGGTCCGCCCGCCACCGGCCAGCGCCGGATCTCGCTCTTGGCCAGCATCCTGGCGGGGCGCACGGCGGCGAGCAGCGGTATGTCCAGCCAGGAGACGTGGTTGGCGACGAGGAGCAGCCCGCCCTCGGCGGGGGCCGTGCCCGTGACGCGGACCCGGACCCCGGCGGCCCGCACCACCCACCGGCACCAGCACCGCACCAGGGCCGGGGGCAGCCCGCGCCGCAGGCCGGGCGGCCCGAGCACGGCGGCGAGCCCGGCCAGGAGCAGCACGCCGAGGGCGGCGAGCCGCAGCACGGCGCGCGGCACGGACGCCGCGGCACGGGGCGGTTCCACGCACGCCCCGGGGGTGCAGGGCGCGACGGGCAGCCAGCCGCTCACCGGGCCGGGGCCGGCGAGAGGAAGTGGCGCAGGTAGCGCGGGTCGACCCGGCTCATCCGCAGCAGCACGTACAGGTCCGCCACGCCGAAGTCCGCGTCGTGGGCGGGCTCCCCGCAGACCCAGGCACCGAGCCGGAGGTAGCCGCGCAGCAGCGCCGGCAGCTCGGTGCGCGGGGCGGGCGCCGCGGGGCGCGGGACCCACGGCAGCAGTGGCCGTACCCGGTACTCCTCGGGGGCCAGGTGCTTGGCCCGCACCCGGTCCCAGGTGCCGGCGGCGAGGGCCCCGCCGTCGGCGAGCGGGAGCGAGCAGCAGCCCGCCAGCCACTCGTGGCCCCGGTCGGTCATGTAGCGGGCCAGCCCGGCCCAGACGAGGCCGACGACGGCGCCGTCGCGGTGGTCGGGGTGCACACAGGACCGGCCGACCTCGACCAGCGAGGGCCGGATCGAGTCCAGCGCCGCGAGGTCGAACTCGGTCTCCGCGTACAGTCGCCCGGCGACGGCCGCACGCTCCGGCGGCAGCAGCCGGTAGGTCCCGACGACCTGCCCGGTCGTCTCCTCGCGCACGAGCAGGTGGTCGCAGTACGCGTCGAACGGGTCGACGTCGTACCCAGGCTGGGGGCTCACCAGCAGCGCCCCCAGCTCCCCGGCGAAGACGTCGTGCCGCAGCCGCTGCGCGGCCCGCACGTCCTCCTCGTCCCGGGCTAGGGCGACGGTGTAGCGGCGGGGAGCGGCGGGCTTCGGGGGACGGTTCGCGGTCAGTACGCCGGTCATGGGTGCTCTCCTGGTCGTGAGAACGGTGGTCGTGGGGACGGCTCCGCCACAGTTCTTCCGACGCCGGCTGTACTGCACATGACGAGGGCCGGGAGCGCGGATGTGCGCTTCCTGAATGCCGGGCTCCCCGTCCGGGGGCCCCAACAAGCGAAACGGGGCCGGGAGGAGCACCTCTCCCGGCCCCGTCCGTCCGCACCTGTCGGCGAACGTCGTGGGGGCTACTTCTTCGCCACCTTGCGCGTGGCCCGCAGCCATTCCCTGTTCATGCTGGTGATGGAGACCAGCGGGATGCCCTTGGGGCAGGCCGTCGCGCACTCGCCGGCCAGCGTGCAGCCGCCGAACCCCTCCGCGTCCATCTGCCCCACCATGTCCAGCACCCGCGTCTCGCGCTCGGGCGCGCCCTGCGGCAGGACGTTCAGGTGGTTCACCTTCGCGGAGGTGAACAGCGTCGCCGCCCCGTTCGGGCAGGCCGCCACGCACGCGCCGCAGCCGATGCACTCCGCGTGCTCGAAGGCGAGGTCGGCGTCCGGCTTGGGCACCGGCGTGGCGTGTGCCTCCGGCGCGGCGCCGGTGGGGGCGGTGATGTAGCCGCCGGCCTGGATGATCCGGTCGAAGGCCGAGCGGTCGACGACCAGGTCCTTGACGACCGGGAAGGCGGAGGCCCGCCAGGGCTCGATGTCGATGGTGTCGCCGTCCTCGAAGGACCGCATGTGCAGCTGGCAGGTGGTGGTGCGCTCGGGGCCGTGGGCGTCGCCGTTGATGACCAGCGAGCAGGCGCCGCAGATGCCCTCGCGGCAGTCGTGGTCGAAGGCGACCGGGTCCTCGCCCTTGAGGATGAGCTCCTCGTTGAGGGTGTCGAGCATCTCCAGGAAGGACATGTCGCTGGAGATTCCGTCCACCTGGTACGTGGACATGGCGCCGTCGGCGTCGGCGTTCTTCTGCCGCCAGACGCGCAGGGTGAGCTTCATGCGTAGCTCCGCTGGGTGGGGTGGACGTACTCGAAGACCAGGTCTTCCTTGTGCAGGGTGGGGGCCTCGCCGGCGTTGGTGAACTCCCAGGCGGCGGCGTAGCCGAACTCGTCGTCCCTGCGGGCGGCCTCGCCGTCGGGGGTCTGGGACTCCTCGCGGAAGTGGCCGCCGCAGGACTCGGCGCGGTGCAGCGCGTCGAGGCACATCAGCTCGGCGAGTTCCAGGTAGTCGACGATGCGGTTGGCCTTCTCCAGCGACTGGTTGAACTCCTCGCCGGTGCCGGGGACCTTGATGCGCCGCCAGAACTCCTCGCGGATCTGCGGGATGCGCTCCAGCGCCTTGCGCAGACCGGAGTCGGTGCGGGCCATGCCGCAGAACTCCCACATCAGCTCGCCCAGTTCCCGGTGGAAGGAGTCCGGGGTGCGGTCGCCGTCCACGGACAGCAGCAGGTTGAGCCGGTCCTCGGTCTCGGCCAGCACCTCCTGCACCACCGGGTGGTCGTCGTCCACGTCGTCCTTGTGGGGGTTGCGGGCGAGGTAGTCGTTGATGGTGGCCGGCAGCACGAAGTAGCCGTCGGCCAGGCCCTGCATCAGCGCGGAGGCGCCGAGCCGGTTGGCCCCGTGGTCGGAGAAGTTGGCCTCGCCGACGGCGAACAGGCCGGGGATCGTGGTCTGGAGGTCGTAGTCGACCCACAGTCCGCCCATCGTGTAGTGCACGGCGGGGTAGATCCGCATGGGCACCCGGTACGGGTCCTCGTCGGTGATCCGCTGGTACATGTCGAAGAGGTTGCCGTACTTGGCCTCGACGGCCTTGCGCCCCATGCGCTCGATGGCGTCGGCGAAGTCCAGGTAGACGCCCTGGCCGCCGGGGCCCACTCCCCTGCCCTCGTCGCAGACGTTCTTCGCGGCGCGGGAGGCGATGTCGCGGGGCACGAGGTTGCCGAAGGACGGGTAGATGCGCTCCAGGTAGTAGTCGCGCTCGTCCTCGGGGATCCTGTTCGGGGGCCGGTCGTCGCCCTTGGCCTTCGGCACCCAGATCCGGCCGTCGTTGCGCAGCGACTCGCTCATCAGGGTCAGCTTCGACTGGTGGTCGCCGGTGCGCGGGATGCAGGTCGGGTGGATCTGCGTGAAGCAGGGGTTGGCGAAGTAGGCGCCGCGCCGGTGCGCCCGCCAGATCGCGGTCGCGTTGGAGTTCATGGCGTTGGTGGAGAGGTAGAAGACGTTGCCGTAGCCCCCGCTGGCCAGGACGACGGCGTCCGCGAAGTACGTGTCGATCTTCCCGGTGATCAGGTCCCGGGCGACGATCCCGCGGGCCCGGCCGTCCACGACGATCAGGTCGAGCATCTCGGTGCGGGCGTGCATCTCGATGTTCCCGGCCGCGATCTGCCGGCTGAGGGCCTGGTAGGCGCCGAGCAGCAGCTGCTGGCCCGTCTGGCCGCGGGCGTAGAACGTGCGGGAGACCTGCACGCCGCCGAAGGAGCGGGTGTCGAGCAGACCGCCGTACTCGCGGGCGAAGGGCACGCCCTGGGCCACGCACTGGTCGATGATCTCGACGGAGATCTGCGCGAGCCGGTGCACGTTGGACTCGCGGGAGCGGAAGTCGCCGCCCTTGACGGTGTCGTAGAACAGGCGGTGGATCGAGTCGCCGTCGTTGCGGTAGTTCTTCGCGGCGTTGATGCCGCCCTGCGCGGCGATGGAGTGGGCGCGGCGCGGCGAGTCCTGGTAGCAGAACTGGACGACGTGGTAGCCCTGTTCGGCCAGCGTCGCGCCGGCGGAGCCGCCCGCGAGACCGGTGCCGACGACGATGACGGTCTTGCCGCGCCGGTTGGCGGGGTTGACCAGCTTCGCCTCGAAACGGCGCGTGTCCCAGCGCTCGTTGACCGGTCCGGCGGGGGCCTTGGTGTCGGCGACCGGCTCGCCGGTCGTGTAGTCGGCGTAGGTAGTCATGTCAGCTCACCACTCCGGTCATGACGCCCACGGGTACGGCGACGAAGCCGGCCGTGAGCAGCAGCGCGAGGACGTTCGCGGTCGTCTTCAGGGCGCGGTCGCGGGTACGGCTGCCCGCGCCGAGGGTCTGGGCGGCGCTCCAGAAACCGTGCCGGATGTGCAGGCCGAGGGCGAGCATCGCGACGATGTAGATGACGTTGCCGTACCAGGTGGAGAAGGTGTCCACGACGTTCTGGTAGGGCTTGCCGGTCTCGAAGCCGCCGGAGTGCACGGTGCCGGTGGTCAGGTCGAGGAGGTGCCAGACGATGAAGAGGCCGAGGATGATCCCGCCCCAGCGCATGGTGCGCGTCGCGTAGCTGGAGCGCGGCTTCCTGTGCACGTACTTGCTGGGCCGCGCCTTGATGTCGCGGCGGCTGAGCTGGTACGCGGAGACGGCGTGGGCGACGACGGCGACCACCAGCACGACGCGGATCAGCCAGAGCGTCCACTCATAGTGCATGAACGGCTCGCCCACCGTGCGCAGCCAGTGGGCGTAGTGGTTGAACTCCTCGGTCCCGAAGAAGATCTTCAGGTTTCCGATCATGTGGGCGACCAGGTAGAGCAGCATGACGAGACCGCTGACCGCCATCACTGTCTTCTTGCCGACGGTCGAGTCCCACACGGTGCGCGCCATGGACGGCCGTCGGTCCGTCCGCGTTGCCAGAGCCATGTCACAGGACGTTACGGGGACCAGGCCTCATCGGTCCAAGACATGGAACGCCTGGATTCCATAGGTCTTGCCTATCGAAGCCGTATGCTCCCGGTATGCAGTTGCAACAACTCCAGTACTTCGTGGCGGTCGCCGAGACCCGGCACTTCACCCGCGCCGCCGAGGTGGTCCACGTGGCGCAGCCCTCGCTGTCGCAGCAGATCAAGGCGCTGGAGCGGGAGCTGGGCGCCGACCTGTTCCTGCGGGCGCGCGGGAACATCACCCTCACCGACGCCGGGGAGGCACTACTGCCGCTGGCCCGGCGCATCCTCGCCGACGCGGACACCGCCCGGCACGAGGTGCTGGAGCTGGCGCAGCTGCGTCGCGGGCGGGTACGGCTGGGCGCCACCCCCAGCCTGTGCACCGGCCTGCTCCCCGATGTGCTGCGCGCCTTCCACGACCGCTATCCCGGCATCCAGCTGCTGATCGAGGAGGGCGGCTCGCACGACCTGGTGCGCGAGCTGGCGCGCGGTGCGCTGGACCTCGCCCTGGTGGTGCTGCCGCTGCCCACCGCGTCGCCGGCGCTGACCACGGTGGAGCTGCTGCGGGAGGACCTGGTGGTGGTGTCGTCCCCGGAGTCGTCCCCGCCGGGCGGCGGGCGCCGTGCCGTGCGCATCACCGACCTGGAGGGCGAGCGTCTCGTGATGTTCCGGCACGGCTACGACCTGCGGGAGCTGACCGTGGCCGCGTGCCGCTCGGCCGGGTTCGAACCGGACTTCGCGGTGGAGGGCGGCGAGATGGACGCGGTGCTGGGCTTCGTGCGGGCCGGGCTCGGCATGGCGGTCGTCCCGCGGATGGTGGCCGCCCGCTCCGGGCGCGGGCTGCGGGTGACCCCGCTGGCCCGGCCCGGGCTGCACCGGACCATCGCCCTGGCCCACCGCAGCGACGTGGCTCCGCCGAGGGCGGCACGGGAACTGCAGCGGATGCTGTTGGAGCGGTGACGGTCCCAGCCTGTCAGGCGAACGTGGCCGGCCTGAGGACCTCCTCGCACCAGCGGCGGAAGCTCGTGGTCGCGGTGTCCGGGGTGCTGGGCTCGGCCACGCCGTAGAAGCCCTGGGCGTCCATCGCCGAGGCCATGTCGGCCAGCCCCTGGGCGCCCGCCTCGCTCGCCCCGAACCGCAGGGCGGACGCCCGGTACGCCTCCGGGGTGGTCTCCCGTACCCGCACCGGGCGGTCCAGTACCTCGGACAGGACCTCCGCCATGCCTGCGGGGGTCAGCTCGTCGGGACCGACCAGGGGGACGTCGGCGCGGCCGGTCCAGGAGTCGTCGAGCAGCAGGCGCGCGGCCGTGGCGGCGATGTCGGCGGTGGCACAGGTCCGCAGGACCCGGTCCGGGGCGTACGCCATGCGGAACTCGCCCGTCTCGCGCAGGGCGGTCGCCTGCCCGAGCAGGTTCTCCATCAGGAAGGGCGGGCACAGGGCGCGGTAGTGCACGCCGGTGGCCGCGATCCGGTCGTCCATGGCGAGCGAGGCGGAGATCGGCCCGGCGTCCTTCGCCACTCCGCGTCCCAGGCTGGAGACGGCGACGACCCGTGCGACGCCCTGGCGCGCGATCACGTCGCACAGCGGCAGCGTGAAGTCGCGGAAGTGGCCCTCGACGCTGTCGGCGCCGGGCGCGGGCGGCACCAGCCAGAACACCTGGTCGGCACCCGCGCAGGCCGCGCCCAGGACCTCGGGGTCGGCGTGCGAGCCCTGGAACACCTCGGCCCGCTCCCGGGCCCGGGCCGGAAGACGGCCTGGATCACGGGCGACGACGCGCAGGGCGGTCCCGTCGCGCCGGGTGCCGAGGCCGTCCAGGACGTTGTCGAGGACCTGCCGGCCGATGCCGCCGGTCGGGGTGGTGATGACGATCACGAGCACAACTCCGGTTCGGGAGAGGGGAGGAGAGAGGGTCCGCGCCGGGGCGGGAAGCCCGTTCCGTCGCTTCCCGGCGCCCTCCCATCCTGTTCGCCGGCCCGGCGGAACTGAAGGATCGTCCGGGTCCCGCTTGTTACCCTGAAGGCAATGCCGGGCGGCATCGCAAGTCGGAGGGAGGCGGAGCATGGAGTCGCGTTCCCTGCGGTACTTCGTGGCGGTCGCCGAGGAGCTGAACTTCGCGCGGGCGGCCGAGCGGCTGGGCATCTCCCCGCCGCCCCTGTCCCGGGCGATCCGCCGCCTCGAGGCCGAGCTGGGCGTCACCCTGTTCGAGCGGACCACCCACAGTGTCACCCGGACCCCGGCCGGGGACGTCCTGCTCACCGAGGCCCACGTAGCGCTGGACGCCCTGGACGCCGCCGGACGGCGGGCCAGGCGCGCGGCCGGGGAACGGAAGCTGGTGCTGGCCGTGAAGGCCGACGGGGACGCCGGGCTGCTGGAGCCGATCCTGGCGCGCTACGCGTCCGAGCCCGGTTCCGTACCGGTCGCCGTCCGGCTGTGCGGGTGGCAGGAGCAGCCGGGACTGCTGCGCAGCGGCGAGGCGGACGTCGCCCTGGTCCACACGCCGTTCGACGGGACCGGCCTGGACACGGAGACGCTGGCCGCCGAACCACGCGTCGCCGTGCTCGCCGCGGACCACCCGCTCGCCGCCCGCGACCGGCTGGAGCTCGCCGACCTCGGCCTGGACGCCGGCAGCGTGGAGCGGCACGTCGACGAGGCCCGGCGCGGCCACGGCGACCTGGCCCAGGTGCTCACGGCCGTCTCCCTCGGAAAGGTCGTCACCCTGCTGCCCGCGTCGATCACCGCGCGCTACCCACGCCCGGGCGTCGCCTACCGCCCGGTCCTGGACGCCCCACCGGTCGTCCTGTCCCTCGCCTGGCCCCAGCAGTCCCACTCCACGGCCACCGCGGCCCTCGTCCGCACGGCAACAGAGGTCGCCGAAGCCACCCACACCGAGCATGAGCCGACCCACCCGGACAAGGCGTGAACCGAGCCCTACCTGACGGCGCATCAAACGGACGGCGACACCGCACGACCCCGCCGCCCCACACCCACCCCGACGGCAAGGCCCACCACCCACTCCCGGAACGCCACCCGAACACCCTCGGAGGTCGCCGAGGCCAGCCGCACGCCGGGGCGCCCCTCACGGCGGGAGCCGGGCCGTCCAGGGCGGGGCCCGGGCGCTCGTGACGGAGCGCGGGCGGGCCGGCGGCCCCGGTCAGCCCGTGGCGTCGACCAGGGCCAGTTCGTGCAGCCGCTCCGGCGGGCCCGGACGGGCGTAGTACCAGCCCTGGGCCGTGTCGCAGCCCAGTATGCGCAACTGCTCGGCCTGGGCGCCGGTCTCCACGCCCTCCACGGTGACCGCGAGGTCCAGGCTGTGGGCGAGGGCGACGATGCCCTCGACGATCTTCAGGTCGACGGGGTCCGCCGGGAACTGCTGCATGCTCTGCGTGAACGAGCGGTCCAGCTTGAGGACGCTCACCGGCAGCCGGCGCAGGTTGGCGAGGTTGGAGTAGCCGGTGCCGAAGTCGTCCAGAGCGATGTCCACGCCCATCTCGGCCAGCCGGCGCAACGGTTTCAGCAGATCGTCGTCGGCGCCGATCAGCGCCGACTCGGTCACCTCCAGGCACAGCGCGTCGGGCGTGACGCCGGTCCGCTCCAGGATCTCCACGGTGTCCTGGACCAGCCCGGGGTGGGTGAGCTGGCAGGGCGAGAGGTTGACGTTGATGCGCAGCGGGCCCGCGGCACCGCTCTCGCCGTACCGCTCGCGCCACAGGCGGGCCTGCCGTACGGACTGCTCCAGGACCCAGCGGCCCAGCGGCACGATCAGTCCCGTGTGCTCGGCCAGCGGGATGAACCGGTCCGGGCCGAGCACACCGTGCTGCGGATGCAGCCAGCGCACCAGCGCCTCGGCGCCGCGCACGCTGCCGTCGCCGAGGTGGACCAGCGGCTGGTACTCGATGAAGAACTCGCCGCGCTCCAGGGCGGCCGGCAGCGCGGTGGTCAGTCCGTGCCGGGTGATGACGCGGGCGTCTGCCTCCGGGTCGGCCAGCTCGAAGCGGTTGCCGCCCGCCGACTTGGCCCGGTACATGGTGATGTCGGCGCTGCGCAGCACCTCCGCGGGGCTGCGCTCCCCCGCCGGGCCCTCGACGATGCCGATGCTGCCGCGCACGGTCAGTTCGCGGCCGTCCACGCTGACCGGGGCGAGCAGCGCGTTCATGATGCGCCCGGCCAGTTCGTCGACCTCGTGCCGGGTGTCGGGTCCCGTGGTCAGCGCCACGAACTCGTCGCCGCCGAGCCGGGCCACCATCTCGCCGGGCGCCGTGGCGCAGGCCTGGAGCCGGTCGGCGACCTCCACGAGCAGCCGGTCGCCGGCCGCGTGGCCGAGGCTGTCGTTGACGGTCTTGAACCCGTCGAGGTCGAGGTAGCACAGGCCGAAGCGCTGGCCCCGGCCCGCGTTCAGGGCCTTCTCCAGGCGTTCGAAGAAGAAGCTGCGGTTGGGCAGGCCGGTGAGCGCGTCGTGCGTGGCCTCGTAGCGCAGCCGCAGGTTGAGCAGCCGCCGCTCGGTGGTGTCCTCCATCAGCGCGAGCTGGTACTGCGGGGTGCCGTCGGCGTCGCGCAGCAGGGAGACGGTGAGGTTGGTCCACAGGACGGTGCCGTCGGGCCGGTAGAAGGCCTTCTCCACGTGGTAGTGCTCGCGCTCCCCGCGCACCAGTTCGTCGTAGAGCCGCCAGGTCTGCGGTGCGTCGTCGGGGTGCGTCCACTCGGTGGCCCGGCGGCCGCCCAGCGTGGGGTCGGCGATGCCGAACATCCGCATCAACGCGTCGTTGACCTGGAGGACGTTGCCGTCCAGGTCGGCGATGCCGATGCCTATGGCGGCGCCCTCGAAGACCGCGCGGAAGCGGGCCTCGCTGGCGTGCAGGGCCTCGGCCACCACGCCCTGCGCCTTCAGGGCGGCCTGCGCGATGGCCTCCTGTTCGGCGAGGGTGCGGGCGCGCAGCGCCCCGGCGAACCCGGCCGCCATCGCGTGCTGCAGCCGCGCCGAACGGGCCCGCAGGTCCTCCGGGTCGCCGTCCTCGCCGCAGTAGAGCACCAGGTAGGCGTCGACGCAGTCCAGCGTCCGGGAGAGCGCCTCCGGGTCGGTGCAGTGCGAGTCGACGAGGGCGGCGCCGACCTCCCTGGCGTCGGCCGCCTCGAAGCTCCGCGCGCGCAGCACCCCGCTCAGCCGGCGGGCCAGCGGCAGCAGTTGCGCCTCGAACTCGGGCCGCGTGGACGAGGTCGAGGTCACCGGGAAGACCGCCCGGCTCCAGATGGTCGCGAACCGGCGCAGTCTGTCCTCCGGCCCGTCCGGCTCCGCGCTCACGCCGTACGCCCCACGCCGGCGAACCCGGAGAACGCGTACGGGTCCTCTTCCTCGGGCTCCCCCAGCGGCCTCCAGCGCGGCATCGGGACCAGTCCGGGCTCCACCATGTCGTACCCCTCGAAGAACCGCGCGATTTCCTCGCGCGAACGCATGATCAGCGGATTGCGGATGCCCTTGTACACGTCCACCGCGCCCCCGGCCCGCTCGGCGGGCAGCGGGATGTTCTCGTACGAGGCGTGCGTGAGGACCAGCAGGCTGCCGGGGGCGAGCGCGTCGCTCAGCTCGGCCACCGCCGCGTACGGGTCGTCCTCGTCTTCCACGAAGTGCAGTATGGCAACCAGCAGCAGGGCGACCGGTCGATTCAGGTCGATCAGCCGCTCCACCTGGGGGCCGGCCAGGATCTCGGCCGGCTTGAGGAGGTCGCCGGCCATGACGTCCGCGTCGTCGTTGCCCGCCAGGACGGCCTCGCTGTGCGCGACCGCGACCGGGTCGTGGTCCACGTACACCACGCGGGCGCCGGGGCGGCTGCGTGCGGCCACCTCGTGGACGTTGCCGAAGGTGGGGATGCCGGAACCGATGTCCAGGAACTGGTCGATGCCCTGGTCGGCCGCGAAACGCACGGCCCGGCGCATGAACGCCCGGTTGGCCTGCATGATCTTGGGGAGCCCCGGCATGAACTCCATGGCCCTGCGGGCCGCTTCCCGGTCGACCTCGAAGTTGTGCGAACCGCCCAGGTAGAAGTCGTAGATCCGGGACACGCTGGGCACCGAGATGTCGATGCTGCGTGGGGCCCAGGCGGGACGCTCCATCTAGCTCTCCAAGGCATAGGCGATCCGGTGTTCGAGCTGAGGCTACTGATCGCCCGCCAAAGGGGCGAGCCCAAACGGAAATTGACCGTCCGTTCCCGGTCACTGCCCCGGGCACGTGCCGTGGGCGAAGGCATGCCAAAGCGCACGAACGGGACCGTCCCCTCCGTCTGGGTGCGGAGGGGACGGCCCGGGGGTCGTGCGCCGAAGGCGGGCGGGCGGGAGGTCGCTACTTCTTCGGCGCGCCGACCGGCTTTCCGTCGGGCTTGACGGCGTACCAGGTGCCGCCGACGCCCTGACCGTTGGTGTCGCCGGCCTTCTTGTCACCGGCGAAGGTGTAGATGGGCCAGCAGTCGATCGTCTGCTGGGCGGCGCCGTCGGGCCGGGTGAAGCTCATCAGCCCCTTCTTCTCGACGCCCTTGGTGTCGTTCGCCTCGACGGGCGCCACGGCCGGCCACTTCTCCAGGCACGCGCCGGTGCAGGCCGACACCGGCTTCGGCCAGGCCTCGTCCTTCATGAAGCGGTAGACGGTCATGCCGTTCTTGTCGACGACGATCTCGCCGAGTTTCGGGTCTTTGCGGGTGGACAGCCCGGCGGCCGGCTCGGCCTTGGCCTTCTTGCCGTCGGCGGCCAGCGCGTACCACTTCTTGCCGACGCCCTGGCCCTTGACCTCTCCGGCGGCGGTGTCCTTGGCGTAGCGGTACGCGGGCCAGCCGCCGATCGTCAGCTGCTTGGTGCCGTCGGGGCGGGTGACCTCGCCGAGGAGGTCCTCGTCGATGCCCTCGCCGGCGATGGCGTCGTCGGCGGCCACCGGCGGCCACTTGGTGGCGCAGTCGTTCTCGCAGGTCGTCTTGGGCGGCTCGGCGGTGTCGGCGTCGAAACGGTAGAGGGTCCGGCCCGCTCCGTCGGTCACCAGCGCGCCGATCTCGGCGTTGGCGGTGACCGACAGCTTGCCCGCGGGTTCCGGCGCGCTCGCCGACGCCTGTCCGGCACCGGCGCCCACTCCGTCGCCGGCGCCGAGGTCGCCGACGTCGCCGGGCGCGGCCGTCGCGCCCACGTTCTGGCTGCCGGCCGCGCCGCCGCCGTCCTGACCGCACGCCGTCGTCAGCGCCAGCACCACCGCGGCGCTCGCCACGAGTGAGGCGCTCCGCCAGGAGGTCTTCATCGTCAATCCCCGATCGTCACGAAGGTGTTGGGGCGTCCTGCCGGCCGCCGCACGACACTGGGTACGCACGAAGGAGCCCGTTGTGTTCAACGGGGCGCGGGGTTTCTTTCCGGCCGACCCCGGCGCGCGGCCCCTCGTACAGGCTTCCGGGCTCCGGCGAATGCGGGTCCGCCGTCGTCAAACCCCTGGTGGGGCCGTGTCCCTCCTTCGGGGCATTCGCCGGGCACTCGGGCGTGGGGCGGTGCGCCAGGCTTCATGATCTGCGTCGTGCATGGACCCGAACCGACCCGATCCGCTGCCGCCGGACGGGTGTTGGCCCTGGTGACGCTGACGTTCACCCTCGTCGGCATACCGGTCGGCCCGGCGCAGGCCGACGCCTGTGCGTACGCCTCGACCGGACCGGACGGCACCGACGCGGTGGCGGTCGCCGGGAGCCTTTCCTGGCCCACCTTCCCGCCGTGCTCCGAGCCGACACCGACACCGACGCCTCCGCCTCCGCCGACGCCCGAGCCGCCCCCGCCCGAGCCCACCCCCCTGCCTCCGCCTCCGCCCGCACCGAAGCCTCCCGCGCCCACGCCGCCGAAGCCGAAACCCGAACCGCCTCCCCCGGCCCCGCGCCCGGCACCGCCCCGGCCCGCGCCCACCCCGGCGCCGACGCCCCGTCCGAGTCCGCCGCCGGTTCGGCCCGAGGCGCCCGCGCCCGCTCCGTCGGTCACACCGACGCCCACGTCCACGCCCCGGCCGTCGCTCAGCCCGGTGCACTACCCGCGCCACCACGCCGCCCGGCCGCCCCGGCGTTCCTCTCGCGGGGCCACGTCGCCGCTCGTCTTCGTCCTGCTCATCACGGTGCCCGCGGTGGTCGCCGTCGCCGCGCTCCGTGCGCGCTGATTCCTGGAGGCCTCTCTTGCCGGAATGGCTTGTTCTCACCCTCGCGATGCTGGCCGCCTGTGCCGTGGTGGTCGTCGTCACCCTCCTACGGCACCGCACGGCGTCCGACGACGAGGACATCACGGAGACCCCCGACGTCATCGAGTACATGACGATGTGGATCGGCGTGGTGTACGCCATCGTCCTGGGCCTGGCCATCGCCGGTGTCTGGGAGGCGCGCAGCGCCGCCGAGGCCGACGTGCAGACGGAGGCCGTCGCGCTGCACGAGATCTCGGAACGGGCCCGGGTCTATCCGCCCGAGGTCCGTGACCGCATCCGTGCGGATGTCAACGCCTATGTCGGACACGTCGTCACCACGGAGTGGAAGGCCATGGCCGACCACGACGAGTTGACCGACCGCGGCGCCGAGCTGCTCGACCGGGTCCGCGCCGACGTCACGGACTACGAGCCGAGGTCGGACTTCGAGGCCCAGGCGTACCAGCCCCTCGTCGACCAGGTGGCCGTCGCGGACCAGGCCCGGAACTCCCGGGCGCAGTCGACCGGGGCGACCATGCCGGGGGTGGTGTGGTTCGGGCTGATCGCCGGGGCCGTCATCACCATCGGGATGGTCTTCGCGCTGCAGATCCGGCGCACACCCCGCGAACTGGTCCTGGCGGGGCTGTTCTCCGCGCTGATCGCCTTCCTGCTCTTCCTGATCTGGGACTTCGACGCACCCTTCAGCAGGGGCGTCTCGGCGTCGACCGACCCGTTCCTGAGCCTGTTCCCCGGCGCCGGGGACTGACCGGGCACCCACACCACGCCCGGGGACGGCGACGGCCGACACGCCGTCACCGTCCCCTGAGCGGCCCACACTCTTGCCCCATTCGCGCTACAGCGATCGCGGCGACGTGCATGGCTTCCTAGCGTTTCGGACATCGAGGTGCATTCCTGGCGCGAGCGGAACAGGTCCGCCGCTGCTCCTCGGGGACCCGGAGGATTCACCATGCGCGCGATACCCGTCGCCTCGGTCGCACTGCTGGGCGCCGCCGCCCTCTCCGCCTGCGTGCCGGCCGGGGCCGTGGGCTCGAACACGTACGGCTTCACCGTCTCCCCCGCCACCGTGGCGCCGGGCGGCGAGGTCACGCTGGGGGTGGGCCGGACCGCCGCGGGCTGCCACGGGCGGGTCACGGTCACCTCGCCGGTCTTCGACACGGTCACCATCCCCCGGGACGAGTCGTCCGCGACGGCCCGCGTCGACCGGGACGCCCGGCGCGGGGCGGTCTACCGGGTGACGTTCGCCTGCCGGGACAAGACCGGCACCGTGGACCTGACCATCGCCGGCGGCGGCTCGCACCACCCGTCCGACGAGCCCTGGCACGACAAGGGCGTGCACGCCGGTCAGGGCGGCAGCGTCGCGGGATTCGACCTGAAGCAGATCGGGCTCGGCGCGGCGCTCATCGCGGGTGCGGTGGGCACGGCGTACCACCTCTCGCGCCGCCGTACCGGCGAGGACCGGGCCTGACCCACCCGCACCGCGCGCAGCACTTCGCCCCGGATCCCACCGGATCCGGGGCGAAGTGCTGCTGCCGTCCTCCGCCGTGCGGTCAGATCCGCCGCTCGGACCGGCGGCGCAGCCAGAACAGGCCGCCACCGGCGACGGCCGCGGCGACCAGCCCGCCGCCGATCGCGATGTCGGTCGAGGTCGCCCCGCTGGAGCTGCTGCCGCCGAGGCCGCCGCGGACACCGCCGATGACGGTGAAGGCCGCCGGCCGGGTCAGCCGCCGGCCCGAGCAGTTGACGGTGATGTCGTACGAGCCCGGCCGGGCGTCCTCCTTGATGGTGGCGGTGCCCTTGGACGTCTCGTTGGCTCCCCGGACGGGGGTCAGGTGGGTGGTGCGGAAGGCGTCCGAGGTCATCGTGCCGCCCTGGGGGCAGCCGTCGACCGTGACGGTCATCTGACCGCCGCGGGCGATCACGCTGGGCAGGGCGACGATGTTGCTCGGCTGGTTGTGGTCCCCTCCGGCGGTGGCCGCGGGGGCGGCCAGACCGAGGACAGCGACCGCGGCGCCGGCTGCCGCGAGGGCACGAGTGTTGCGCATGTGATCCTCCGCGGAAGACGCCCCGGGTCCCGTCCCCGGTCGATCGGCGAGAAAGCGCCTCCCAGAAAGACCCTCAGTTGACCTGCGCGCACCCGCATTTCGGGAATGGTCCGTCCTGGTGAGAGGGGTGACCGGCGGAAACCGCGCGAGTGGATATCGCCGCAGGTCACGCACCGTCAGAAAATCTCCGCCGGGCATCTCCCGGATGGCGCACGGAAGGACGCGCGCACCACCCGTTCGCCGCCGCCCCGTCGCCGGTCCCCCGCACGCCGCTTAGCGTGCTCGTATGCGCGGATGATCCGGCGACGGCCGGGTCGAGAGGGGAAGGCGAATGTACGACTCCGAGTTGGCCGAAGAGGAGGAGCGGCGGAGGAAGCGCGCTCCCTGGGGCGTGATAGCGCTTGTTCTGCTGACCGGTCTCGCGCTCATCCGCAACGGCTCGGGCGAGTTCGACGTGGGCCCGCCCCAGCCGGCGTCGGCCGCCGCCGCTCCGGACACCCGCGCGGCCGCCGGTGACGCCCCCGCCTCCGGCGTCACGCCCCTGCCGTACTCCGTGCCCGACCGGGTCTCCGTCCCCGCCATCCAGGTCGACGCGCCGGTCATGGGGGTCGGCCTGGACGCGGACGGCTGGGTCGACGCGCCGCCGCCCGAGGACCCGAACCTGGCCGGCTGGTTCACCGGCGCGGTCTCCCCCGGGGAGAAGGGCACCTCGGTCGTGGTCGGTCACGTCGACAACCAGCAGGGCCCCGCCGTCTTCTACGGGCTCGGCGCCCTGAAAAAGGGAAACAAGGTGGAAGTGCACCGCCAGGACGGAAAGACGGCGGTCTTCGAGATCTACGGCATCGAAGTGTTCGAGAAGAACAATTTCCCGGGCGACCGGGTCTACGGCTCGAAGGGCACCCCGGAATTGCGGGTCATCACCTGCGGCGGCGGTTTCACCAAGCAGAACGGATACGACGGGAACGTCGTCGCGTTCGCCCGCCTGGTCGAGGTCCGCTGAGCGGCCCCGGCCGGGCGGGTGCGCCGCCGGCGGTCAGATCAGGCGCGGCCGGGGGACGGTGAGGTGGTAGCCGGAGCCCAGCAGCTCGGGCAGATAGCGCCGCAGGGCGCCGACGCTCTGCGAGCGGTTGCCCCCGGCGTCGTGCGAGAGCACCACGACGCCGGGGGCCGCGCCTTCCTCGACGCGGTCGACGATGGTGCCGGTGCCGGGTGTCGTCCAGTCCAGGGTGTCCACGGTCCAGGCGAGCGGCTCCATGCCGAGTTCCGCGCCGAGCTGGAAGACGGCACGGTTCCACGCTCCGTACGGGGCCCGGAACCAGCGGGGAGCCTCGCCGTACGCCTTCTCGACGACCTCGCTCGTGCGCTCCATCTCGGAGCGGACCCGGCTCCGGCTGAGCTTGGTCAGCAGCGGGTGGGACCAGGTGTGGTTGCCGACCACGTGCCCCTCGTCCGCCATCCGCGTCAGCAGGTCCCGGTTCCAGTCCGCCATCTCCCCGCACACGAAGAACGTCGCGTGCACCTCGTACTTCGCGAGGGTGTCCAGGATCTCGGGGGTGTACTCGGGATGGGGGCCGTCGTCGAAGGTGAGCAGCATGGTGCGGCCCCGGCCGGACATCTGCAGGATCGGCTCGCTGCGCACCGGGGGCCGGCGGGGCGCGGCACGCGGCGCCCCGTATCCGGTCAGGGGCTGGAGGCGGTAGGCGGAGGGCTTGAGCGGGCTGCGCTGCGGTGGGCCGGGAGCGGGTACGGGGGCGGGCGGCCGGGACGGGCCGTTTCCCAGGCCCATGGCGAGTGCGCCACCGGCGCCGGCCGCACCCAGGGCCGCGACGCCGGTGAGCAGGTTTCGGCGGGTGAGCAACTGATCCTTCTCCATGTCTCATCAGTCGCCCGGCGAGGGTGCGCCGCACCTGAGCAACACCGGTGCGGCGGCATGAAACCACCCGCCCGGCTCAAGATCACGGAAGACTCGGATAACCTCGCCGCGTGACGGAACAGCACTCCCATCAGTTCGAACGCGGCACGGACGGACCGAAGGTCATCGTCGTCGGTGTGGACGGCTCCGACTCCTCGCTGCGGGCCGCCGCCTACGCCGGGGGGCTGGCCAGGCGGCAGGGCGCCCTGCTGGCGGTGGTGTACGTGCAGCCGGTGCTGGCGGGGGGTGCCGCGCTCGGGGTGTCGGTGGCGGAGACCACCGACGAGATCGCCGAGGAGCTGGTGACCCAGATCCGGGAGGCGACCGAGCAGGTCAAGGGGATATTCGACATCCGCTGGGAGTTCCACACGTTCCGCGGCGACCCGTACAGCGGCCTGGTGCAGACGGCCGACGAGCTGAAGGCGGACGCGGTGGTGGTGGGCGCCTCCGAGCAGGCCGGTCACCGGTTCGTCGGCTCGGTGGCGGTGCGGCTGGTGAAGTCGGGACGCTGGCCGGTGACGGTGGTGCCGTAGCAGCCGTGGGGCCGGTGGTGCCGCGAGCATCCGTCGGGACGGTGTGTGCTTCTCGGGTCCTTTGTGCGTCGTGACTTCCGTCGCGGTCGTGTGTGAGTCATCATGATCCACCGTCAGCCGTTTGCCGTTCACGAAGAGGTGAGGCGCATGGCCCGGGTCCGCATGGGTGAGGGTGTTCTCCGCCGCAAACCCATCGAGCACATCGAGGAGACGGAGAGCGGCGGGGGCCTGGTGCGCTCGCTGGGGCTGTGGCAGCTGACCGCGATCGGCGTCGGCGGCATCATCGGGGCCGGCATCTTCACACTGGCCGGCACGGTCGCCAACGGTACGGCAGGGCCCGCCGTCCTCGTCTCCTTCCTCATCGCCGGCGTCGCGAGCGCGGCGGCCGCCCTGTCGTACGCCGAGTTCGCCGGGCTGATCCCGAAGGCGGGCTCCGCCTACACCTACGGCTACGCGGTCCTCGGCGAACTGGTCGGCTGGTTCATCGGCTGGGACCTGCTCCTGGAGTACACGGCGATCGTGGCGGTGGTCGCGATCGGCATCTCGGGCTACTTCAGCTTCCTGGTCGGTGAGATGGGCGCCGACCTGCCGAACTGGATGCTGGGCGCGCCGGGCACCGGCGACGGGCACAGGGTCGACCTGTTCGCGGCCGTGCTGTGCCTGCTGATCGCGTATCTGCTGACCCTGGGCATCAGGAACGCGGCCCGCTTCGAGATGGTCGTGGTCGTCCTGAAGGTGCTGGTGGTGCTTCTGGTCATCGGCGTCGGCGTCTTCCACATCAACAGCTCGAACTACCACCCGTTCTTCCCGTTCGGGGTCGGCGGGGCGTTCACGGGTGCGGCCACCGTGTTCTTCGCGGTCTTCGGCTACGACGCCATGTCGACGGCTGCCGAGGAGTCGAAGGACGCCCAGCGGCACATGCCGAAGGCGATCATCTACTCCCTGATCATCTCGATGGTCCTGTACGTGGCGGCCTGTCTGGTGCTGACCGGCATGCAGAACTACAAGGACATCGACCCGGAGAGCGGCTTCTCGACGGCGTTCAAGTCCGTGGGGCTCAGCTCGCTGGCCGACATCATCGCGGTCGGCGCCATCATCGGCATCCTCACGGTGATGTTCACGTTCATGCTGGGCGTCACCCGTGTGTGGTTCTCCATGTCGCGCGACGGGCTGCTGCCCAAGTGGTTCGCCAAGACGCATCCGACGCGGCACGTGCCGACCCGGGTCACCTGGATCGTCGGGTGCGCGTCCGCCGTGATCGCCGGGTTCCTGCCGATCGGCGAGGCGGCGGAGCTGACCAACATCGGCATCCTGCTGGCGTTCGTGGTGGTGTGCGCGGCGGTGATCGTGCTGCGCTACCGGCAGCCGGACCTGCCGCGCTCTTTCCGCACGCCGTGGATGCCGTTCGTGCCGGCACTCGGCATCGTCTTCTCGATCTGGCTGATCACGTTCCTGCAGTGGCAGACCTGGGTGCGGTTCGCCGTGTGGTTCGTGGTCGGCCTGGTGATCTACTTCACGTACTCGTACCGGAAGTCGGAGCTGGCCCGCCGTTAGAGGACGCGCGGGGCCCCGGCCGAGAGCATCCGGACCCCGCGCACCGGCGGTCGTCGCCGACCCGCTCCGCCGCCACCGGCTACTCGCCCATCACCAGCCCGTCCCCGGCGGCGCCCCGGCTGAGCACCACGTCGCGGATGCGGTCGCGCACGCCCCGCAGTTCGGCGCCCTTCTCCAGCGCCCGGTTGAGGTTCACCACCCGGCCGGCGTCGACGTCGAACAACTGCGGGACGAACTCCGCCTTGGTCACCTTCCAGCGCTCGCCGGCCCGGCCGGGCGGGGCGAACGTGAAGCGGCCGATGGTCGACTGGTTGCCGCGCGGGTCGCGGGCACCCTGGTCGTCGACCATCTCGCCCGCGATCTGGTCCCCCATGCCGTAGACCACCCAGGTGCCGTTGACCTTCTCGTAGGCCTGCGGGACGTGGGCGTGGGTGCCGAGGATCAGGTCGATGTCGGGGCGGTCCCCGGTGCGGGCGGCGGTCAGGCTGCGGGCCAGGGCCAGCTGGTCCCGGTCCGGCGCGTCCTGCCATTCGGTGCCCCAGTGCAGCGACACGACGACGACGTCGGCGCCCGCCTTCCGCGCGGCCCTCGCGTCCTCGACGACGCGTGCCTCGTCGAGCAGGCCGACCGCCCATGGCTGCCCGTCGGGAAGGGGGTGGCCGTTGGTGTGGAGGGTGTAGGCGAGGTGGGCCACCTGGGCACGGCCCGCGCGCAGGACCGTCGGGGTGTCCGCCTCGGCCTCGGTACGCGCGGTCCCGGCGTGCCGCACACCGGCGCGGTCGAGCGCGTCCAGGGTGCGCCGGATGCCGTCCGCGCCGTCGTCGACGCTGTGGTTGGAGGCGGTGGAGCAGCCGTCGTAGCCGGTGGCGGCCAGCGCCTTCGCCACCTCGGGCGGGGACTTGAAGAGGGGATAGCCGCTGTAGTCGCCGTTCGCACCGTAGACGGTCTCCATGTGGCACAGGGCGAGGTCGGCGCGCGAGACGAGGGGCTGCGCGCCGGCGAGCATGGGGCGGAAGTCGTAGCCGCTGCCGCCGGCGTCGAAGCGGGCCCGCTCGATGATCGAGTCGTGCGGGAGCACGTCACCGGAGGCAACCAGGGTGAAGGCGCCCTCGACGGCGGCGGGCGGGGCCGGCGCCGGCGGTTTCGGCGGCTCGTGGTCGCGGGCCTGGCAGGCCGCGCCCGCGGTGAGGAGGGCGGTCAGGGCCAGGGCCACCTGCCGACTGCGTGTGATCATCCGTTCACTCCGCTGGGTCGCACACACCGATGAAAAGTCACATTTACTTATAAACAGGTAAAGAGTGACGGCCCGTCACAGGCGGCTCCGACACGCCCATTAGCCCGTCCGGCGTGCGCGAACGGGGGCGCGGGGACCCCGGCCGACCGGGCACCGACCGTTCGTCGAACCGTTCGTCGACGCGATCGACCGTCCGCCGCACACCCGTGCGTGCGCCCTGTCCCCGTCCGGGCCCCTGCGGTGCCATACGGCCATGACGGCCGGAATCACCCTCACGGACACAGCGAACGGGACGACCGCCGAGCACGAGCTCGCCGCACTGCAGCGCGAGCACGGCCGGCCGCTCTTCGCGCTGCTGCTGCGGCTCAGCGACGGCGACCGGCAACGCGCCGAGGACCTCGTGCAGGAGACCCTGGTCCGCGCCTGGCAGCACCCCGAGGCCCTGCGCGCCGACGACTTCGACTCCGTACGCCCCTGGCTGCTCACCGTGGCCCGGCGGCTCGCGATCGACGCGCGCCGCGCCCGCCAGGCGCGCCCGCCGGAGGTCGGCGACGCCGTCCTGGAGAACGCGCGGGTCTGCGCGGACCACGCCGAACGGGCCGCCGCCGCCCTGGACGTGCGCGAGGCTGTGAAGACACTCACTCCGGAGCACCGTGAAGTCCTGGTGCTGGTGTATTTCCAGGGGGCGAGTGTGGCGGAAGCCGCGACGGCCCTCGGCATCCCACCCGGTACCGTGAAGTCCCGCGCGTACTACGCGCTGCGCGCCATGCGCAGGGTGCTACCGGGATACGCCGCCGACCTGCGGTGAAACCGACCCTTTGGTCAAGCCTCCGTAAAGCGCCTTGCCCAGGACCCCGGTTGAGCAGTCGGCTGTCCTCATCCGTGTTCCGGACGGGGGCCCATGACCCGGGTCGGGCGACGCGCACGCACCGGAGGAAGGCAGGAAGGGATGCTGCACAGAGGTCAAGAGAGCACGGACGGCACCGGCGGGGGCGAACTGAGCATCCCCATGGCGTGGTTGTACGCCGAGTACATCGCCGACGAGCTGCTGCGGACCGGCGATCTGATGCCGCCGACGTCCTTCGAGTTCCGCGCCGGACGCGACGCGCTGGCGCTCACCGTCTTCCTGTCCGACACGGACGGCGAGCTGAGCGGCATCCGCGTCGTCACCCACTTGGAGACCTGGCTGTCCCTGACGGCGTACGACCAGCCGTGGCACGAGTGGGTGCACGGGCGGCTGGCCGAGGTCACGGCCGACGCGGTCGCCGCCGGCCGCCACTCGCCGGACGTGGAGCTGGCCCGGGCGGCCTGGCGCTGGCTCCAGGACACCGAACTGCTCGCCCCGGACCTGAACGCGGTCCCCGGCGGTGCGGCGGTGACCGGGGAGGACGAGGGACCGAAGGTGTGGACGCCGGCCTGGCAGCTCGGGCTGCCGCTCGGGCACCTCGCCATCCACCTGTTCTAGCCGTCCCGGCCGGCTCGCCGGCCCACCCCGAAGACGGACCAATCCGCGCCCCGGACCGCTCCGAACACCTAGGTTGCGATTCGATCGCGGCTTGAGTGATTCGGCTGTCGGGTGCGTACGGGTGGGAGCAAGGAGTAACCCCACCCGCACCCAACGGTACGAGGATTCGGCATGAGGTCCCTGGAAAGGCATGGTGACGTCGGCGCCTACGCGCTCGGCGTGCTGGACGAGGCGGAAGCGTTCCGCTTCGAGGACCACCTCATGGAGTGCCCCCGGTGCGCGGTCCAGGTGACCGAATTCGGTCCCGCCACCCGCCAGTTGATGCTGTACCGGCAGGCGACACCCCGTTTCGTCCACCCCCTGACCGAACCGGGGCCGCGACTGCTCGACCGGCTGCTGTCCGAGGTGGCCACGCGCCACCGCGCGGGCCGCAGGCGGGTGCTGTACGCCGTGGCCGCCGCCGTCGTGTGCGCCGTGGCCGGGCCCGGCGCCGTGCTGTACGCGAGCCAGGGCGACCCGGCGGCGCCGCTCACCGCGACCGACGCCCGGTCCGGGGTGTGGGCGCGGATCACGGCCGAGGACGAGACCTGGGGCACGGGCGTGCGACTCGAGGTCAAGGACGGGGCCGGCCCGCGCTCGTGCCGGCTCGTGGCCGTCGGCAGCGACGGGTCCGAGCAGACGATCACCAGCTGGATGGTCCCGGGGGACGGGGACCGGCAGCACACCGTGCGTGGCGGGGCCGCGCTGCATCCGGACCAGATCGACCGCTACGAGGTGCGGACGGCGGACGGCGAGCACCTGGTGACGCTCCCGGCCGGATGACCGCCACCGCGGCCGCCTCCCTGCGGGCCGCCGTCCTCCGGGCCGCCGTTCTTCCGACCGCCGCCCTTCGGGTCGCCGTCCTTCGGGCCGCCGTTCTTCGGGCCGTCACTTCAGCAGCCGGGACATCCTGCGGTCGGCCAGCGGTTTGCCGCCGGTCTGGCAGGTCGGGCAGTACTGGAGCGAGGAGTCGCTGAAGGAGACCTCACGGACGGTGTCGCCGCACACCGGGCAGGGCTCCCCGGTACGCCCGTGGACCCGCAGCCCGCTCTTCTTCTCGGCCTTCAGGCGTCCGGCGGCGACGCCCCGTGAGCGCTCCACGGCCTCGGTGAGCGTGTCGCGCAGGGCCGCGTACAGCCGGGCGGTCTCCTCGCCGGTCAGCGAGGCGGCCAGTTTGAACGGGGACATCTTCGCGGCGTGCAGGATCTCGTCGCTGTACGCGTTGCCCACGCCCGCGACCAGGCTCTGGTCGCGCAGGGCTCCCTTGAGCTGCCGCCGCTCACCGGCGAGGAGGCCGGCGAAGCGCGCCTCGTCGAAGTCGTCGGCGAGCGGGTCGGGACCGAGCCGGGCCACGCCGGGCACCTGCCGCGGGTCGGCCACGACGTACACCGCGAGCCGCTTCTGTGTGCCCGCCTCCGTCAGGTCGAAGCCCGCGCCGGTCTCCAGGGCGACCCGCAGCGCCAGCGGGCCCTTGCCCGGCCTGGGCATGCCGCTGGGCAGGCTGTCCTTCCAGTGCAGCCAGCCGGCCCGGGCCAGATGGGTCACCAGATGCGGTCCGCCCGCGGTCTCGACGTCGAGGAACTTGCCGCGGCGGTGCACGCCCGCCACCCGGTGGCCCTCCAGCGCCGTCAGCGGTGGGTCGTACGTCTTGAGGACGCTGATCGCCACGGGCAGGACCCGGACGATCTCGCGGCCGGTGAGGTGCTCGGTCAGGAAGTCGCGGAGCGCCTCGACCTCGGGCAGTTCAGGCATACGTCCAGAGTGCCACCGGCCGCCGACAGTGCCAGTGGGGTCAGCCCGCGCCGTGTGCCACCACGAACTCCGCCCAGACGACCTTGCCGCCGCCGCGTGCCTCCACGCCCCACGCGTCGGCGAGCGTGTCCACCAGGAGCAGCCCCCGCCCGGAGACCCCGTCCTCCCCGGCCTCGCGACGGCGCGGCAGGGCGCTGGAGGAGTCCTCGACCTCGACCCGCAGCCGCCGGTCGGTTCCGGTGAGCAGCCGCAGGGTGACGATCGCGGAGCCCTCGGTGTGCATGAGGGCGTTGGTCATCAGCTCGTCGGCGACCAGCTCGATCTCGTCGCTGTGGGCCCTGGCGCCCCAGGAGCGGACCGCGGCACGGACCATGTGCCGGGCCTCGGTGAGGCCCTCCGGGTCGCCCGGCGAGACGTGCTGCTGGACCCGGCCGAAGGTCCTGGGGGCGCCGAGGCCGTGGCGGCGCAGCAGGAGCAGCGCGACGTCGTCGTCGCCGCGGCGCTCGTCGGCCACGTCGATGAGCCGGTCGGCGAGATCCCGCACGTCCTGGGGTCCGGAGCTGATCAGGGCCGTGAGGACGTCCATGCCCTCGTCGAGGTCGGCGCCGGGCTGCTCGACCAGGCCGTCGGTGCACAGCAGCAGGGTGTTGCCCGGGTCCAGCTCCAAAGTGGCCACCGGGTAGGCGAGGCGCCCGAACTCGGCGGACAGGCCGAGCGGCAGCCCGCCCTCGACGCGGACGAGGCGGCAGCTGCCGTCGCCGAAGCGCAGCAGCGGGTCGATGTGTCCGGCACGGACCACCTGGACCACTCCGGTGCCCAGGTCGGCCTCGGCGTACAGGCAGGTCGCGAAGCGGTCGGTGTCCAGTTCGTACAGGAAGACGGAGGCCCGCGCCATCACCGTGGCCGGCGGGTGGCCCTCGGCGGCGTAGGCGCGCAGCACGATGCGCAGCTGGCCCATGACGGCGGCGGCATGCGTGTCGTGGCCCTGGACGTCGCCGATGACGGCGCCGACGCGGCCGCCGGGCAGCGGAATCAGGTCGTACCAGTCGCCGCCGATGTCACGGCCGAGGGTGCCCCCGATGGAGGCCGCGCGGTAGCGGACGGCGACGTCGCAGCCGGGCACGCTGGGGATGGTGCGCGGCAGCATGGCCTGCTGGAGGCCTTCGGCGAGGTCCATCTCCTGCTCGTAGAGCATGGCCCGCTGCAGGCTCTGGGCGATGCCGCTGCCGAGGGCGACCAGCACGTTGCGGTCCTCCGGGGAGAAGCCGTGCCGGTCGCTGTAGAGCAGTCCGATGGCGCCGATCGGCCGGGCCTGGGCGATCAGGGGCAGGTAGGCGGCCGCGGTGATGTTGAGGTGGGTGATGTCGTTCCACAGCAGGGGGTAGCGCTCCGCGAACTCCTCGGGCGACTCGATGAAGCGGGGACTGAGGGTCCGTACGGCCTCGCTCATCGGGTACGGCTCGTCGATCCGGGTGACGCGGGTGCCGGGGATGAAGCTGTTCTCGGGGCCGTCGGCGACCAGCCGGATACGGCCGGCCTCGACCAGGCCCATCACCAGGCTGGTGGCGCCCAGCCGGGTGAGGCCGTGGGTGTCGCGCAGCACCTCGATGACGTCGTCCACGGTGCGGGCGTGCGCGAGGGCGGCCGTGGCGAGCTGGACGACGTTGGTGAGCCGCCGTCGGGCCTCGTCCAGCGCGGCCTGCTCGCGGTTGACCGCGATGTCGGCCATCTCCTGGGTGGCGTCGCGGACGATGCCGATGATGCGGCGGGGCCGGCCGGTCTCGTCGCGGCGGATGTAGCCCTGGGTGTGGGTCCAGCGCAGGGTGCCGTCGCGGCGGCGCAGCCGGAAGTAGGTGCCGTAGTTCTCGCTGCCGTCCTTCATGGCCCGGGCGACGATGGTGTCCATGCGGCGGCTCTCCGCCGTGGGCACCCGCAGCGCCAGCGACTCGGCCCGCCCGTCGTACTCCTCGGGGCGCAGGTCGAACACCTCGTGGGCCTGGGCGTCCATGTGGAACAGTCCGGCGTCCAGGTCCCAGTCGAAGCTGCCCATGCGGTTGAGCGCCAGGATCGGGTCCGGGTGGGCGGGCCAGTCGTCCGGGAGTGACGGGGCGCTCGCTCCCCGATCAGACATGGACCCCACCTTGCCAGGATTTGTCGGAATCTTCGAGTCCTGGTCCGCCGATCAGAGCAGAAGGAGGTCCGGGCCGCCGGGCGGGTACACGGAGCGGGTACGAGAGGAGCCCGGCCGTGGAGTGGTTCACCGCACCCGACTACTGGCTGACCCGGCTGGTCTTCCAGCGGGCCCTGGCCGTGATGTACCTGGTCGCGTTCCTGACGGCCGCCCTGCAGTTCAGGGCGCTGCTCGGCGAGCGGGGCCTGACGCCCGTGCCCCGCTTCGTCGAGCGGGTGCCCTTCGGGCGGGCGCCCAGCCTGTTCCAGTGGCGCTACTCGGACCGGCTCTTCGCGGGCTGCGCCTGGGCGGGCTGCGCGGTGTCGGCGGCACTGGCGGCGGGCCTCGACTCGCTGCTGCCGCTGTGGGGCGCGATGCTGCTGTGGCTGGTGCCGTGGGCGCTGTACCTGTCGATCGTCAACGTCGGACAGACCTGGTACTCGTTCGGCTGGGAGTCGCTGCTGCTGGAGACCGGTTTCGTCGCCGTGTTCCTCGGCAACGACGAGGTGGCTCCGCCCCTCGTGGTGCTGTTCCTGCTGCGCTGGCTGCTGTTCCGGGTGGAGTTCGGGGCTGGGCTGATCAAGATGCGCGGCGACGAGTGCTGGCGGAAGCTGACCTGCCTGGACCACCACCACGAGACCCAGCCGATGCCGGGCCCGCTGAGCTGGTTCTTCCACCACCTGCCCCGGCCGCTGCACCGCGTCGAGGTCGCCGCGAACCACGTCACCCAGCTGGTGGTGCCCTTCCTGCTGTTCGCCCCGCACCCCGTGTCGACGGCCGCCGCGGCCGTGATGATCGCGACCCAGCTGTGGCTGGTGCTCTCGGGCAACTTCTCCTGGCTCAACTGGATCACCGTCGTGCTGGCCCTGTCGGTGGTCCGGTTTCCGGCCGATCCCCCGGCCGTGGCCGCCGCGCCGCTCTGGTACGAGGTGGTGGTCCTGGCGGTGGCGGCGCTGCTGGTGTTCCTGAGCCACCGGCCGGTGCGCAACATGATCTCCCGCCGCCAGGTGATGAACCGCTCCTTCGACTCGCTCCACCTGGTCAACACCTACGGTGCCTTCGGCTCGGTCAGCCGGGTGCGCTACGAGGTGGTGGTCGAGGGCACCGCCGACGAGGTGGCCCGCGGGGACGGGGACTGGCGGGAGTACGAGTTCAAGGGCAAACCCGGTGATCCACACCGCTGGCCGCGCCAGTTCGCGCCGTACCACCTGCGCCTGGACTGGCTGATGTGGTTCGCCGCGCTGTCGCCCTCCTACGCCGGGTCGTGGTTCGGCACGTTCGTGGAGCGGCTGCTGGAGAACGACCGCGCCACGCTGGGGCTGCTGCGCAGCTCCCCGTTCCCGCCCGACGCGCCGCCCCGCTTCGTACGCGCGCGGCTGTTCCGGTACCGGTACACGACCTGGCGGGAGCTGCGGGAGACGGGCGCGTGCTGGGAGCGGACGTACGTGCGGGAGTACCTGCCGCCGACCCGGCTCACCCCTTCCGGGTGAGCCGGGCCCGCCGAGGGCGCTACGCGCGCTTCAGCCGCAGGGTCGTCAACTGGAAGGGACGCAGCCGTACGGTGATCCGGTCGCCGTCCCACTGGGGGGCCTCGGCGTCCGCCAGCGGGCGCTCCAGCAGGTCGGTCACCTGGACGTCGGTGGCCGTGAACCCGGTGGTGAGCGTGGCGCGGGCCCGGCCGCCGTGGGCCTCGTGGAAGCGGACCACGACGTCACCGCTGCCGTCGTCGGCGAGCTTGACGGCCGTGACGACGACCGCGTCCCGGTCCACCGTGACGAGCGGCGCGACCTCCCCGGCGCCGCCCGTGAGGTGCCGCTCCGGCACGTTGATCCGCCAGCCCTCGCGCACGGCGTCGCCGATGCCCGCGCCGGGCACCAGCGCGTGCCGGAACCGGTGCACGCCCTGGTCGGTCTCGGGGTCGGGGAAGCGCGGGGCGCGCAGCAGGGAGACCCGTACCGTGGTGGTCGTACCGCCGTCGCCGTCGGTGCGGACGGTGCGGGTGACGTCGTGGCCGTACGTCGAGTCGTTGACGACGGCGACGCCCCAGCCGGGCTCCTCCAGCTGCACGAACCGGTGGTTGCAGGCCTCGAACTTGGCCGCCTCCCAGCTGGTGTTGGTGTGGGTGGGCCGGTGGAAGTGCCCGAACTGGGTCTCCGACGCGTACCGTTCGGCGTGCACGTCGAGCGGGAAGGCGAGCTTGAGGAACTTCTCCGTCTCGTGCCAGTCGACCTCGGTGTCCACGTCCAGCCGCCGCTCCCCCGGCGCCAGCGTCAGCACCTGGGTCACGCGGGAGGAACCGAAGGAGCGGACGATCCGCACCGAGCTGCCGTCGTCGCCGGGGGCGACCTCGTCGGCGTCGGTGAGGTCGGTGACCGTGTGGCGGTAGAACGCGTCGACGTCCCAGGCGTCCCACATGTTCGGGAAGTCCGGGTGGAGCTGGAGCAGGTTGCCCGCCCCGCCCGGTGCGACGGTCTCGCGGTCGGCGGCGATGTCGTACGCGGAGACGACCAGGCCGCGGTCGTCGACCTCGACGCGCAGCAGACCGTTGTCGAGGACGTGGCCGCCCCCGGGGCGGGGGGTCAGGGCGGTCCGGCCCTCGGTGGCGGGGGACGCGGCGGCGCCCGCGGGGACGCCGGCCCGTGTGTGCGGCGCGGAGTTGAAGACCAGCGGGGTGCCGCCCTCGCCGGCCAGGGCGCGCTGGGCGGCGTCGACGATGCCGTTCAGCTCCTCGGCGACGCGGTCGTAGGTGGCGCGGGCCTCGCGGTGCACCCAGGCGATGGAGGAGCCGGGCAGGATGTCGTGGAACTGGTGCAGCAGGACCGTCTTCCAGATCCGGTCCAGGTCCTCGTACGGGTAGGGGAACCCCGCGCGCACGGCCGCCGTGGCCGCCCACAGCTCGGCCTCGCGCAGGAGGTGTTCGCTGCGGCGGTTGCCCTGTTTGGTCTTGGCCTGGCTGGTGAGGGTGGCGCGGTGCAGTTCGAGGTACAGCTCGCCGACCCAGACCGGCGGCTCGGGATTCTCTGCCTCGGCCTTCTCGAAGAAGGCGTGCGGGGTCTCCCACTCGACCGTCGCCGAGCCTTCGAGGTCGCGCAGCCGGGCCGCCTTGGCGACCATCTCCCGGGTGGTGCCGCCGCCTCCGTCGCCCCAGCCGGTGGGGGCGAGGGAGTGCCGGGCGACGCCCTTGTCCTTGAAGTTCTTCGCCGCGTGGGCGATCTCGCTGCCCTTCATCGAGCAGTTGTAGGTGTCGACGGGCGGGAAGTGGGTGAAGATCCGGGTGCCGTCGATGCCCTCCCAGCGGAAGGTGTGGTGCGGGAACTTGTTCGTCTGGGACCAGGAGATCTTCTGCGTCAGCAGGTACTTGGCACCCGCCGCCTTGATGATCTGCGGGAGGCCCGCCGCGAAGCCGAAGGTGTCCGGCAGCCACGCCTCGTCGTTCTCGACCCCGAACTCGTCGAGGAAGAAGCGCTTGCCGTGCACGAACTGCCGGGCCATCGCCTCCGAGCCGGGCATGTTGGTGTCCGACTCCACCCACATGCCGCCGGCCGGCACGAACCGGCCGTCCGCGACCGCCTTCTTGACCCGCGCCCACACCTCGGGCCGGTGGTCGCGCACCCACGCCCACTGCTGGGCCTGGGACATGGCGAAGACGAAGTCCGGCTCGTCCTCCAGGAGGGCGGTCATGTTGGAGGTGGTGCGGGCCACCTTGCGCACGGTCTCGCGCAGCGGCCACAGCCACGCCGAGTCGATGTGCGCGTGGCCGACGGCGCTGATGCGGTGCGCGGAGGGCACGGCGGGGGCGGACAGCACCTCGGTGAGGCGGGAACGGGCCGCCTCGGCCGTGCCGTTCACGTCCTGGAGGTCGATGGCGTCCAGGGCCCGGTCGACCGCGCGCAGGATCTCCCAGCGGCGCGGCGACTCCACCGGCAGCTCGGCCATCAGCTCGCCGAGCACCTCCAGGTCGAGCACCAGGTTCCACACCGTCTCGTCGAGGACGGCGAGGTCCATGCGGGCGAGGGTGTACTGCGGTTCGTCGCCCGCGGTGTCCTTGTCGCCGAGCTGGGTGGGCACGAAGGGGTGGTAGTCGAGGATGACGGGGTTGGAGGCGGCCTCGACGTGCAGGCGGACCTCCTCGCCGCCCTCGACGGGGGCTCCGATCCGCACCCACTGGTTGCGCGGGTTGAGGCCCTTCACCGGGGTGCCGTCGGGGCGGTAGACCAGCCCCTCGCACTGGAAGCCGGGCATGTTCTCGTCGAAGCCGAGGTCGAGGATCGCTTCGACGGTCTTCCCGGCCCACTCCTTCGGCACGGTGCCGGTGACGCGGAACCAGCTGGTGCCCCAGGGCGCGCCCCAGCGGGCGCCGACCTCGATGGGCTGCGGTTCGGCCGCCAGTCCCTCCTCGACCGGGACGGGCTCGCCGGGCGCGTTCCAGACCGCCACGTCCAGTGGCACGGACTCGGGGTGGAGGGCGGGGCGGACGCGCTCGTCGAGGACGCGCTTGAGGCGGGCTTCGACCAGGTTGCGGTCGTCATGCATGCGGGTGCTCCGGGGTCGGGGGGCGAGTGGTTGCCGGGGGTGGGTGGGGCACGGTGGTGGGGGCCGACGTCAGGTACAGCTCCCCAGCGGCACGCGCTTCGAATCGTGCGGCGTCCTCGTTCTGCCGCGCGGGGCGGCGGTCACGGGGTGTTCACCTGGTCGGGCGTGACGACCTCGGTGATGCCGCGGGCCGCGAGGTGTGCGGTGTCCGTGGCGCGCGTGTCGAGGACGGTGGTGGGGCGGGCGCCGTCGGCGACCAGCCGGAAGAAGGCGTCGAACACGGTACCGCCGGGGGCGCAGGCCGAGCGTGCGGCCGGGTCGGCGGGCACGGCGAGGGCCGTGGTGCGCGGGGCGGGGGCGGGGCGGGCGCCGTCCCGGGCGGCACGGGCCGCGCGCGCGAGGACCCGTGCCGTGTCCTTGGGCCGGCGGTCGTTGGTGAGGAGTCCGAGCCCGTACTCCAGCTCCGGGAAGTCGGCCAGCGTCCGGGACACGTCGTGGGAGCACCACCAGGTGACGCCCCAGAGGTCGGGGCAGTCCAGGGCGTTCTCGACGGTCGCCTCGGTGAAGGCCGCCGCGTGCTCGGCGGGGACCAGGGGCGCGGGGGCGCCCACCTCCTGGAGCCAGACCGGGCGGCGCGGGTCGTCGGCCCAGGCCTTGCTCAGCTCGATCAGGTAGGCGGCGTGGTGCTCGCTGGGCACGGAGGTGCGGCCGTGGCGCTGGGCGGTGCCGTTGAAGACCCAGGAGTGCACGGCCGTGACGGCGCCCCGCCGGGCGGCCTGGGCGGCGGTGAAGGGCTGGTCGTCCTGGTACCAGGTGGCGTCGTACTCGGCGTGCAGGTGCATCCGGCCCGGGGCGCCCTCCTCGCAGGCGGCCAGCATCCGCTCCAGCCAGGCGTCGATCTGGGCGCTGGTGGCGCGGTCCGGGTCGGGGTGGGGCCCGGCGGAGAACTGGTTGACCTCGTTGCCGAGGGTCATGCCGAGGAAGTTGGACCGGCCGGCCAGGGCGGCGGCGAGGGTGCGCAGGTAGGTGGCCTGGCCGTCGATGACGTCGGGGTCGGTGAACAGGTTGCGGCGGTGCCAGGTGCGGGTCCAGGCCGGCACGAAGTCGAAGCTGCTCAGGTGGCCCTGGAGGCCGTCCACGTTGACGTCGAGGCCGCGTTCGCCGGCCGCGTCGACCAGCGCCACCAGGTGCTCGACCGCGCGCTCGCGGACGAGGGAGCGGTTGGGCTGGAAGTAGGGCCACAGCGGGAAGACGCGGACGTGGTCCACCTCCAGTGCGGCGACGGAGTCCAGGTCGGCGCGTACGGAGTCGAGGTCGAAGTCGAGCCAGTGGTGGAACCACCCCTCGCTCGGGGTGTAGTTGACGCCGAAGCGCACGGCAGAAGGCATGCGGTGTCCTTGTTGCGGGGGAAGTACGGGGGCCCTTGACGGGGCGGCGGAGACGGCGGGCGCCGGTCAGCCCTTGACGGCGCCTTCGCCGACACCGCGGAAGAAGTACCGCTGGAGACAGGCGAAGAGGACGATGAGCGGCGCCACGGCGATGATCGTGCCCGCGGCGACGAGGCGTTCGTCGTTGGCGAAGGTGCCGTGCAGGTAGTTCAGGCCGATGGTCAGGGTGAACTTGGACGGGTCGCTCAGCACGATCAGGGGCCACAGGAAGTCGTCCCAGGCGCCCATGAAGGCGAAGATCGCGACGACGGCGAGGGTGCCCTTCACCGCCGGCAGCGCGATCCGGCAGAACCGCTGCCAGACGTTGGCGCCGTCGACGAAGGCGGCCTCCTCGATCTCGTAGGGGAGGTTGAGGAAGGCGTTGCGCATGAGGAGCACGTTGAGGGCGCTGACGCAGCCGGGCAGCAGTACGCCGACGAGGGTGTTGTTCAGGCCCAGCTCCCGCATGGTGGTGAACTGGGCGATGATGATGCCCTCCACGGGCACGAGCATGGCCAGGATGAACACCAGGGTGGCGACGCGCCGGCCGCGGTAGCGCAGGCGGGCCAGGGCGTAGCCGGCGAGGGCGGCGCCGACGCAGTTGGTGACGACGTTGGCCGCGGCGACCTTCAGCGAGTTCAGCGCGTAGTCCCAGACGGGGATGGTGTCGGCGACCCGCTCGTAGTTGTGCAGGGTGGGATCGGAGGGCAGGAACTTCGGCGGGGAGCTGAAGATGTCCTCGGTGGGGCCCTTGAGCGAGGTCGACAGCTGCCACAGGAACGGGCCGATGGTCAGGGCCAGGACACCGAGCAGGAGCAGGTAGCGCAGGGCCAGTTCCCACCCTCGGATGCGGCGGCCGTGCTCGTCGGTGATCCGGGGTTCGCGTTCCCGCTTCCGGGCCGGGCCGGTGGCCGGGGCATTCTCCGCGGGCCGGGTGGTGTTCTCGGTGAGGCTCACGACTCCTCCTTCCGGTCGGCGCGCAGGACGAGCAGCATCAGGACGACGGTGACGACGAAGACGACGACGGAGATGGCGGAGGCGTAGCCGACCCGGCCGGTGAGGCCGGTGCCGGTGCGCTGGACCAGCATGACGAGCGTGGTGTCCTCGCCGGCCGGGCCGCCGTTGGGCCCCGCCATCAGGTACACCTCGGAGAAGACCTTGAAGGCGGCGACCGAGGAGAGCGCCGCGACCAGGACCATGGTGGAGCGGACCGCGGGCACGGTGACGGTGAGGAAGCGGCGGACCGCTCCGGCGCCGTCGACGGCGGCGGCCTCGTGCAGTTCACGGGGCACGTTGGCCAGCGCCGCCAGGTAAATGATCATGTAGTAGCCGAGGCCCTTCCAGACCGTGACGCCCATCGCGCTGATCAGGATCAGCCACTGGTCGCTGAGGAACCCGACGGGGCCGGCGCCCAGCGTCTCCAGCAGGGAGTTGACCAGGCCGCGCTCGTCGAGCAGCCAGACCCAGATCAGACCGACCACGACGATCGAGGCGACGACGGGGGTGTAGAACGCCGAGCGGAAGAAGGTGATGCCGGGGAGATTCTTCTGCACCAGCAGGGCGAGCAGCAGCGGCAGCAGCACGAGCGCGGGGACGACCCCGAGGACGTACAGGGAGCTGTTGCGCAGGCCGATCCAGAACATGTCGTCGTGGAGCAGCTCGCGGAAGTTGGCGAGGCCCACGAACTCGCCCGGGACCAGCGTGCGGCGGTCGGTGAAGGAGTTGACGAGTGTGGAGACGAACGGGTACAGGATGAACGCGCCGGTGATCAGCAGGCCGGGCGCGGCGAACAGCCAGGGACTGGCGGGCAGTTGCCGTCGTACACGCCGGGCGCCGCCGCCCTTGCGGGCGTCCGGTGTGCCGGTGGTGAGGGTGGTGGGACTCGCCATGGTGTCTCAGCCCTGCTGCTGGAGGAGCCGGTCGCACGCCTTGACAGCGTTGTCGAGGGCTTCCTTCGGGCTCTGCTTGCCCTGGAGCGCCTTGGCGACCTCGTTGCGCAGCTCGGTCTTCATCTGCTCGCTGAACAGCACGGGCGTGTAGTTGACGGCGTCCCCCAGCGACTTGGCGGCGGCGACCCGGACGCGGGTCTCGTCGGTGCCGTCCTCCTTGGTGAAGTACGGGTCGTCCAGCGAACCGTCGGTGCTCGGGAAGATCGCGACCTGCTTGGCGAACGACATCTGGTGCGCCGCGTCGGTGACGTAGTGCGCGAAGGCGACCGCTGCGGGCTTGCGCTGGCTCTGCGCGTTGACCATCAGGCCCATCACGTACATGTTGACGTGACCGGTGCTGGTGATCTGGTCGGTGATGCCGATGTTCTTGTACAGGCTCGGCGCCTGGTTCTTGAAGGTGGTCAGGTCGAGCGCGCTGCCCGGGTTCATGGCGACGGCGCCGGTGAGGAACTTCTTGCCGGTGGACTCCGGGGTGGCCGTCAGCGCCTGCGGGTCGAGGGCCTTGGCGTCGAACAGCTTCTTGTAGTGGGTGAGGAGTTCGACACCCTTGGCGTCGTTGAACGCGAAGGCCGTGCCCTCCTTGTTCATGAGCGACGCGCCGTACCGGCCGAAGTCCTCGATGGTGGGCACGTTGGCGAGCGTGGCGACCTCGCCGTCGGTCCTGTCGGCGATCCGCAGGGCGGCGTCGAAGACCTCGTCGTACGTCTTCGGCGGCTGCTCGGGATCGAGTCCGGCCTTCTTGAAGAGGGACTTGTTGTAGAAGAGCGGGCCGGTGTTGAGGTACCAGGGGAAGGCGTACGTGCCGTCCGTGCCCGGTATCCGGTGACTGGCCCAGGCGCCTTCCAGGTACTCCTTCTCGTACTGGCCCGCGGCCTTGTCCAGGTCGAGGGCGAGGCCGGCCTTGGCCAGCGGGGCGACGAGGTCCGGGGAGACGTTGACGACGTCGGGCAGGGTGCCGCCGGCGGCGTCGGCGCTGATCTTGTCGGCGTAGCCCTCGCCGGGCTGGTCGACCCACTTGACGTGGGTGCCGGGGTACTTCTTCTCGAAGTCCGCGATCAGGCCCTCGAAGTAGTCCTTGAAGTTGGCCCGCAGGTTCCAGGTCTGGAAGGTGATGTCGCCCTCGACCCTGCCCGAGGCGTCGGTGGAGCCACCGCCGTCGCCTCCGGAGCCGCAGGCGCTGAGCGGCAGGACGAGGGCGGCTACGGCGGCGACGGCGAATGTTCTGCGCGAGGTGGGCACGGTGACACGTCTCCCTGAAGGACGTCGGCGGTGGGATGCCAGCGACCATGCACGGCGATTCCGCGGAAAGTCAATGGATTCCGGCCAACTAAAGCAGAAGGCACAGCATTAGTCCAGGTCAGAGCGGTGTGAGCGAGCACTTGCCACGAACTACTAATGCGCTTTAGGATCTTGGCACTCAAGCGCTTTAGCTCACCGACTCACCAGCCCGCCAGCTCACTGGCTCACCAGATCTCAGCGAGGAAAGGAGCGCGCATGCCGGCCAAGCGGCCCGTCGCGCGCCGGCCGACGATGAAGGACATCGCACGGCGGGCCGGGGTCTCCGAGAGCGCGGTGTCGTTCGCGCTGAACGACCGGCCCGGGGTCTCCGAGATCACCCGGGACCGGGTGCGCCGGGTCGCCGAGCAACTGGGCTGGCGGCCCAGTACGGCGGCGCGCGCCCTGTCCGGGGAGGGCGCGGCGACGGTCGGCTTCGTGCTGGCGCGGCCCGCGCACACCCTCGGCGTCGACTCCTTCTTCCTGCAACTGGTCTCGGGCATCCAGGAGGTGCTCGCGGGCCGGCACCTGGGGCTGCTGTTCCAGGTGGCGCAGGACGTCGAGGACGAGTGCGCGGTGTACCGGCGCTGGTGGGCCGAACACCGCGTGGACGGCGTCCTCGTGGTGGACCCGCGCACCGACGACCCGCGCCCGGACCTGCTGGACGAGCTCGGTCTGCCCGCCGTGGTGATCGGCGGGGCACCGGACGAGCGTCATCCGGGGCTGTCGACGGTGTGGGCGGACGACGCGGGCGCGATGGCCGCGCTGGTGGACGGGTTGTACGCGCTCGGGCACCGGCGGATCGTGCACATCGCCGGGCTGGCGGGCCTCGCCCACACCGAGCGCCGCGTGCGGGCCCTGCGCGCGGAGGCCGGGCGGCGCGGTCTCGGCGAGGTCGAGTCGGTGACCACCGACTACTCGGACGCCGAGGGCGCGGCCGTCACCCGCCGTGTGCTGGAGGCGCCCACTCCCCCGACCGCCCTGATCTACGACAACGACGTGATGGCCGTCGCCGGGGTCGCCGCCGCGGCCGAACTCGGCTTCTCGGTACCGGTGGACGTGTCCGTGGTGGCCTGGGAGGACTCGGCTCTGTGCCGCATGGTCAAGCCGTGGCTGTCCGCCCTGTCCCGGGACAGCGTGGAGTTCGGCCGCACGGCGGCCACGGAGCTGACCGCCCTGCTCGACGGCGGTCCGGCCCGCACGGTGCGCGTGCCGGTGCCGAGACTGATCGAGCGGGACAGCACGGGACCGGCCCGGAGGATCTGAACGCGGCCGGGCGGGCCCGTGCTCTCGACGTGCGCGCCTCGGGCGGGCAGAGTGCTGTCCTGCGTACTCACCAGTAGTCCCGAACCCGTCACCGCACCCCTAGGAGCCCTCCGTGACCGACTGGGCCGGCCGGACCGCCGTCGAGATCGCCGCCGCCGTACGGGAGAAGCGGGCCACGCCCCGCGAGGTGGTGGCGGAGCACCTGGACCGGATCGGGCGGCTGGACGGCCGCGTCGGCGCCTTCCGCGCGGTGCGGGCCGAGGCGGCGCTCGCCGAGGCCGAGGAGGTGGGCGCACGAGGTGACCTGGGCGAACTGCCGCTGGCGGGTGTACCGGTGGCGGTCAAGGACAATCTCGCGGTACGCGGGGAGTCCACACGGGTGGGCTCGGCCGCCACACCACACACGCCCGCGGACGCCGACCACGTCACCGTGGCCCGGCTGCGGGCGGCCGGCGCGGTGGTCGTGGGCCTGACGAACGTTCCGGAACTGTGCGTGTTCGGCACCACCGAGGGGGTGCTCGGGACGGCCCGCAACCCGTGGGACCCGGCCCGCTCGGCGGGCGGCTCGTCGGGCGGCAGCGCGGCCGCGGTCGCCGCCGGGATGGTGCCCCTAGCCCTCGGCAACGACGGCATGGGCTCGCTGCGCATCCCCGCGGCCAACTGCGGTCTGGTCACGCTCAAGCCGGGCCACGGCGTCGTACCGGCCGGCATCGGCGAGGGCGACTGGTTCGGCATGTCCGAGAACGGGCCGCTGGCCACGACGGTCGCGGACACCCGGCTGCTCCTGTCGGTCCTCGCCGACCGCGCCCTGCCGGGCCGCGAGGACTCCGGCGCCCTCCGCGTCGCCGCCTCGCTGCGCAGCCCGCTGGCCGGCATCCCCGTCTCCCGGCCGTACGCGCGGGCCGTGCGCGAGGCGGCCGGGGTTCTGACGAAGGCGGGGCACCAGGTGCGGCGGGCCGACCCGCCCTACCCGGCGTCACTGGGTGTGACGGCCTTGGCCCACTGGACGGCCGGTACGTCGGTGGACGCGCGTGACCTGGACCGGCGGCTGCTGACCAGGCGTACACGGGTGCACGCGGCCCTCGGGCGGCGCTTCGTCGGCCGGGTGGCGGACGGCGCGGGGCGGGAGCGGCTGCGCGGGCGCCTGGAGCCGTTCTTCGCCGAGTACGACGTCCTGCTCACCCCGGCACTGGCCCGCCGCTCCCCCGAGGCCGGCCCCTGGCACGAGCGGGGCTGGCTGCGCAACGTGGTGGCGAACTCCGCGTACTCGCCGTTCACGCCGCCGTGGAACCTGACCGGCTGGCCCGCGATGTCGGTGCCGTTCGGCACGCTGGACTCGGGCGCGCCCTGCGCCGTGCAGCTGGTGGGGCGCCCGGGGACGGAGACGACGCTGCTGGAGCTGGCGGAGCGGATCGAGGCGCTGCGGCCCTGGCGCCGGACGGCGCCGCTCGGCTGAGGCGCCTACAGGGCGCGGTGCATGATGTGCAGGCCGACCCGCCCGTGCCGGGGGTGGTCGAAGGCGTCCGGCACCGTGCCCAGGATCGTGAAGCCGAGCGAGGTCCACAGCCGCACGGCCGGATTGGTCTCGACGACGGCGTTGAAGACCATGCCCCGGTACCCGTCGGCCTCGGCCGCCACCAGGACGTACTCGGCGAGGGCCCGGCCGGTGCCGCGTCCCGCCCGGCCGGGGTCGACCATGAAGCCGGCGTTGGCGATGCGCGCGGCGGGTCCGCCGTAGTTGGGGGTGACGTAGGCGGAGCCGACGACGGCGCCGGTGTCGTCCTCGGCGACGTAGACGCGCTTGGCGGGGTTCATCCACAGGGCCCGGGCGTCCTCCTCGGAGGTGTCCGGGTCCCAGGCGTAGGTCTCGCCGGCGGCGACGATGCGGTGCCAGAAGGGCCAGATGTGCGCCCAGTCGCCGGGCGCGGCTTCCCTGATCAGCATGGGCGTGAGTCTGGCACGCCCATGCGCTCGGGGTGCTCGGCGGGTGGCGGGCGGGTCAGTCCACGCTCGGCAGGATGTGCGGCTCGGCGAGGTCCTCCTCGTAGCCCGCGAGGCGGATCGGGGCGGAGCGTGCCCACACGTCGAGGCTGCCGATCTCGCCGGGCCGGCGGCCCGCTCGTCCGGTGCGTTCCTCGGTGCGTTGTTCTGGGTTCGTCGTCGTCTCCGGTGTCACCGCGCACTCCTTATGTGTCGGGTCACCCTCGGGGCCTGCCGACGCCGGTCTCCTGTCCGGCACCCGGCGCCCGCTCGAGTGTGGGTCGAATGCAGTTCGGACGCGGTGGCGCCGGTATCTCGTACGGAAGCAGGCCGTTGTGAACCGGCTCGTCCCATGACGGACCTCGGGTGTGGGTAGTGCCCTGTGCTGCCGTCCGTCCGGTCCAGATTAACCAAATGAGCGGGGGTGCGCTCTATGGGGCTCAAAAGATGGGAGAACCATTGCCCTTCGCCTCGCGCCCAGTTGGCCCAAGTGTGCACCGGTTCCGCCGCTTCCGCACCGCGCGCAACTCACTCGTTCGGCCTACACCGACGTTCGCACCTTCGAATGCCGGCGGAGGGCGCGGACGCCGTTAAGTTGCCGTTGTCCGCCCCGCAAGCTCGCCATGGTCTGCTGTGCCGGTCGGCGACGGCTGTCTCGTGGGAGGACCGAGGCATGGAACTGCGCAGCGTCGAGGAGCTGATGGACCTGCTGTACGCCTGCCGGGGCGAGCGGTCGCCCGCCGGGCCCGGCGGCGGGCCCGGGGATCCGTACGGGCACGCCCTGCGGACGGCCGCGCTGCTGCGCCGGCGCCGCCCGGCCGACAAGGAGCTCCAGGTCGCCGGACTGGTCTCGCCCGTGGGCCGGCTGCTGTGGCCGGTCGACCCGGCGGCCCGGGCCGCCGACGCGGTGCGGCCTCTGCTCGGCGCGCGCGTCGCCCGCCTGGTGCGCCGTCAGGCCCGCCCCGGCGCCCGGGCCCACGACGACGACCTGGTCAGCCTGCGTCAGGCGGACGAGGAGGCCCGCACCGCCGTCTTCGACGCCGGGGTCCTGGAGGACTGGCGTCCGGTGCTGGAGCTGACGGCGGCACGGAACTCGCGGCTGGGCCTCGTGGACTGAGGCCCTTTCACCACTTGCCGGGCGCGTAGTCCTTGAGGAAGACGCCGTAGAGGTCCTCGCCCGCCTCGCCGCGCACAATCGGGTCGTAGACGCGGGCGGCGCCGTCGATCAGGTCGAGCGGGGCGTGGAAGCCGGCCTCGGCCAGCCGCAGCTTGTCGTAGTGGGGGCGCTCGTCGGTGATCCAGCCGGTGTCGACGGAGGTCATCAGGATCTTGTCGGTGTCGAACATCTCCTGGGCGCTGGTCCGGGTCACCATGTTCATGGCGGCCTTGGCCGCGTTGGTGTTCGGGTGGCCGGCGCCCTTGTAGCCGCGGGCGAACACGCCCTCCATGGCCGAGACGTTGACGACGTAGGCGCGCCCCGCCGGGGCCTTGCGCGCGGCCTCGGCCATCGAGACGCGCAGCGCGCTGATGAGGATGAACGGCGACGTGTAGTTGCACAGCTGGGTCTCGAGCAGTTCCACCGGCGAGATCTGCTCGATGGTCTGCACCCAGGTGTTGGAGTCGACCACGTCGGGGACCAGTCCGCCCGCGTCGATGGCGGTCCCCTCGCGGTGCCGCACGACGCTGGCGTTCCCGGCGACCAGGGCGAGGTCGGCCACCTTCTGCGCGTCGAGCCCCGAGGCGCCCAGCGGCAGCGCGGCCAGACCGTCCACCGCACCGGAGTCGAAGGCGCCGATGACGTGGTGGGCGGGCAGTTCACCGGCGGGCAGCGGGGCGCTCTCGCCGTCGACCAGCGCGGCGTACGCGGAGGGCAGGCGCCGCACGGTCTGTGTGGCGTTGTTGATCAGGATGTCGAGCGGCCCCCGCGCGGTGACCTGCTCGGCGAGGGCCACGGCCTGGGCGGGGTCGCGCAGGTCGATGCCCACGACCTCCAGGCGGTGCATCCAGTCCCCGGAGTCGTCCATCGCCTTGAAGCGGCGGATGGCGTCCTTGGGGAAGCGGGTGGTGATGGTGGTGTGCGCGCCGTCGCGCAGCAGCCTGAGCGCGATGTACATGCCGATCTTGGCCCGGCCGCCGGTGAGCAGCGCGCGCTTTCCGGTGAGGTCGGCGCGGGCCTCGCGGCGGGTCCGGTTCTCGGCGGCGCAGTCCTGGCAGAGCTGGTGGTAGAAGTAGTCGACCTCGACGTAGCGCTGCTTGCAGATGTAGCAGGAGCGGGGGCGCTGGAGTATCCCCGCGATCGTGCCCTCCTCGGTGCGCGAGGAGGGCAGCAGTCCCTCGGTCTCGTCGTCGATGCGCTCGGCGGAGCCGGTTGCGGTGGCCTCGGTGACCGCCTTGTCGTGGGCGGTCTTGGCGGCCCGGCGCTCCTGGCGGCGGCGCTGCTTGACCATGCGGTAGATGTGCGAGGTGGCACGGCGGACCGCGACCGCGTCGGGGTGGTCGATGTCCAGCCCGTCGAGTTCCCCGAGCACGTCGAGGCAGACGGCGAGCCGTTCCGGGTCGATGCCTGGGCCGTACGCCGTGGCGGCCACCTCGTCCGTGGTCGCCGAGCCGTCCTGTGTCACCGTCATCGCCGTTGCCGTTCCCTGGTCGCCGTTGCGGCGCTTCGGGGGCGACCGCTGTCGAACAGCGGATTTTATTCAGCGCGCGGCGCGGATCCAAACCCGCCGGCGTCAGGGACGGCAGGCCGTGAGCAACGTCTCCACCTCCTCGGCCACCGCCAGGGCGAGCCGGTCGAGGTCGGGCACCGCCTTGCCGTCGGCGACCAGGCCGTAGTGGACCTGCCCGCGGTAGGTCGAGACGGCCACCGCCAGGGAGTGGCCCCGGGCCAACGGCGCCAGCGGATAGACCTCGGTGAGCGGGTGCCCGCCGAGCCGCAGGCCGAGGCTGGGCAGGGGCACGCTGGTGACCAGGACGTCGAACCAGAGCCGGGCGGCCCCGGAGACCAGCGGTCCGCCGAGCCGGTGACCGAGCGCCGGCACGTGGTCGGCGAGGAGGGCGACGGCTCCGGCCCCGCGGCCGGGACCGGCGTCCTTGTTGCGGTCCATGGCGGCGCGGACCGTGCCGAGGCGGGAGAGCGGGTCGGGGTCGCCGACCGGAAGCCGCATCAGGTACCCGGAGAGCCGGTTTCCCTGGGGGTGGGCGCTGCGGGGGCGGCGCTTGGAGACAGGGACGAGGGCACGGGGCGCGACGCCCTCGCTGCCGTCGCCGCGCTCGTCCAGCCAGCGGCGCAGGGCGCCTGCGACGACCGCGATCAGTACGTCGTTGACGGTGCCGCCGGTGGTCTTGCGGACGTGGTGCACGTCGTCGAGGTCGACGGCCACGCCCGCGATCCGGCGGGTGCCGGAGGACTCGGCGGTCAGCGCGGGCGAGGAGCGCACGTCCAGGGTGGACAGGGCCGCGGCGGCGCCGATGTCCAGGGCGCGGCCGACGTCCGACAGGGCGTCGCGCAGCCTGCCCGGCAGCGTGCGCACGTCGGGCAGGAGCCCGCGGTGCGGCCGTGCGGGGCGGGGCCGGGGGGCGGGGAGGTCCATCGGGTCGAGGACCCCGGCGGCGAGGGTCAGGGCGCGCAGGCCGTCGGCCAGGGCGTGGTGGAACTTGAAGAGCACGGCGAAGGTCCCGCCGTCCGCGCCCGGCAGCACGTGCGCCTCCCACGGCGGCCGCCCGCGTTCCAGGGGGCGTTCCATGAGGCGGCCGGCCCGGGCGTGGAAGTCCGTGGTCGGAGCGTGCAGCCGGACGTGGTCGAGCGGGTCGAAGCGGGGGTCGGGCTCGCGGGTCGCGCCGCCGAAGGAGAGCGGGGCCCGCAGGCCCGGCTCCGGCTGCCAGGTGTCCCGGATCCTCATGCGCAGTCCGGGCACCGCCGGGGCGCGGGCCGCGAGCAGGTCCGCGGCGTGGGCTCCCGCGGTGGGCGAGTCGGCCTCGAAGACGCCGAGCGCGCCCAGGTGCATGGGGTGCTCGGCGGACTCGATGTTCCAGAACGCCAGGTCGAGGGGAGCGAGCGGATCGGGAGTCAAGGGCTGGCCTCGCAAGGACGACGCACGGACGGCGGGTGGGCAGCGGTCGGGTGCCGGGTGAGTATCGGGTGGACAAGCAGTCAATCGCCTTCCGCCGATTACGGTCAAGTACGATCAAGCTACGCACAGTTAACAGCAGGTAAAAGTCCCGCCCCTTTCGGCAGGGGCGGGACTGCTGTGACTCATGGGGCATCTGCGCCGACGTCGGCTCACGTCAGCGGCGGCGGCACCGCCTCTGCCGAGGTTCCCCACCCGGACGGCTGCGGGCCGACCGTGAACGCGAGCGACCGCACGGAGCGCAGGGTGTCCGTCGTCAGCCAGGTGCGGGCGTAGGCCGATCCGTCGGTACGGGCCGACTGGACGTACCGGTCGGTGTCCGAGGTGCCGGGCGCGGTGATCGTCAGGGCACCGCGCGGGTAGTAGCGCCGGTCGAGGGTGAGGTCGACGCGCTCGAAGACCGGGGTGGACAGGCCCCAGGTGTCGTAGCCCGGCTGGATCGGGAAGATCCCGATCGAGGACAGCACGTTCCAGGCGGACATGGTCCCGAGGTCGTCGTTGCCGGTCATGCCGGTCGGCGTGTCGGTGAACAGGGTGAGCGCCGCGTGCACCACGTCGGTCGTCTTCCAGGGATGCCCGGTCGACAGGTAGGTGTACGGGGCGATGAGGTCGGGTTCGTTCTGCGGGTTGTACTTGTCGGCGTTGTAGTAGTCGTACGGCCCGTTCACCCACACCTCGCGGGCGGTCTTCGCCGGGTCGGCGAGGAGCTGGTCGTAGGCGAAGAAGGAGTCGAGCCGCTCGTTCGCCGCCTCGGTGCCGCCGATGAGGTCGATCATGCCGGGCAGGTCCTGCGGCACCAGCCACTGGTACTGCCAGGACGTGCCCTCGTGGAAGCCCTCGCTCTGCGCCGGGTCGGCCGGGCCGGTGAAGGCGCCCTCTGCGTCGCGGGCGCGGAAGAAGCCGGTGGCGGCGTCGAAGACGTGGCGGTAGCTCTGGGCCCGCTCGGCGTACCGCCGCGCGTCCGCGCCGTGGCCGAGGTCGCGGGCCATGCGGGAGAGCATGGCGTCGGACAGGGCGTACTCCAGGGTGGCGGAGGCGCCGTGGTCGTAGTCGGAGTCGCCCGGCTTGGCGTGCGGGCGGCCCTTGACGTACGGGGCGAAGCCGTCGGTCAGGTACTCGCGGTTGGCCTCCCGGCCGACGGCGGGCGATTCGGTGGGCGGCACGCCGTCGGCGTTCTTCTTGAGCGCCCGGTAGGCCCGCTCCTCCCAGCCGTGCAGCAGGCCCTGCTGGTAGGCGTTGGTGAGGAAGGGGGTCACCGGGTCGCCCGTCATGATGTTGGTCTCGACGGTGCCGTAACCCCACTTGGGCAGCCAGCCGCTCTCCTCGTCGATCTTGATCACGGAGATCGCCATGTCGCGGGCCTCGCGGGGCGCGAGCAGGGACAGGAGCTGGGACTGGGTGCGGTAGGTGTCCCACAGGGACCAGTTCTGGTAGTACGTGAAGCCCTTGGCCCGGTGGATCTCCTGGTCCCAGCCGGTGTAGCGGCCGTCGGCGTCGCTGCCGACGTTGGGTGCGAGGAAGGACCGGTACAGGGACGAGTAGAAGGTGCGGCGCAGGGTGTCGTCGCCGCCCCGGACCCGGACGTCGTCCAGCCGCTTCTCCCAGGTGCGCTGTGCGCCCCGGCGCACGGAGTCGAACGAGTGCCCGCCCTCGGCGCGCAGGTTGAGCGCGGCGCCGCGCGCGTCCACGTAGGACAGGGCGGTGGTGGCCTCGACGGTGCGGTCCTTCGTGGTGTCGAAGCGGACGTAGGCGCCGTCGCCGCCGGTCTTCGCGCCCGCGGTCACGGTGCCGTCGTCCCAGGTGCCGTAGGAGGCGAAGGGGCGGTCGAAGCGGGTGATCGTGTAGACGGTGTACGGCTCGGTGTCCTGGCAGAAGCCGCTGCCGGTGATCGCGGTGCGCACGGTGCGGCTGTCGAGGACCTCGACCTCGGTCGAGATGTTCTTGTGCAGCGACTGGCCGGCGTTGAGCAGGACGTTGGCCTTGCCGGTGGCCGGGAAGGTGTAGCGCTGCACACCGGTGCGTTCGGTGGCGGTCAGCTCCGCGTCGATGCCGGAGTCGAGGCCGACGCGGTAGTAGCCGGGGCTCGCCTCCTCGTCGTCGTGGCTGAAGGAGGCGGCGTACTTCGCGTAGTCCGTCTCCGTGACGTCGCCGGTGGTCGGCAGGACCGGCAGGTCGCCGCCGAGTCCGCAGCCGACGCCGGAGAGGTGGACCAGGGAGAAGCCGCGGATGTGGGTGTCGGAGTGGTCGTAGCCGGTGTTGTGGCCGGTGTCCGGCGAGAACTGCACCATGCCGAAGGGCACGGCGGCGCCGGGGTAGGTGTTGCCCTCGTTCTCGGTCCCGATGAAGGGGTTCACGAGGTCGGTCAGCGGTCCGTCGGGGGCCGCCTGGGCGGCGGGTACGGCGACGGCGCCCGCGAGGAGCGCCGCGGCGGCGGCGGCCGTCGCCGCGCCGCGCAGCCGTTGGGTCCAGCTCATGGAAGGTGCCTCCGTCTTTCTTGGGCCTTCTCCTGCTTCCTCAGGCGAAGCGCCAGAGGTGGTCGTCGGTGCCGTTGTCGTCGAACTGGACGACCTGGGCGCTGTCGGCGGTCGACATGCCGTCGACGCCGAGGACCTTGCCGCTGTGCCTGTTGCGGATCAGGAACCAGCCGTCGCCCTGGTCGGCGAAGGTCCACAGGTGGTCGTCGGTGCCGTTGTCCTCGTACTGCACGACGCGGGCACTGTTGGCGGTGGACATCCCGTCGACGCCGAGGACCTTGCCGCTGTGGCCGTTGCGGACCAGGAACCAGCCGTCGCCCTTGTCGATCCGCTGCCAGGTGTGGTCGCCGGTGCGGGTGTCGGCGAACTGCACGACCCGGGCGCTGTTGGCGGTGGACATCCCGTCGACCGCGAGCACCTTGCCGCTGTGCTTGTTCCGGAGGCGCCGGAAGGGCGGCTCGGGGACCCAGGGGGTGCCGTCCGGGGCGGCGGTCGGGAAGGAGGCGATGCGCAGCCGGGCGGCGGCCATCGGGATCAGGGTGACCTGCTCGACCGGCGCGGTGGAGCGGGCCGGGCTCGGCTGGAGCGGGGCGACCACGTGTTCGTCGTCGGCGACCCACTCGGGGATGCGGCGGGCCTCGGCGGTCAGCGAGACGGGCACGGTGTCGTGGGTGAACGGGTTGTCCGCGACCCGGGCGCGGGTACGGCTGAAGGCGGGCGCGGCGCCGGGCACGAGACCGTAGTTCCAGGCAGTGGTCGCATGGACCTCGTACTCGGGGAAGGTGTCGTCGCCCGCGTACCGGACGTAGCGCTCACCGATCTTCAGAGCGTACGTCAGCGGCCCCCGGTCGACACTGACCGAGCCGTGGTTGCCGGGCCAGGAGCGCAGGGCGGTGCGCTGCGGCAGGCGCAGGGTGACGCGGTCGCCGTCGGACCAGGTGCGCTCGACGCGGACGAAGGCCGGGCCGTCGGCCGCGTCCACGGGCCGGCCGTTGACCCGCAGCCGCGGCCCCTCGCACCAGCCCGGGACGCGCAGGCTGAGGGGGAAGGCGACGCGGCGCGGGGCCGACACGGTGAGGGTGATCGTGTCGCCGAAGGGGTAGTCGGTGTCCTCGGTGACGGTCACCCGGGTGCCGTCGGCGCCCACGGCCGCCGTGACCTCGGACGGGGCGTACATCGCGGCGGCCAGGCCCCGGTCGGGCGTGCCGAGCCACAGTTCCTCGGTGAAGTAGGGCCAGCCCATGCCGTAGTTGTGCGGGCAGCAGCGGTAGTTGTCGACGCCGGGCTGGTACGCCTGCATGGCGAAGCCGTTCTGGAACTGTCCCTGGGTCTTGCGGACGTCGTCCAGGTCGACGCTGTTGGCGCTGGTGACGTAGTGGACGGCGCGGCCCTCGGGGTCGAGGGCCGCGGGCAGCGCGTTGAAGGCGAGATCCTCGCAGCGGTCGGCCCAGACCGGATCGCCGGTGATCCGGACCAGCAGTTCGTGGGCGGCCATGAACTCGACGACGCCGCAGGTCTCGAAGCCCTGCCGGGGGTCGCCGAACCCGGGCCGGATGTTCTCGTCCCCGGCGAGGCCGCCCCCGGGGAACTGCCCGTACCCGCCCATGACCTGCTCGTAGGTGTCGTAGGTGGCGCCGGTGTCGGCGGCGGAGCCGGAGAGCTGGGCGTACTGGGCGGGTTCGCGGAAGCCCTGGGCGATGTTGACGTTGTGCGGGCTGGGCAGCGGGCCGGTCCAGTCGGCGCCCCAGGCGTGCATCTTCTCGACGAGGTCGAGCAGGAAGGCGTCGGCGGTGCGGCGGTGCAGCCACAGCGCGAGGCCGATGCCGTCGCCCCAGCGCAGTGAGACCCAGCTGGAGTCGAAGGCGCCCTTGCCCTGGGCGTTCATGTAGCGCAGGAATCCGGTGAACAGGGGCACGATCCGCTGGTCGCCCGTGTACTCCTCCCAGGTGCGCAGCGCCTGGAGCAGGGGCAGGAACGGCCAGAAGTCGGGGCCGCCGTTGAGCGAGGTGCGCAGCGCCCGGGGGCCGAAGAAGCCGTCTTCCTGGCGGGTGGCGAGGATCGCGTCGATCCAGCGCCGGGACTGGGCGAGCGCCTCGGCGTCACCGGTGGCGACGGCGAGCGGGACGTATCCGCGCAGCCAGTACGGCAGTTCCTCCCACCCCGCGTTCTCGGGGTGGACCCAGCCGGTGGTGGCGAAGTCGAGGAAGTGGGAGCGCTCGGCGTAGCGGCCGCACAACCCGTCGAGCTGGAGACGGAGTTGTCCGGCGAGCCAGCCGCGTGCGGTGACGCTGCCGGGCGCCAGCCGGGTGAAGGCGTCGGGGGCGAGAGGGCCTGCCGCGGCGGCGGGCCGGCCCAGTGCGGGCACACCGACGGCGAGCGCGCCGACGACGAGGGAGCCGCGGTGCAGGAAGCGGCGTCGGTCGAGAGTCATGGGGCTCCAGACGGGACGGGAGGTGGCGGGGTGCTTGACGGGTGCCTGAGCGCGGGAGCGGGGAGCCGAAGTGCGGAGGGTGCGGGTGCGGGGAGCCGAAGTGCGGGAGGCGGGGCGCGCGGAGGCGCCCCGCCGGGGTTCTCGCGTGATCAGGCGCAGTTCGCCGGGGTGGCCCGGGAGATGTCGTCGATCAGTTGCTCGTGCGCCGCCTTGAGGCGCCGCACATCGGGCTTGACGACCTTGCGGTCGTACGTCAGCAGCCCGTTCAGCTCGCCCTCGACGTCCGTGATCTGCGTGTAGACCGCGCCGTTGCCGCCCTTGCAGGCGAGGGCGTGTACCTCGTCGAGCTTGGTGAGGTAGTCGTCGGTGTACGTCGCCGGGTCGACGTCGACGTAGGACTGCTGCACCGACCAGGCGTGGCCGGGCACGGCCAGGCCCAGGCCGCCGTACTCGCCGCTGACCAGGGCGCGTTCGCCGTCGGGCGACGGTGGCAGGGCGGGGCTCGGGTAGCCGTGTTCGTCCATGATGTCGCCGGCGTGGCCGTCGGCGCCGAGGTTGAGTCCGGACTGGTTGTTCACCAGGCGGGTCGGGTCCCAGGCCTTGGCCTGCTCGGCGACGCGGCCGATGTCGTACTGGCCCCAGCCCTCGTTGAAGGTGACCCACATGACCACCGAGGGACTGCTGACGTGCTCGTCGATGATCTCCTTCATCTCCCGCTCGTACTCGGCGCGGGCGGCGGTGGACGGGTTCACGCCCGCCGTCATGGCCGGCATGTCCTGCCAGACCAGCAGGCCCAGCCGGTCCGCCCAGTAGAACCAGCGGTCGGGTTCGACCTTGATGTGCTTGCGGACCGAGTTGAAGCCCATCTCCTTGTGCGCCTTCAGGTCGTACGCGAGGGCCTCGTCGGTGGGTGCGGTGTGCAGGCCGTCGGGCCAGAAGCCCTGGTCGAGGGTGGCCATCAGGAACGTGGGCTCACCGTTGAGCAGGGTGCGCGGGACGCCGTTGACCTTCTCGACGGTGACGGAGCGCATCCCGAAGTAGCTCTCGACATGGTCGCGGCCCACGGTGACCTTCAGGTCGTACAGGAACGGGTCGTCGGGCGACCACAGTCGCGGGTCGCGGATCCTGAGGGTCAGCGGCTCACCGGTGCGTCCGCTGACCGTGGCGACCTTGCGGTGCCCCGCGTACGCCGTGGCCTCGACGCGTACGCCGTCGCGCACGCCCTTCGGCTCGACGGTCAGGGTGCTCGCCGCCCCGTCGACGTGCGGGGTGAGCTTCAGCGAGTCCACGTGGTCCCGGGCGACCGGTTCCATCCAGACGGTCTGCCAGATGCCGGAGCTCGGGGTGTACCAGATGCCGCTCGGATCCAGGCGCTGCTTGCCGAGCGGCGGGTTCTCGCCGTTCGCCGCGTCGGTCGGGTCGTAGACGCCGACGATCAGCTCCTGGGTGCGGCCGGGCTTCAGCGCGTCGGTGACGTCGGCGCTGAACTTGTCGTAACCGCCCTTGTGGTCGGCGACCTTGACGCCGTTGACGTACACCTCGGACTGCCAGTCGACGGCGCCGAAGTTGAGCTTCAGCCGTTGGCCGTGGCCGATGTGCCAGTTCTTCGGGACGGTGAAGGTACGGCGGTACCACATGCGGTCCTCGTGCCGCTGGATGCCGGAGAGCTGCGACTCCACCGGGTAGGGGACGAGGATGCGCTCCTTGAGGTTCTTGCCGGCCGGCGGCTGCTCGCCGGCCTCGGCGGCGGCGAACTGCCAGCGGCCGTTGAGGTTCTGCCAGTCGTCGCGGGTCAGCTGCGGGCGCGGGTACTCCGGAAGGGCGTTGTCCGGCCCGACCTCGTCGGCCCACTCGGTGCGCAGCTCGTAGGTGGACTTGTTGCCGCCGCTGCTCCAGAAGGCGTTGACAACGTTGCCTTCGGCGTCGGTGAGGCCGCCTTCCCCGTCGTAGCGGACGTCGGCCGTGCCCGGCGCGTCGCCGTCCTTGTCGCCGACGACGGGCTGATCGAGGGCGACGAGCAGGGCGCTGGGGTCGGCGGGGTCGAGCCTGGTCTCGCCGAGCGGCCAGGTGGTGCCGCCGATCACCGCTTCGAGGTGGTCGGTGAGTCCGGCCGGGGGTGCGGCGAGGGGGCTCGCGAAGTCCAGCCTGAGGGTGCGGCCGGTGGACTCGACGGTGGTCGCCGTCGCGCCGTTGTAGTCGAAGCCGTCGGGCAGACGGAACGCCGACTGCGGGACCGCCTCCTTGCCGCCGCCGGGCTCGGTCCAGCGCAGGTGGAGGTTGGAGCCGCCGTAGTGCTCGAAGTACTCCAGTTTGATGTCGTAGGACCGGCCGGCCGTCAGCTCGACGGGCCGGGAGGTCTGTTCGACGTCCCAGTCGTCGACCCAGTGGTCGATGGCGAGTTCGCCGCCGACCCAGAGGCGGAAGCCGTTGTCGCCGGTGATCGAGAAGGTGTGGGCGCCGGACTTCTCCGGGACCAGTTTGCCGGTCCAGCGGACGCTCACGTCGTCCGACTGCCCGGTGGCGAAGGCGAGTCGCGGCTCCAGGGTGTCGAAGTCGAGCTGCGGGTCGAAGCCGGTGGCCTTGAGCTCGTGGAAGTCGAAGGCACCGGGGGCGGACTGGGTGTAGTACTCGCCCTTCAGGCCGTGGATCTCCGCGGTGCCGTCGGCACCGGCCGTGTCGGCGGCGCCTGCGGCCGGGACGGCGGCGAGTCCCGCGACGCCCAGTGCGGCGGCTAGCAGCAGCGCGAGTCTGTCTCTGAGTCGTTTGGTGCGCACTGACCCTCTCCTCGAGAACGGGTGGTGGCTGGTGGCGCAGACATCGATGTCGTACAACGATGTAACGGCAGAGGTGCAGAGGCATGACAGCACGGATTCCGCTTGACGTCCAGGGACATGACAACGGCCCCGGGCTCGGCGCGCGTGTCGCCCGGCCCGGGGCCGCGGTCCGTCCGTCGTCCTTCCGTCACGGCACCCGCTGCCCCTTGCCCAGCGCGATCACGCCGCCCTTGGAGACCGTGTACAACTCGCCGTCCCGCTGCGGGTTGACGCCGATCGTCGCGCCCGGCGGCACCTGGACGTTCTTGTCCAGCACCGCCCCGCGCACCACCGCGCCCCGGCCGATGTGCACGTTGTCGTGCAGCACCGAGCCCTGCACGACCGCCCCCGGGTCGACCACCACGCCCGGCGAGAGCACGGAACGGGTGACCTGCCCCCGGATCAGGCAGCCCGCGCTGATGATCGACTCGCCGGCGATGCCACCGCCGTTGAAGCGGGCGGGCGAGAGCTGGGTGGAGTGGGTGTAGACCGGCCAGTCGCGGTTGTAGAGGTTGAACGCGGGCCGCTCGGCGATCAGGTCCATGTGCGCGTCGTAGTACGCGTCCAGCGTGCCCACGTCCCGCCAGTAGCCCTGGTCGCGGGAGGTCTCCCCCGGCACGTGGTTGTCGCTGAAGTCGTACAGCGCGGCCTCGCCCCGGTCGGTGAGCTGGGGCAGGATCGAACCGCCCATGTCGTGCACGGAGTTCTCGTCCTCGGCGTCCCGGTGCAGGGCCTCGACGAGGGCCTTGGTGGTGAAGACGTAGTTGCCCATCGAGGCGAAGACGCACCCGGGGTCGTCGGCGAGACCGGGTGGATCGGCGGGCTTCTCCAGGAAGCCGGTGACGGTCTGCCCGTCGGAGCCCGGGGTGATCACGCCGAAGGACGGCGACTCGGCGCGCGGGACCCGTATTCCGGCGACGGTGACGCCCGCGCCGGACTCGATGTGCTGGGCGAGCATCTGGCGCGGGTCCATCCGGTACACGTGGTCGGCGCCGAACACGGCGACGTACTCGGGCTGTTCGTCGTACACCAGGTTCAGGGACTGCAGGATCGCGTCCGCGCTGCCGAGGAACCAGCGCGGTCCGAGGCGCTGCTGGGCGGGGACGGGGGTGACGTAGTTGCCGAGCAGACTGGACATCCGCCAGGTGGTGGTGATGTGCCGGTCCAGGGAGTGCGACTTGTACTGGGTGAGCACGCAGATCCGCAGGATGTCGCCGTTGACCAGGTTGGACAGGACGAAGTCGACGAGCCGGTAGGTGCCGCCGAAGGTGACCGCGGGTTTGGCGCGGTCCGCGGTCAGGGGCATCAGGCGTTTGCCCTCTCCGCCCGCCAGCACGATGCCGAGCACCGAAGGACCTCCACGACGCATGGCCGCTCCCCTCACCCTCGTTCACCCTCGGCCGCCCCGGTCGGGGCGGCTCAAGCCCGCTTGAGGATCTCCTCGTAGAGCCGGACCGTGCGGCGCGCGACCGCGTCCCAGCCGAACTCCTCGACCGCGCGCGCCCGGCCGGCCTCTCCCATCCGCCGGGCGGCGGCCGGGTCGCCGAGGACGGAGTCCAGTGCGCGCGCCAGACCCGCCTCGAAGTCGTCGTCCGCGACCTCCGCTCTCGGCACGAGTACCCCCGTTTCGCCGTCGGCCACGACCTCGGGGATGCCGCCCACCCGGGAGGCCACCACGGGAGTGCCGCAGGCCATCGCCTCCAGGTTGACGATGCCGAGGGGCTCGTAGACGGAGGGGCAGACGAAGACGGCGGCGTGCGTCAGGAGCTGGATCACCTCCGGGCGCGGCAGCATGCGCGGAATCCAGTGCACGCCCTCGCGGGCGCGGCTCAGTGCGGCGAAGAGCTCGCGGAACTCCTGGTCGATCTCGGGGGTGTCCGGGGCGCCGGCGCACAGCACGACCTGCGCGGCCGGGTCGATGTCCCGTACCGCGCGCAGCAGGTGGGGCACGCCCTTCTGGCGGGTGATGCGGCCGACGAACAGCACGTACGGGCGGGAGCGGTCGAGACCGATCCGGTCCAGCGCGCCGGTGGCGTGGTCGGGCCGGTAGAGCCGGGTGTCTATGCCGTTGTGCACGACGTGGACCCGGGAGGCGTCGAGGGCCGGGTAGCAGCCGAGTACGTCCTCGCGCATCGCCGCGGACACGGCGATCACCGCGTCCGCCGCCTCGGCCGCGGTGCGCTCGGCCCACCCGGACAGGGTGTAGCCGCCGCCCAGCTGCTCGGCCTTCCAGGGACGCAGGGGCTCCAGGGAATGGGCCGTCATCACGTGCGGGACGCCGTACAGGAGCTTGGCGAGGTGGCCGCCGAGGTTGGCGTACCAGGTGTGGGAGTGCACCAGTTGGCGCCCTTCGAGGGCGGCGGTCATGGCGAGGTCCACGGAGAAGGTGCGCAGCGCGTCGTTGGCGCCGTCGAGCGCGGACCAGGGGCGGTGGCGCAGCACGCCGTCGGCGTGCCCCTCGCCCCAGCTGTGCACGTCCAGGTCGACGAGGCGGGCGAGTTCCCGGGCGAGGAACTCGACGTGGACTCCGGCTCCGCCGTACACGTCCGGCGGGAACTCACGGGTCAGCAGTCCCACGCGCACCCGGAACCTCCCGTCTCGGCGGCTGGTTCCCTCATGGTCACCCAGAGCGGGCGCCGGGGGAAGAGCGCGGCGGGCGCGGGGAGCGGGCGGGTACGGAGAACGCGGGAGCGGGCGGGTGCGGGCGACTCGGTCAGCGAGAGGATCCGGGCGGACTCGGGAAGCAGCAGTCGCCGCAGACACCCCCGCCCGGCACCCGGTAGTAGAGGCAGCAGCTGCGGCGCCGGAAGGACGTGCCGGTGAGCGTGCCGGTCCCGGCGAGCAGCGGGTGGGCCAGCAGGCCGGCGGTGAGCTCCCGGACGCGGGCGGCGGTCTCCGTGCGATTCTCGCGGCGGGCCCAGCGCTCCAGTTCGCGTCCGGCGCCGGCCAGGGCGGAGGCGGCGTTGCCGCGCAGCAGCCCGGCGGCGACGCCGTAGCGGGCGCGCACGGCCTCGGCGAGGGGCGCGAGGTGGGTGGTGAGCACGACGTCCGCGACGGTGGCGGCGTCCGCCGGCAGGGCACGCACCTCGCCGAGCCACAGGTCGTCGGGGGCGGTGGCGTCGGGGTCCCAGTGCAGCAGGCGGGGGTCGAGGTCGGGGACCTGCCCGTAGAGGGCGGCGCAGGCCAGGGTCACGGACCAGAGGCGGGCCGCGAGCCCTTGCTGGGCCACTGAGGCGGCGACCCGGGTCTCGGGGGCGCCGAGCGCGGCGGCGACCTTGCGGACGCGGTGGCCCAGCGGGTCGGGGCGCCGAACCTGAACATGAACGTCCGTCGACTCGTCCGCGTGTCCCGGTGTGTAGGCGTGTGCGAGGGGCGCGAGGGCGCCGGTCCGCCGTGACGGCGCGGGCTCCGCGACGCGCAGGACGGAGAAGCCGCCGAGCGGGCGGAGGGCGGAGAGGCCGGGGTCGAGATCCACGCAGAGAAGTAGTATCAGGGCTCTCAAGGCGCTGTTCCCGGGGTCAGGGCCCGGAAGTCGCCCACCCTGGGGAGGACGGCGGCGCCGCCGTACTCCATCGGTAGTAGGACCCGAAGAATGCTCAGGGACGACGACGGGAAGACCCTGAGGCGGCATCGTGTTGTCCATGGATGACGACCGTTCGCCGCGACGGGCCCAGCGCCCCCGCCTCACGCAGAGGAGCAGCCGATGAGCGCCCTCGCGTTCTCCGTACTGCTGTCGCTCGTCTCGGCGGTGGCGTACGCGGGCGGAGCGATCGTGCAGGAGCAGGTCGCGACGTCGTCCCCCGATGCCCAGTACGCTCCTTTGCGCCGGCCCGCCTGGTGGGCGGCGGTGTCGCTCAACGGCCTGGGCGGTCTGCTGCACGTGGTCGCCCTCGCGCTCGGCCCGCTCAGCCTGGTGCAGCCGCTGGGAGCGCTCACCATCGTCTTCGCGCTGCCCATGGCGGCGTTCTTCGTGGGCCGCCGGGCCGGTGCGACGGCCTGGCGGGGCGCGCTGATGGCCACGGTCGGTCTCGCCGGTCTGCTGTCCCTGGTCGGTGCCTCGGACGCGCAGTCGCTGGACACCGCGCAGCGGGTCGGGGCGGCGCTGGTCACCGGCGGTGCGATCGTCGCGCTGATGATCGCCGGCCGGGCCGCGCACCGGCATCCCGCGGTCCGCAGCATCCTGCTGGCGACCGCGTCCGGCATAGCCTTCGGCATGTCCTCGGTCTTCACCAAGACGGTCGCGGTCGACTGGACCGGCGGGGTGTCCGCCGCCGACCTGCCCGCGCTGGCCGTGATCGGCGTACTGGCCACGGCCGGCATGGTCCTCTCGCAGGCCTCCTACCGGGGCGCCGGCCTCGCCGCCCCACTGGCCACGCTGACGGTCGTGAACCCGGTGGTGGCCGCCGTGGTCGGCATCACGATGTTCGGCGAGACGTTCCGCTACGGCACGACCGGCACGGCGCTCGCCCTGAGCTGCGGCGTGGTGGCCGCGGGCGGGCTGATCATGCTGACGACGGAGCGGATCGCCCGGGAGGGCGCCGTGGCCCAGGGCGGCGACGGGATCGGGGAGCGGGGGCAGCACGCCAGTTCCGCGACCGCGACTGCGGTCCCTGCGGCAGCGGCTGCTCCGGCGGCTGTGGCTGCCCCGTTGTCCGCCAAGGTGTTCGTGCCCTCCCCGGTGCCGTCGCCGGTTTCGGACACCGCGGCAGCCGAGGAGGCGTACGACGTGCGGGCACCGGCGGAGAGCGACGACACGACGCTCTCCTACGGCCCCTTCTACGGCGGTCCGTTCGTCCCGCCGTCCATGCTCGGCCGCCGGCGGGTACGGATCAGATCCTGACGCCGCCGGCCCGCAGATACGCCAGCGGGTCGACGTCCGAACCGAAGCCGGGCCCCGTCCGCACCTCGAAGTGCAGATGCGGGCCCGTGACATTGCCCGTGGCGCCGGAGCGGCCGAGACGCTGGCCGGCGCCCACCGACTGCCCAGCCTTCACGGAGATCGCCGAGAGGTGCGCGTACTGGGAGTACCGCCCGTCGCCGTGCCGGACGACCACCTGGTAGCCGTACGAACCGCCCCACCCGGAACTGACGACCCGCCCGGCCGCGACCGACTTGACGGAGGTGCCGGTGGGGACGGGGAAGTCCACACCGGTGTGGTAGCCCTTGGACCAGGAGGAGCCCGCCTGGTGATAGGGCGTGCCGGTGGCGGCGTCGACCGGGGCCACGACGGCGTGGTGGGTGGTGGCGGAGGACGACTTCTTCGGCGCCTTCTGCTGCTCCTGCCGCTTCGGCTCCCGCTTCTGCTCCGTCTGCTTCTTTTCCTGCTGCTTCTCCTGCTGCTTCTCCTGCTTCTGCCGATCGTCCTGTTTCCCGGTCCGGGCGCCGGACGTCTTGGTGGCCCCCTCGCCGCGCAGCGAGAGCCGCTGGCCGGGCAGGATGAGGTCGGGGTCGGAGCCGATCGCGCCGCGGTTGGACTCGTACAGGCGCTGCCAGCCGCCCCGGACCTCGTGGACGTCGGCGATGCCGGAGAGGGTGTCGCCGGTGACCACCGTGTACATCCGGGCCTTGCCCGCCCGGGACTGCGGCGTGGTCTGCGGCTGGACGTCCCTGACAGAGCCGGCCTTCTTCGCGGGGCCGACCGCGGGCTTGCCGGCGGACTTCTCGCCCGCCTCTTCGGGCCCTGCTCCCCCGGCCGGCCGGATGTCGGGCGTGTCGCCCCCGCGGGTCAGCCCGGCCCGCTTCGAGCACGCCGGCCAGGCGCCGGGGCCCTGTGCGTCGAGCACCTTCTCGGCAACGGCGATCTGCTGTTCCTTGGTGGCCAGGTCGGCGCGCGGGGCGTACCGCGTGCCGCCGAAGGCCTCCCAGGTGGACTGGGTGAACTGCAGGCCACCGTAGTAGCCGTTTCCGGTGTTGATGTCCCAGTCGTCGGTGGACTCGCAGGCGGCGACCTTGTCCCAGGTCGCCACGTCGGCCGCGTGGGCCGTGCCGGTGCCCACGAGGGGGAGGGCCAGTCCCGCGCCCCCCGCGGTGACGGTCAGTGAGGCGCGGTTGATCCTGTTCGGCTGATACCGGCGGTGCCGGCCGCGTACGGCCATGGAGGTCCCCCTCGACATTGCGTCAGGAGCGGCAAAAGTAAGCGCCGCGAACAGGCCATGACAAGACGGCAACCGGCCGGTTGGCCGCGCCGAATGGCCGGGACCCGGCGGCCGTTGGCCGGACGAGGGGGCGGCCCGCTGAGGCACCCGGCCCCTTCCGCCCGTACTGGAGTCCGCGAAGCAGAAAGTGCGTCCGACGTACCGGCACGTCAGCATGGTCGAGCGGCGAACCGGCCATACTGGCGGGCACCGGCACCACGGACACAGGGCAGCACAGACACCAAGGTCACTAGGAGCCAACCCAATGAGCACTACAGCGCAGATCGGCGTCACGGGTCTCGCGGTCATGGGCCGCAACCTCGCCCGCAACTTCGCCCGCAACGGCTACACGGTCGCGGTGCACAACCGGACGGCGTCGCGCACGCACGCGCTGGTGGAGGAGTTCGGGAGCGAAGGCGACTTCGTCGCGACCGAGACCGCGAAGGAGTTCGTCGCGGCGCTGGAGCGGCCGCGCCGCCTGGTGATCATGGTGAAGGCCGGAGACCCCACCGACGCGGTGATCCGGGAGTTCGCCCCGCTCCTCGAACCCGGGGACATGATCATCGACGGGGGCAACGCGCACTTCGCGGACACCCGGCGCCGGGAACGCGAACTGCGCGAGCAGGGCATCCATTTCGTGGGCACCGGAATCTCGGGCGGCGAGGAGGGCGCGCTGCACGGCCCGAGCATCATGCCGGGCGGCTCGAAGGAGTCGTACGAGTCGCTGGGCCCGATGCTGGAGAAGATCTCGGCGAAGGCCGCGGACGGGGCGCCCTGTGTGACGCACGTCGGTCCCGACGGCGCCGGACACTTCGTGAAGATGGTGCACAACGGCATCGAGTACGCCGACATGCAGCTGATCGGCGAGGCGTACCAGCTGCTGCGCGACGTCGCCGGGTACTCCCCCGCGCAGATCGCGGAGATCTTCCGCACCTGGAACACCGGACGCCTGGACTCGTACCTGATCGAGATCACGGCGGAGGTGCTGTCGCACGTGGACGCGGCGACGGGCAAGCCGTTCGTGGACGTGGTGGTCGACCAGGCGGAGCAGAAGGGCACCGGCCGCTGGACGGTGCAGATCGCGCTGGACCTGGGTGTGCCGGTGTCGGGCATCGCGGAGGCCGTCTTCGCGCGTTCCCTGTCCGGGCACGCGGCGCTGCGGGACGCCTCGCGCGGCCTGGCGGGCCCGAAGGCGGCGCCGCTCGGCGAGTCGGAGGCGGCCGCCTTCGCCGACCGCGTCGAGCAGGCGCTGTACGCGTCGAAGATCGTGTCGTACACGCAGGGCTTCCACGAGATCGCGGCGGGCAGTGAGGAGTACGACTGGGACATCGACCTGGGCGCGGTCTCCGCGATCTGGCGCGGCGGCTGCATCATCCGGGCGGCGTTCCTCGACCGCATCCGGGCCGCGTACGACGCCCGGCCGGACCTGCCGAGCCTGCTGTCGGACGAGACCTTCGCCCAGGAGATCGCCGCCGCGCAGGACGACTGGCGCGAGGTCCTGGTCGCCGCGACCCGCCAGGGCGTACCGACCCCAGGCTTCGCCGCCGCCCTCGCCTACTACGACGCCCTGCGCGCCGAGCGGCTCCCCGCCGCGCTGACCCAGGGGCAGCGGGACTTCTTCGGGGCACACACGTACCGCAGGACGGACCGGGACGGCGCGTTCCACACGCTGTGGGGCGGCGACCGGTCGGAGGTCACCGCGTAGTACCTCGCCCGGGTCCGACGGGCGGGCGCCTCCCGCTCGTCGCTCAGGTGAGCGGCGGCCCCGGCTCGGGACTGGGCACGGGCTCTGGCCCCGGCGGGATCGGCGACGGCGAGGGCCCGGGCGGTCCCGGGGGATCGGGCGGCGGCTGCGGACCGGGGCCGGGAGGCGGAGGCGTCGGCTGCGGACCGGGGCCGGGAGGCTGGGGCGTGGGTTGCGGACCCGGGCCCGGAGGCGGAGGCGGAGGAGTCGGTTCCGGACCGGGGACCGGCGGCGTCGCCGGATCGGGGTGCGGCTGTGGGGGCTCCGGGTCCGGGCCGGGAGCGGGTCCCGGGGTGGGCCCGGGCGGGACGGGATCCGGATACGGGTTTGTCATGGCGCTGTCCTCCGGCCAGTCGGTCGACGTCGGCTCTCTGGACTTGTCCCCCGCCTACCCGAGGGCCGCCTCCCCACTCACCCGGCCGTACGAACCGCGGCGCCCGGGGAGCCAGCCGGGCCGGGCCCAACGCTCCGAACGCTCCGAACGCTCCGAACGGATTCAACGAGCCCGGGTGCCCGGTCGTGCCGCCACCGCCGCTGCCGCGGCCAGTCCGGACGCCGGGCCGGCCAGCACGGGGACGCGGACGGACGCCCGCTCCCCGGCCGCCGCCATGGATGCCTGGGCCAGGACGATCACGTCAGCGCCGGTCACGGAGTCGGCCGCCTCGGTCACCCGCCGCAGGTAGCCCTCGGTGTCGCCGGCCTCGAACCGCGACCAGGCGCCGCCGACCAGCCGGGTACGCACCGTCACGGGACGGCCCGCACGCCGCGCCTCCTCCTCGATCAGCGCCGCCGTCGGAGCGAGCGTGCTCTCCAAGGCGGCGAGGACGAGCACACGCGGACCGACGGCCACCGCGGCGGCGGCCATCGGCCGGTCGACGCGCAGCACGGGCACGCCGACCCCGACGGCGGTCTCGGCGACGCCGCCGATGGTGGAGCAGGTGCACAGAACGGCACGCGCCCCTTCCTCCACCACCCGCGTCAGCACGGCCGTGACGGCGTCGGCCACCGCGTCGGGTCCTTCGCTCCGCGCCCGCTCCAGCAGTGCGGCGTCGACGTGATGCCGCAGTTCCAGCCCCGGATGCGCCAGGTCACGCAGCGCGTCGAAGACCGGGACGTGCACGGGTGAGGTGTGCAAGAGCGCCAGCACGCGCAAGATCTCCCCGTCGCGGGATCAGAACAGCCCGGGGTGCGCCACGAGCCACTCCTTGGCCGCGCGCAGCGACTCGGGATCGGCGGCGGGCGCCTCGTCCGGGTGCCGCTCGGCCCACTTCACGACGTACGGGCACAGCGGGGCGACCGTGACGCCCTCCCGCCGCGCGATCCCGTACAGCTCACGTGCAAGCGATCCGGCGATGCCCTTGCCCTCGTGGGCCGGCTCGACGACGGTGTGGACGGGGACGAGGGCCCGCTCGGGCGCGTCGAGCACGAAGTACTCGACCCGGCCGACGACCTCTCCGGCCGCGACCGCCTCCAGCCGCCCGGCGGCCCGGTCGTCACGGATCTCGATGTCACTCACGGCCACGCTCCTCGTCCCCACGGGTCAGCAGTTCAGTACACCGGTACGTCAGGCCGACACGGCCTGAGGGCTGCGTTCCTGGTCCGACCCCGGCACCGGCTCGGACGCGTCGGCCCCCAGGGCGACGATACGGTTGTCGCCGTCCACATGCACGACCCGGGGCCGCAACGACCGCGCCTCGGCGTCGGTGACCTGCGCGTAGCTGATGAGGATGACCAGGTCGCCGGGGTGCACGAGGTGGGCCGCGGCCCCGTTGATCCCGATGACCCCGGACCCTCGCTCGCCCTCGATGACGTACGTCTCGAGCCGGGCCCCGTTGGTGATGTCCACGATGTGCACGAGCTCACCGGGCAGCAGATCGGCGGCGTCCAGCAGATCGGCGTCGATGGTCACCGAGCCGACGTAGTGCAGATCGGCCTGGGTGACGGTGGCGCGGTGGATCTTGGACTTGAACATGGTGCGCAGCATGTTGGACTCCTGGAAGACGGCTCCCTGCCTGCTTTGTGCAGGTCAAGGGCGTTGTTCACTTTACACCGGCACTCGTCGGACTCGAAGATTCCGAGGAACGTCGATCCCACTCGGACGAGAAGGTCCCTTGCCCCGGAATCTGCGAGCACTCCTGCCCGCCAGACGCTGACTTGCCTGACGATGCGCCAGGCAAGCAGGCCCCACATCGCAGGCATCCTCCCCTGGTCCGCCCGGTGATCCAGTGGGGTCTACGATCTGGCGATCTCTTGCCGGAGCTGGTGAGTGAAGCGACGCAGGAGGTCCAACGTCTCCCGGAACTCGGCCCGGCGGTCGTCCCTGCCTTCGGTGGGCCGGGTGCTCCAGACCCGACGCGCGAGGGCATCGGCGAGATCGACGGTGTCGTTCGAGCAGAGCAGGTAGAGGGCTGAGCGTGCTTCCTGCAGCCGGTTCGCCAACTCGTTGGCTCCCGGGCCGTCGTCACTCAGCCGTGCTTCCTTCAGGTAGTCCAGCAGCTGAACTACGGCCGTGTTGAAGCCGGTCCCGGCTTTGAGTTTCTGTTCGCGGATCCACATGCGGTCCTGTCGGCGCGCGGTGAACCACGACCCGAACACGACCCCTACGAGGCCGACAGCGGCCCCGATGGCCACGGACACCACGTTCTCCACGGTCAGCTCCCCCCGACGTAACGGCGACGCCAGGCTACAGAGGCCGTCGGAGGCGCCGCGCCCGTTGAGCGCGCTCACATGTCACGGGTTCGGTGATCCGAACGAAACGGCCCAGTCCCAGCGACTCTGAACCGGCAGCCGGACCGGTCGTATCGCGTAGACACCTTGGTACTTCCGGACCGGCTCGCCCTCGGGGAACGGGCATGGGTGAGGCCCGCAGTCGGGTGGCTGCGGGCCAGTGGGCGGGAGGGGAGGATGCGTCCCCGTCGGGCCGGAGAGCGCCTGACGTCAGAAGCCGCAGGCCCGGTAGTCATAGCCGGCGCTTCCGTCGGCAGACGCGACGCCCGGCGTCCGTGACGCCTTCGTCACCCCAGTCGTCGGTGTAAGTGCCAGCGCCGTAGATGTAGGCGAGTCCGACTCGGATACTGCGGGCGGTCCCGCCCTCCCGAGCGCACTCTCGCGCCGGGGCAGGCGGCACCGCTGTGTGGTCGCCGACCGTGGGTGCCGGGCGCCCGGCACGTATCACGGTTGGCATCCCACAGGTTCAGTGCCACGTCCCCTCGCACTCGATGATCGCGCCCTTCGAGTTGGCGCCAGCTGAGACAGGTTCCTCATGTCCGTCTGCACCACCGCAAGTCGGCACCCTGCCCGAGGACCGGCAGGACGCCGTCGCGATCGGCCGGGCCGGCCCCGCCGGTGTCGGTGTTCTGTCGGTGCCCTGCAGGAGCGCTGTCGGTGCTGTCGGTCGGATGTCGGTGTCTCGTCGGCGGGAGGCGGCACCTTTCGAGAGGTGGCCGGCCGGAGCGAACCGGGCGGCCCGAACCCGAAGGAGCCACCATGCACACCCCTGTCACGATCGTCGGCGCCGGGCTCGGCGGACTGACCCTGGCCCGTGTCCTGCACGTCCACTCGATCCCGGTCACCGTCTACGAGGCCGACTCCTCCCCTTCGGCGCGCGCACAGGGCGGGCTGCTGGACATCCACGACTACAACGGTCAACTCGCCATCGAGGAAGCCGGGTTGACCGACGAGTTCCGGGCCGTCGTCCTCGAAGGCCGACAGGCGCTGCGGGTGCTCGGCCAGGACGGAACCGTCCTGCTCGACCAACCGGACGACGGGACCGGCGGGCGCCCGGAGGTGCAGCGCGGTGACCTGCGGCAGGTCCTGCTCGACTCACTCCCGGCAGGCACCGTGCGGTGGGGCCACAAGGTCAGCCGTGCCCGTTCCCTCGGCGACGGCCGCCACGAGGTGACGTTCGCCGATGGAGGCGCCGTCGTCACCCGCCTGTTGGTCGGCGCCGACGGCGCGTGGTCACTCGTCCGGCCCTTGCTGTCCTCGGCCACACCCGGGTACATCGGCAAATCGGTCGTCGAGACCTACCTGTTCGAGGCAGACACACGCCACCCGGCCGCCGCGAAGGCCGTCGGCGGTGGCATGCTGATCGCCCCTTCACCGGGCAAGGAGATCTTCGCCCACCGGGAGAAGAACGACACCCTGCATGCCTACGTGGGGCTGTCCCGGCCGCGGGACTGGTTCGCCGCGATCGACTTCACCGATGCCGCCGCGGCCACCGCACGGATCGCCCGGGAATTCGACGGCTGGGCGACGGAGCTCACCGCGCTGATCACCGACAGCGATGCCGCTCCGGCCCTGCGCACCCTCCACGCTCTGCCGGCCGGACACCGGTGGGACCGGGTGCCGGGCGTGACCCTGCTGGGCGATGCCGCTCACCTCTTCGCTCCCAACGGCGAGGGCGCCAACCTGGCGATGCTCGACGGCGCGGAGCTGGGCGCGGCGCTCGCCGCGCACCCCGGCGACATCGAGGCGGCGCTGACCGAGTACGAGCGGGTCATGTTCCCCCGCAGCGCCGAGTCGGCCACCGACGAGATGCCCGGCCTGGACTCCGCCGACAACACGGCGCAGGGTCTGATCAGCCTGTTCACCGAGAACGGTCTGTGATCCGCCGCACCGCCGGCCGCCACCGAGCTGCCCCGACGAAAGGCCGGCCCCACATGTGAGGACCCGGCAGGGGGCCCGGCTCGCCGGAGCCGTCCTCGCAAGAAGGGGGGCATCAGGCGTCCGCCTCCGCCTGCGCCTCCTGGGCGCGCTCACGCCGCCGTGGACCGCGTCCAGCAGCTCGGTCGCGAGCCCGGCCACCGCGTCGGAGCCGCTCGCCGCGCCGTACACGTAGAAGTCGGGGCGGATCATGACGGCCGAGCAGCCCGGCTCGGTGAACCAGGCGCGGTAGGTGCCGTCCACGTCCTGGACGACGGCCGCTCCCGGGTGCTCGGCGGCTCGCTCACCGCAGACGACGATGCGGACGCCCGCCGCGGTGAGGTCGTCGAGCAGCCGGCCGTTCTCCGGCGCGGCCAGGTGGTCTTCGCCGACGAGCAGGTGGAAGCCGGCGCCCACGACCTGGTCGAGGCGGTCGCGGCGGGTGCCGTCGTCGACGACGCCCTGCACCGACAGCTGTCCCCGGCCGGCGTCGGCGCCCCGGGCGGGCAGGCCGTCGACCAGGTCCGGGAAGCTCATGGGCTCGGGTGCGGCGGACCGCGCGCCGCGGCCTGGGACGGGTCGCGGCCGGGGCTCGTGACGGCCCGAAACGTCCACTGCTCGGTTCCGCCGGCCCGGTGGCTGCACGGAGTCACGAAGGCCGGCGGACCGGTGCCCGGCTCGAGGGGCACCTTCAACGAGGCACTGCGCCCGCTGCAGGCACGTGGCCCGGTCACGGTGAAGATGGACCATGCCGTCGAGGCCGCGGATCCCGTCGCCTTCGTCCACGCCGACTGGCGCCTGCCCGCCGCCATCGCCGCGATCAGCCGAACGTGCTGCTCAGCTCGCTGTACACCCGTCTTCTCGATCCGATCGGGCCACGAAGCACAACACCAGCCTCCAGGCCGCTGAGGACCCGACCGAGCACCGCTGACCGAGCACCGCTGACCGTTCACGGCTTCGCGCCGTGTCAGCCGACGGCCTCGTACACCGTCAGGTCCTGGTCGAGACCGCCGTACTCGTTCACGAGGGTCAGGTGTCCGGCCGAGTGGGTTCCGTCGTCCTCGCCGGTTCTCGCGTCCAGAATGACGCCGTCGGGGCCGGCGACTCCGGCGTAGACCGCCCCGTGCCAGGCGGTGGTCATCGACGGCAGTTCCCTGGACGGGTCGTCTTTCGTGATCTTCCACAGCACCTTGTGCGAGCGGGCGTCCAGCGCGGCGATACTGGCGTACGGGAACTCGCAGACGATGACCGACCGCTGGTCGTAGACGCACGAACGGCCCTGGTAGGCGAAGTCGGCCGCACTGTCCTGGGTCATCCCCGCCGGGCGCCGGCCGGTGGCCGCGTCGAGCAGCGCATACGTCTGGCGGTTCTCCTCGAATTCCAGGACCATTTCGGCCGACATCAGGCCGGCCCCCATGCCCTCGATCTTCAGGCCGAACAGGTTGCGGGGGTCCCTCCAGCGCACCGTCCCGTCGCTGACCGACCGGCCCACGAGCCGCATGCCGCCGTCGGGAGCGGTCCAGTCCACGTGGCCGATCTCCGCCTTCTCGGGCAGCTGCTCACCGGCGATCACACCGCCGGAGACCACTCGCGCGCCGAAACCGGTCTCCTGCCAGTCGACGTGCCGCGTAGCGAGGTCGACGCCGTAGGTGACCATGCTCCTGGGGTCGTCGTACACGTCGTCGAAGTCGGGCGTGGTGCGGGCAGTGAGCACAGCCGTGCCGTCTTCGACCCCGACCACGGCCGCACCGGCGTCGTCACCGAAGCTCATCGCCTCCGGGGTGGGCACTGCCAGCGTCCAGGCCGGCTCGCCGCTCTCCGCGTCGACGGCCTGCAGGCTCACCGTCGACGTCCCCCTGGCCGTGCCCCGGCCCTCCGTGGACTTCTGGTACGCGAAGAGCACCCATGTCCGCCCGTCCTGCCGGACCACGTACGGCTGGGCGCTCTCCCACACCCTGGCACGCTCGTCCACGCCCGTGGACATGCCCTTGGGTTTCCTCACCGACCAGGCGGGACCACCGCTGCCCCGGGTGTCGTACGCGGTCAGGCCGGTCTCGGTCAGGACGAACGCCTTGGTCTTCCACAGCGTGGTCTCCGTGTGCTCGGCCTCCGTGGCGGACAGCCGCACCCCGCCCCCGGTGAACTTGCGCGGCGGATCGTACGCCTTGGGCGCGGGAGCGGCCGAAGTCTCCTCACGCACCGGACGTGTGCCACCCCCGTCGTCCGCCGAACCATCCCCCGCGCATCCCGCGAGCACCATCGTCAGCGCCGCCGCGACACTCGTCACGCCCGTGGCCGCCCTCACCCTGCGCACCGAAAGAGCCCCCGTCCCCGTTCCGGCTTCATCCGCCGTCAACCCTCTTCTGCCCGGAACCGCTCGCCCCCGGCCAACCCGCATCTCAGGATGCCGTAGGCCAAAGGCACGAACAACGGCCGGTTTCGCGTGATCAGATAAGCCCAGGGTTATCGGTGGAAGCTGGGGGGGCGCACATGGAGCTGCGGGACATCGAGATCTTTCTGACACTGGCCGAGGAACTGCACTTCGGCCGGACCGCGAAGCGGCTGCACGTGTCACAGGCGCGCGTGAGCCAGTCGATCGCCAAGCAGGAGCGGCAGATCGGCGCGCGCCTCTTCGTGCGCAACAGCCGCCGCGTCGAACTGACCCGAATCGGCGCCCAGTTGCGCGGGGATCTCGGCGCGGGGTACCGACGGATACTCGACGGCACCCGTGCGGCCGCCGCCTCGGCCGCCGCGGACAGGAAGACGCTGTCACTCGGTCTGCACGGGCCCCAGGCGCAGGACCAGGCACACATCCTGGAGCTGTTCCGTGCCCGGCACCCCCAGACGGAACTCCGTATCAAGGAGATGACCTTCGCGAACCCGTTCGGACCGCTTCGCGACGGATCGGTCGACGTGGCGACCGCCTGGCTGCCCGTCCGCGAGCCGGACATCACCGTCGGCCCGGTCGTGGTCACCGCGCCCGCGCTTCTCATGGTCGCGGCCGAACATGCCCTCGCCGCCCAGGACTCGGTCGGCATGGAGGACCTCGCCGAGTGGACCCTGCCGCAGTGCGCGGCACCCATCCCTGAGTACTGGCAGCAGACACTCGTGCCTTCACACACCCCCGGCGGCCGACCGATCCGGCGCGGGCCGAAGGTGTCGACGTTCCAGGAAGTCGCCGCCGTGGTCGCGTCGGGCACGGCGGTCTCCCTCGTCCACGAAGTCGCGGCTCGCTACTACCCCTGGCCGGGCCTGCGCTACCTGCGCCCGTACGATGCGCCGACGGTGAGCTGGGCCCTCATCTGGCCGGCGGCGGGCGAGACCGAGCCGGTCCGCGAACTCGCGCGCGCCGTCTCGGACGCGGGGCCACGTACCGGGTGACGCCCGGCGGTGTCCTCCGGATGGTCGTGCGTCGGCGAAGATGGTGACGTCCACCGTCCACACCGGCGAGGAGTCTTCGCGCAGATGGTCACTTCCGCACCCGGTCCGAGGCCGCCGACGATCGCCGACGTCGCGCGCCTCGCCGGTGTCTCGCGCACGACGGTGTCGCACGCCCTGAACGGACTGGGCAAGGTCGATCCCCGGACCCGGGAGCGGGTCCGGCAGGCCGCGGCGGAGCTGGGCTACCGCCCCAATCTGCGGGCGCAGCGCCTGCGGCGGGGACAGGCTAAGGCCATCGCGCTGGCTTCCTCCATGCCGTTCGCGGTGGCGGGCGGGCCCTCTCGGCTCGGGTTCTACATGGAGGTCGCGGCCGCCGCGGCGGAGAGCGCCCTGCTGCACGGCTACGCCCTCGTGCTCGTGCCGCCCGTGCAGTCCGGTTCCGCGCTGTACTCGGTGGACATCGACGGAGCCATCGTCGTCGAGCCGGAGGTGGACGACGCGGCGGCGGCCCAGCTGCGCGAACGCGGGCTGCCCTACGTGGCACTGGGCCGGCCCGTCTCGCCCGACGAGGACGCCCCTTACGTCGACCTGCGCGGCGGCCTGGTGGCGGAACTGCTGCTCGGGCATCTGCACGAGCAGGGGGCGGAGCGGCCGGCGCTGATCGTGGGCTCCGGTTCCCGGCACTCGTCCGTCGACGCGCTGACCGCTTACGAGCGGGCCGCCGACCGGTACGGCTGGGAGCAGGTCGTGGCACGCGTCGTGGAGTCGGGCGGCGAGCAGGCCGGGTACGACGCCTGTGCCGCCCTGCTCGCCGAGCACCCGGAGACCGACGCGGTCTGCGCGCTCGTCGACGCCTTCGCGGTGGGCGCGGTCCGGGCGATCCGGGACAGCGGGCGGACCGTGCCGGACGACGTCATGGTCGTCACCCGCTACGACGGCCTGCGCGCCCGCACCTGTGAGCCACCGCTGACGGCGGTCGACCTGCACCTGGACCGGGCCGCGTCCGACGCGGTGGAACTGCTCCTGGCCCGGCTCCGCGGGGACACCGTCAGCGCGCCGGTGACGGTGTCCCCGCCGCCGCGGGTGGTCGCCCGCGCTTCGTCGGCGCGGTCGACCGGGACCTGACCGGACCGGGACCTGGCCGGACCAGGACAGGACGGGCCAGGACCGGACCAGTACCAGACCAGACCGGGGCCGGGCCGGGCCGGGCCACAGGGCCTCGGAGGACGGCTCCCGGCCGCATAGGATGCGCTCCACGAAACTGGTCGTACGGATGAGGGACGGGGGACTGATGGTGTTGGGGGGCCGGAAAAGGGACGGCGGGCTGCCGAGGATCCCGCGGAGCGTGGACCCAAGGCGAGCCCGTGCCCTGGCGGTTCCGGCCGAGGCGCAGGCCGATGCGCGCATGTTCATGCTGGGCGGCGACACGATCCGGGCGCTCAAGGTGATCGTGGACGCGACGGGCTACGACCTGCGCCAGGCCCGGGACATCGTGTACGCGCTGGTCTACGACATCGAGGTGCCGCGGGGGGACTGAGCCGGGCGCGACGCACGCGCACCCGGACGAGCCTGACGAACCGTCCTCTCAGACCCCCAGCATCAGCACCAGCCCCGACACCAGCGCGAAGACGAGGACGAACAGCCGCATCCTGCGGGCGTCCAGGCGGTGGTGCACCAGGCGGCTGAGCCAGGCTCCGACGGCGATCGCCGGGAGGAGCAGAGCGGCCTGGCCCAGTTCCGCGGGTGCGGCCTTCCCCGTCGCGAAGAGCAGGATCAGGGAGGCGACCTCGCCGACGAGGAAGCAGGCGGCGACCGTCGAGCGCAGTTCGGCGGGCGGCCGGTGCTGGTAGACCAGCGCGAGTGGCGGGCCGCCCACACCGGTCGCGGTCTCCGTCAGTCCGGTGACCGCGCCCGCGCCGACGTACGCCGCCCGCCCCGGCGCGAACGTGGGCGCCGTCAGGCTGACCACGGCCGCGAGCACCGTGGCGACGCCCACGAAGAGGCCGAGACTGCGTTCCGGGATCAGCCAGAGCAGGGCAAGCCCGGCCGGCGTGGCGGCGAGTCTCGCCGCGGTGATCCAGCCGGCGCCGCGCAGGTCGAGCGAGGCCCGTTCCCGCCAGGCGACGTACAGGTTGAGCGGGATCATCGACGCCAGGACGAACACGGGGACCAGGCCGGGGTCGACGATCCCGGCGACGGGCGCGACGATCAGCGCGAACCCCAGCCCGCTGCTGCCCTGGACGAACGCGGCGACGGCCACCGCGACGGCGAGAACCGCCAGCATCTGCGCGCTCAACGCCGTGCACTCCCCTTCTGCTCCTCGCCCAGCGCCCGGGCCGCAGTCGACGTCGGGTGCACCCGGGTGACGCCGGCCCCGGCGACGGCGGCGCGGGCCAGTTCGGCCGCCCGGCTCACCAGCGCGGGCCCGTCCCAGCCGGTGGGCCGGCCCTGCCACATCCGCAGGTGTCCGGCGACGAACACCGCGGTGATCTGGTCCCGGTTGCCACGCCTGACGAGTTCCCACGGCAGGTCCCACGAGAGTGCCAGCTCAGGGGTGTCGATGTCGACGAGGAGGAAGTCCGCCGCCTTTCCCCGTTCCACGGTGCCGGTGAGGGCGCCGAGGCCGACGGCGTCCGCTCCCCCGCGGGCGCCGCGCTCCAGCCAGGTCCAGCCTGCGCCGCACGACGAGTCGCCGGTCGCCAGCCCGTACGCGAGCCGCTGGGCGAACTCGGCGGCGTCGGCGAGCCGGAAGCCGTCGCCTCGGGTGCCGTCGGTTCCGATGCCGAAGCGCACGCCGCGCTCGGCCATGGCCGTGGCGGGCGCGACCGCGTTGCCCTTCCAGGCACTCGCGACGGGGTTGTAGCTGACGGCGGTTCCCGTGTCGGCGAGCAGGGTCAGCTCGCGCGGGGTGAGGAGCGTGGCGTGCGCGGCGAGCAACTGGGGCCCCAGCGCGCCTACGCCGTGCAGGTGTTCCAGGGGCCGCAGTCCGTGCCGTACGAGGGAGCGTTCCACGGCGGCGAGGTGTTCGTTGACGTGGATCTGGACGACGGCACCCGCTTCCGCGGCCATGCGGGCCGTCGCACGCAGGGTGTGCTCGGTGGCCGCCTCGGGGATCGACACGGCCAGGGAGGGATGCACGAGGGGGTCGTCGGCGTAGCGGGCGAGGTGTTTCTCCGCGTGTTCCAGGACGGCCGGGTCTCCGGGGCCGTCCTGGCCGCCCGTGCCGTCCGCGTCGTTGCAGATCAGTCCGAGTACGCAGCGGACACCGGCGTCCCGCGCGGCCGAGGCGACCACGTCCACGTCGACGCCGGCGCGGGTGCCGGCGTCGGTGACGGTGGTGAAGCCGCCGCGCAGTGCCTCGAGCGCCGCCAGTTTGGCCGCCGTGTAGGCCGACTCCTCGTCCAGCGCGCCCTCCAGCGGGACCCAGACGCGGCGGAAGATCTCGGAGGGTTCGCCGAAGGCGAGTGCCGCGCCGAAACTCTGGGTGAGGTGGTGGTGGGTGTCGACGAAGCCGGGCATCAGCAGGTGCCCGGGCGCCCGGACGGCGTTCAGGTGCGGGTGGGTGCGCGTCAGTTCGTCCGCCGGGCCGACGGCGGTGAAGCGGCCGTCGTCGACCACGACCGCCCAGTCGTCGACGGGGCCTTCGGGCAACAGCACCGAGCCCGGTACGACAAGGAGCGGGCCGGGGTGGGCGAGGGCGTCTCGGTCGGGTCGGTTCATCGGTCGCTTTCTGTGCGCGGTGTGGTCAGGCGGGCGACGACGCCGGGCCTGACGTGGTGGAAGAGGACGTTGAGGACGACGGCCGTGAACGTGCCGACGGCCACGCCGCTTTCGAGGAGGATGCGGACGTTGGGCGGGAAGCCCCCGTACACGCCGGGGACGAGGATGGGCAGCAGCCCGAGGGAGAGGGCGACGGCGCAGACGAACGTGCTGGTGTGCTTGTCGAGGTCGGACCGGCCGAGCATCTGGATGCCGAGCACGGTGATGACGCCGAAGACGACCATGGCGGTGCCGCCGACTACCGGGGTGGGGATCACGCTGATGGCTCGGGTGACGGGGGCGAGGATGCCGATGGCGACGAGTACGACGCCCGCGGCGGCGGTGACGAAGCGGCTGCGCACTCCGGTGACGCGGACGATGCCGATGTTCTCGCCGCTCGTGACCATGAGCGGCAGGCCGAAGAAGCCGCCGAAGAGCGAGGTGAGCGCGTCGCCACGGACGGTCTTGGGTACGTCGGTGCGGGTGTCGATCCGCTTGCCGACGGCCTCGGCGTTGATGACGGTCTGACCGGTGGCCTCGGCCATGGAGGCCAGGGTGTAGAGCATCAGGGGCAGCGCGGCGACGAGGCTGAACCGGGGTGAGCCGAAGGGCATCAGGTGCGGCAGGTTCACCAGGCCGCCGCCCAGGGCGTCGGCGCCCGCCCCGTCGATCGCGCCGGTCGCGGCCGCGAGGACGGCGCCGGCCAGCAGGCCGAGCATGACGGCGAGTTGACGCAGGACGCCGGTGAAGAACAGGTAGAAGGCGACCGTGAACCCGATCGTCGCCATGCCGAGGCCGAGGTTGCCGGGGTCGGCGAAGCCCGGCGATCCCGGCTGACCGGTGACCAGCACGGCACCGACCTTCACCAGGTTGACGCCGACGATGACGATCATGGTGCCGATGACCAGGGCGGGGAAGTAGGCGAGGAGCCGGGAGAAGAGCGGCAGGACGACGAAGGTGAACACCGCCGTGAGGATCACCGCGCCGGTGGCGGTGCGCAGGCCGTGCTGTTCGGCGATGGCGAGGAAGAGGATGAGCGGCGCCCCGCCGGGCAGCATCACGAACGGCAGCCGGGGCCCGAACTTCCAGACGCCGAGCGACTGGACGAGGGATCCGACGCCGGAGAGCACGAAGGCCGCCGAGAGCAGGTCCACGGTGAGACCGGAGTCGAGCCCGAGAGTGGCGCTCATCAGGAAGATCGCCGAGATGGGGGTCGCGGCCATGACGAGGACGTGCTGGATGCCGAAGAGCAGGATCCGGCCGAACGGACGTGCCTCGTCCACGGGATGCACTCCGGCCCGCATCTCGGCGCCTGCGGGCGGGGACAGAGGACCGGCGTCGGCCGGAGACGGGTTGGACGGCGACCGGTCGGACGGAGACGGAGGGTCGTGCGGGGTGGGACCGGTGATCGGCACCGGACCGGCCGGGGGACGGTTCTGACGGGCACTGGACACGTTTCGGGCTCCGTTCGGGCATACGGGCACGTTCGGATTCTCAGCCGCGATCCGGCCCTGGACGGAGAGCCAAATCGATTTGGCCAAATCGATTTGGCCGCCAGTATGCGGAGCCCTCGGACGCAACGTCAAGACCGGCGGCACCGGACGTCGGGTGCGGCGAAGGCGGGGGCGGCGCGTTCCGCACCGCCCGGCGGGCCCGGACGCGGCGGCCGACGCGACGCGTCGACGGCGGCGAGGCCCAGATCGGCCGCCCACTCCGCCCGCACCCAGTCCGCGCCCTGTTCGGCGCGGAACGTCCCGGCCTCCTTGCGGTCGGCCGGAGGGTGCCGGCACCGTCCGGCCGGCCGTCCGCGCCGGCCGCCGTACCATGAGGCTACTTGCCAGTAGCTCCGCCGTTCCTCTCTCCCGGAAGGTGTCGCCGTGCCCCGCGTTCTCAGCGTGTCCCGCAGCATTCTCGTCGAGGTCCCGCCCGAGGAGGCCTACGCGGCGGTGTCCCGTCCCGGCGACATGGGCCGGTGGAGCCCGGAGAACCTCGGGACCGCGGCGGGCACGCCGGAGGGGCCCGCGACGCAGGGCGCCGGCTTCGTGGGGCGCAACAAGCGCGGGGCGTTCCGGTGGGTGACCCGGTGCACGGTCACCGCGGCCGACCCCGGGCTCCGGTTCTCCTTCCGGGTGCACGCCATCGGGGTGCGGCGGCCGTGGCTGCGCGGTCCGATCGCCACCTGGGAGTACCGCTTCGCCCCGGAGGGGAACGGCACCCGGGTGACGGAGACGTGGACCGACGACCGGCGCGCCTGGCCCGACGCCGTCGCCGCCGCCTTCGACCGGGTGGTCACCGGCGGCCGGACGTTCGCCGAGTTCCAGGTCGGCAACATCGACCGGACCCTGCGCAACCTCAAGCGGGAGCTGGAGGCGGCCCGGCGCGCCTGACCGGACGCGGGCCCCGGGCCGCCGCGCCTCCGCACTCACCGACGGCATCCTGGGCGTCCCGTCCTCAGGAGGCCGGTCCGGGTGACCGGCCGGCCCGCCGGGTGAAACGCCGCAGACCGCGCCGGGCGGGCTTGAGGGGTTTGTCCTCGGGGGCGACCGGTGCCGGGTCCTGGCCGGGGCCGGCGGAAAGGGCCGCCGCCACGGGCGCGGACTGGGGCGGTACGGAGCGGCCACCCTGCTCCAGCCGGGTCCGTACGGCCTGGGCCATGGCGTGGTGGGACGGTTCCTGCAGCAGGCCCGCCTCGGACAGCCGTTCCCACATGTGGAGGAGTTCCTGTCCGCGGGTGGCCACCTGGCCCTCGTCCCACAGGCGTTGCCACGCCGCGGTGGCGCGGGCCACGTCGGGGGCGGCCCGGTTCAGGTCGGTGCGGCAGCGGATCCGGGCAACGGTCAGCGCGAGGACGGTGGAGAGCATGTGGTCGCCGCGCAGATACGCGAGGTAGGCCTCGATCGCCCTGGCCTCCAGGGAGAGTTCGTCCTCGGCGCCGCGCCGCAGGGTCAGGTGCTCCCGCAGCGCGCTGGCGAGGACGAACGCGGCGTGCAGTTCCTCGCGCTGCGCGTGCTGGATGATGCGCTCGACGCGGGCGAGCGGGGGGAACGCGGCCTCCTCCGCCGCGGTGCGCTCGCGCCCTGGCGGCAGGTCGTCCTCGTCGGCGATGGTTCGGCTCGAGCCGTCGGGGTGCACCCGCAGGCGTGCCACCTGTTGCACGGTGCGGTCGATGACGGTGGCCGCGACCGGGGCCCCCAGGGTGCGGGCGAACATGGCGACGGCGTCGAGGATCGCCTCGTTGGGCTGCCGCATGCCGCCCATCTCCAGCAGGTGACCGTTGACCACCGTCGAACCGTCCTCGGCGACATAGGCGTCGAGGCGGATCAGCGGCGCGGCACCGAGCGCGGGCAGGTTCCCCTTGTCACGGGGGGTCAGCGAGTGGGTCATCCGCTCAGACTCCGGGGCGTACGACGCCGAGGACGGGCATGGAGGCGGCCGGTGCGGTCGTGATGCCGCGGCCCGGCCGCGGGGCGTGGACGATCCGTCCGCCTCCGATGTACATGCCGACGTGGGTGGCGTCGTTGTAGTAGATGATCAGGTCGCCGGGGCGGGCCGAGGACAGGCCGACGCGGGTCAGGCCGCCCCACTGGGCCTGCGAGGTACGGGGAATGGGGTGTCCGGCCGCCGCCCAGGCCGCGGAGGTGAGTCCGGAGCAGTCGTAGGAGGACGGGCCCACCGCGCCCCACACGTACGGTTTGCCTATCTGCGCCATGGCGAAGTCGACGGCCCGGCCGGCCGCTCCGCTCACCTGCGTGCCGCCGCCGGGGCCTCCCCCCTTGCCCTTGTCCTTGCCCGCAGAGCCGCCGGACGAGCCGCCGGACTCCGTCCACCTGGCCTCCGCCTCCTTGGCCCGCTCCTTCTCCAACTGGGCCAGTCTGCGGGTCTGTTCCTCTTCGAGTCCCGCCTCGATCCGCTCGGCCGTGGCGATCTTCTTCTCGATCCTCTGCTTGGCCGCGGCCTTGTCCGCGCGGCTGCCCCTCAGGTCCCGCAGTTCCTTCGTGGCGGCCTCGGTCTGCTCGCTCAGGTCCTCCCGGGCGGCCTTCTGGGTCTCGGAGACGTTGACCAGGCCGCGCATGGCCTGGCGGGCCTGGGACGCCTCGTCCAGCGCCCCTTCCGGGTGGTCGCCGAGCAGCAACTGGATGCCGGTCGCGGCGAGATCGCCCCCGCGGTACTGGGTGCGGGCGGCCGCACCGGCGAGGTCGTGCAGGTCCTTCACCCGCTTCTCGGCACTGGTCAGGTCCTTGCGGAGGGCCGTCAGCCGTTTCTCCTGCTTGGCCGCCTTCTCGTTGGCCGCGTTGTACTCCTCGGTGGCCACCTCCGCCTCGCGGTAGAGTCCGTCCAGTTCGGCGCGGATGTCCTCGATCGACTTGTCGGTGTGCGGGTCGGGTTCGCCCGGGGCCGCGTATCCGGGGCCGGGCAACAGGACGATCGCGCAGACGAGGGCTGCGGTGGCACCCCGGCTCCGTAACCGTCTGCCGCCGGTCGACACGTTCATGAACTCCACTCTCAGAGGTCGCGTGCGGGCGGCCCGGGCGGACGGCCGCCGCCGCGGTCGCACCGCGGGTCACGCGGTGGGCCGTTCGAGCCTTGAACAGGCTACCTTCCCCCGAACGGCCCACCCCGGTCTCCCCGCGTGTGTCGGTTTGCTCACACGCGACTCCCCTACCAGCGGCGGTCAGTCACGCCAAGTGTCATTGAGGGCAGTCCTGGTGCTGCCGACGGTGGCCGTGCGGTTGGCGCCGCTCTCCCAAGTGACTTTGCCCGACTCGTCCTTGCGGATGTACTTGTACTCGAAGGAGGTACCTTCGGGGAGTTCCACGTCCCGCTTCCACACCGGGTAGGCGGCCGGGTCGAGTTCGAGGGCGTTGCCCGGGTTCCAGTTGCCGAGTTCCGGCCGGTTTCCAGTCACGTAGACGTTCTGGCCCCAGCTGGTGGTGGCGTCGACCGCGAAGGAGGCGCCGGAGGCCACCGGTTCGGGGTTGCCGGAATCGCCTCCGCCCTCGCACGTGCGGGCGCCCACGTGCAGGGCGACGGCCGTGTCGGCGCCCAGGGTGGCGGTGAACCGGCCTGCCCCGTCGACCGTGACACCCTTGCCCGACTGGACGTCGCAGTAGTCCCCCGCGGGCAGCGACGTCTGGAACGTCCGGGTCAGCGAGGTGCCCTCGTGGTTGATGGCGACATACGCCCTGGAGCCGCGCCCGAAGGCGATCCGGTCGCCACCGTCGTCCCACCAGTCGGTCACGGCCTGGCCGCGCGCGGTGTTGCGGAGGGCGACCATGGAGGATATCTCGCGCCAGGCGTGCTGGCACTTCCAGCCGTCGCTGTAACAGGCGTTCACCTGTCCGCCGTTGGGCGGGCCCGCGTCCTGGTCGGTGAACTCGTAGCCGGAGTGGACGTCGGGGCTGCCGTAGGGCCAGGCCAGCATGAAGACGTGCGCCAGGGTGTAGTCGGCGCCGTCCTTGTAGGTGAGGGTCTCGCCGTTGCGCTCGGTGTCGTGGTTGGTGACGAAGACGGCGGACCGGTCCGAGGGCATGTAGCCCCAGTTCTCGCCGAAGTCCTTCAGGTACGCGAGGTTCTCGCTGTTGAAGATCCGCTTGAGGTCGCGTGCGTAGCGGAACTCCTGTACGTCGCCGCTGCCGAGGTACTCGGTCGGCGAGACGGCCTCGCCGGCGCCGTAGATCGCCTCGTGCTTCCAGTACACGCCGAGGTTGCTCAGCCGGGACTTGATGTCGGCGAGGTCGGCGGCGGCCATGTGCTTGGCGGCGTCGATCCGGAAGCCGTCGACGCCGAGGGACAGCAGGTCGTCGAGGTAGCCGGCGATCTTCCCCCGTACGTACTCCTCGCCGGTGTCCAGGTCCGCGAGACCGACCAGCTCGCACTCCTGGACGTTGAAGCGGTCGCCGTAGTCGCTGATCTGCGAGGTGCAGTTGTCGAGGTCGCTCGACGAGTAGAGGCCGGGGTAGTCGTACTTGGTGTACGACGAGCCGCCGGTGCCCGTGCCGCTGCCGGCCGACATGTGGTTGATCACCGAGTCGGCGACGACCTTCACGCCCGCCGCGTGACAGGTGTCGACCATGCTCTTGAACTGGGCGCGGTCACCGAGGCGTCCCGCGATCCGGTAGCTCACCGGCTGGTACGAGGTCCACCACTGTCCGCCCTGGATGTGCTCCTGGGGCGGCGAGACCTGGACGTAGCCGTAGCCGGCCGGGCCGAGGGTGTCGGTGCACGCCTGGGCGACGGAGGTGAACTTCCACTCGAACATCACCGCGGTGACGTCCTTGTCGCCGGGTGGGGACGCCTGGGCCGGTGCCGTGGTGGCGAGGAGGCTGCCGGCCACGCCGGCGGTGAGGGCGAGCGCGGTGGCGGTGATTCTTCGCGCTGGGCTGGTGTTCCCGTGCATGGAGTCTCCCGTGTGAGGATGCGGGTGTCTCGGGGGCAGGGTGCCGACGGGTGTCTGGGGAGTCGACGCCCGCCTTGCAATACGTTGCAGAAGAAGACTGCAAGGAGTTGCGGTCGTGACCGTAAGGGCGACGTTCAACGATGGTCAACCCTTCCCGCACGCCGGAAAGTTGAAGCAGGACCTCTTTACGAAGCCGCCGCGTACGGGTAGCTTCGGGCTGCCGTAAGAGCTTTCTGCAACTTTCCGTCCCCTCTTTCAAGATCTGGGGGTCCGGCCGCCCGCGGTTCGGTCCACCACTCTGCGCAGTTCCGCGCGTGGAAGGAGCGCAAGGAGTGACAGCGCCCCCGCAGCCGCCGGAACTCGCGCCGCCGTTCCCTCGTCCTGACTGGTGAACCTGGCGGCGAGGACGAGGGAACGGGGTGCGATGACCGACTGGGCTGCCTGGACGGGAGGGCGGGGGCGGGTACTCGCCGGGGTGGCGGTGTGCACCGCTCTCCTGCTCTCGTTCCACCGTTCGGTGCCCAACCGCGTGGGCGGCCTGGGGAGTCTGCTGGAGTCCTTCCTGCCGTGGCTCGGCGTGGTCGTCGTGGTGCTGCTCGTCCTGTCGCTGGTGCGCCGCTCGGCGCTCGCCCTGGTGGCACTGCTTCTGCCGGCGGCCGCCTGGACGTACCTCTTCGGCGGGCTGCTCCTGCCCGCGCCGGAGCCCGGCGCCGACGACCTGGTGGTGGTGCAGCACAACGTCAGCGACGAGAACACCGACCCGGCGGGCACGGCCCGCGCGCTCGCCGGAGCCGGGCCCGACCTCGTCGCCCTGGAGGAACTGGTGCCGCCGGCGCTGGAGGCGTACGCGACGGCACTCGCGCCGGACTATCCGTACCGGACGGTCCGGGGCACCGTCGGCCTCTGGTCGAAGTACCCGCTCTCCGGTTCACGTCCACTGGACATCAAGCCTCGCGGCATCGAGGAGGAGTGGGAACGCGGGCTGCGGACGGTGGCGCACACGCCGCAGGGCGAAGTCGCCGTCTATGTCGCGCACCTGCCGTCGGTCCGGGTAGGGGCGGGCGGTCTCGCGTCGGCCTGGCGGGACGACAGCGCAGGACGGCTGGGCGACGCCCTCGACGCGGAGGAGCTGCGGCGGGTGGTCCTGCTGGGCGATCTCAACGGCACGGTCGACGACCGGGCGCTGCGTCCCCTGACCGACTCGCTGAACGTGGCCGTGCGGGGCCTCGCGCTCAGCTTTCCCGCCGGTCTGCCGCTGGCCCGGATCGACCAGGTGATGGCCCGCGCCGGGACCGTCGGCGCTCTGCGCACCCTGCCCGCCACCGGCAGCGATCACCTTCCTGTCGTCGCCCAGATCTCCTGGGACTGAAGCAAGCGGCTTGCGGTGTTTGCGTTAGCCTTGCGTCTGTGACGCGACGACTTGCTCAGGTGGCGAAGAAGGTTGGGGTCAGCGAGGCCACGGTCAGCCGGGTGCTCAACGGCAAACCGGGAGTCTCGGAGACGACCCGGCAGTCCGTACTGAGCGCGCTGGACGTCCTGGGCTACGAGCGGCCCACCCAGCTGCGGGGCGAGCGCGCCCGCCTGGTCGGACTGGTCCTGCCGGAGCTGCAGAACCCCATCTTCCCCGCGTTCGCCGAGGTCATCGGCGGTGCCCTCGCCCAGCAGGGGCTGACCCCGGTGCTGTGCACCCAGACCAAGGGCGGCGTCTCCGAGGCCGACTACGTCGAGCTGCTGCTGCAACAGCAGGTCTCCGGAGTGGTGTTCGCGGGCGGTCTGTTCGCGCAGGCCGACGCCCCGCACGACCACTACCGGCTGCTCGCCGAGCGCAACATCCCGGTGGTGCTGATCAACGCGTCGATCGAGAACCTCGACTTCCCGTGCATCGCCTGCGACGACGCCGTCGCCGTCGAGCAGTCCTGGCGGCACCTGGCGTCGCTGGGCCACGAGCGGATCGGCCTCGTCCTCGGCCCCTCCGACCACATCCCCTCCCGCCGGAAGCTGGCCGCCGCCCGCGACGCGGCCCGGGCCGCGGGCACGGAGCTGCCCGGGGAGTTCGTCGAGCGGGCCATGTTCTCCCTGGAAGGCGGCCAGGCAGCCGCCACCCGCCTCCTGGAACGCGGCATCACCGGCATCATCTGCGCCAGCGACCCCCTCGCCCTCGGCGCCGTCCGCGCCGCCCGCCGCCACGGACACCGCGTACCCCACGACGTCTCCGTCGTCGGCTACGACGACTCCGCCTTCATGACCTGCACCGAACCACCCCTCACCACCGTCCGCCAACCCATCGAAGCCATGGGACGCGCCGCCGTCGACCTCCTCTGCGCACAAATCCAAGGCACCGAAGTCCCCCACGGCGAGCTGCTCTTCGAACCGGAACTCGTGGTCCGGGGCTCCACGGCGCAGCCGGCCGCCGACTAGGGGACCTCTCAGCACCGCCCTGTGACCGCAAGTCTCTTGCGGGAAATGGCAGTGGCTTGCGGCTATCCGACGTAGCTCGTGAAAGCCGCTGATCCGAGCCGTGCCCCGACGCCTCTCCGGCCCTCACCGGCACCACCGAGCCCTGCCGCGGGCCCACTTCGCGCTGCCCATCCTGTAGACGACTCAACATTTCTCTGCAACTCTGCGAGCGCTCCGCGTAAATGTCAGAGAACATTGAGTGTCTACCTGATGTGGGGACAGATGAGAAACCGGAACTGGAGATCGCGGGCCGTGTGCACCGTGGTCGCGACCAGTCTCCTGGCGTTGGGAGGACCGCTGCTGTCGGCCACGGCCGCCGGTGGCCCCAACATCGCCGTGGGAGACGCCACCGCGGCGAGCAGCTCGCACGGTGAGTACGGCGCCGCCAACATCACCGACGGCAACCAGGGCACGTACTGGCAGAGCGGCGGCGGCAGCCTGCCCCAGTGGGTCCAGACCGACCTCGGTGCCACCGAGCGGATCGACGAGGTCGTGCTGAGACTGCCGGCCGGCTGGGAGAGCCGCGACCAGACGCTCTCCGTCCAGGGCAGCGCCGACGGCACGAGCTTCAGCACGCTGAAGACGTCCGCCACCTACGCCTTCGACCCGGGTTCGGGCAACACGGTCACCGTGTCCTTCCCCGCCACGCAGACGCGGTTCGTGCGGGTGAACATCACGGCGAACACCGGGTGGCAGGCGGCCCAGCTCTCCGAGCTGGAGGTGCACGCGGCCGGGGAGTCCTCCACCAACCTCGCGGCCGGCCGGCGTCTGACGGCGAGCAGCTCCACGGGCGCGTACACCCCGGGCAACGGCAACGACGGCAACAAGGCCACCTACTGGGAGAGCGCCAACAACGCCCTGCCGCAGTGGCTCCAGGCCGACCTCGGCTCCTCCCGCCGCGTCGACCGCGTCGTCCTGCGGCTGCCGGACGGCTGGCCGAACCGCAGCCAGACCCTGAAGATCCAGGCCAGTGAGAACGGCACGGACTTCACCGACCTGACCGCGGCCAAGGCGTACACCTTCGACGCGGCCGGCGGTCAGTCGGCGACGGTCACCTTCGACGCGGCCACCGCGCGCTACGTGCGGGTTCTGGTGAGCGCCAACACCGGTCAGCCCGCGGCCCAGGTCTCCGAGCTGGAGGTCTACGGTCCGCAGACGGGCGACACACAGGCCCCGTCCACCCCCGCGAACCTCGCGTTCACCGAGCCGGCCACCGGGCAGATCAGGCTGACCTGGAACGCGTCCTCGGACGACACGGCCGTCACGGGGTACGACGTCTACGCCGACGGCGACCTGCTGACCTCGGTCGCGGGCGACGTCACCACGTACACCGACACCCGGCCGGCCGACACGACGGTCACCTACTACGTGCGCGCCAGGGACGCGGCAGGCAACCAGTCGGGCAACAGCAACTCGGTCACCCGCCGCGCCTCGGCCGGCGACACCCAGGCACCCACCGCGCCCTCGAACCTGACCCTCACCGAACCGGACGCGGGTCGGATCAAGCTGACTTGGGACGCCTCCACCGACAACAAGGGTGTCACCGGGTACGACATCTACGCCAACAACCAGCTCCGCAAGAGCGTCGCCGGAGACGTCACCACCTACACCGACAGCCAGCCGGCGTCGGCCAACGTGACCTACTTCGTGCGGGCCAAGGACGCGGCAGGCAACGAGTCGGGCGACAGCAACTCCGTGATCCGCAACGGCACCAGGGACGGTTCGAACCTGGCCGTCGGCAAGCCGATCAGCGCCTCGTCCTTCATCCACACCTACGTGGCCGAGAACGCCAACGACAACAGCACGTCGACCTACTGGGAGGGCGCGGCGGGCAGCTACCCGAACACGCTGACCCTGAAGCTGGGCGCGAACGCGGACGTCGACAGCGTCGTCCTCAAGCTCAACCCGGACAACAGCTGGTCGAAGCGCACCCAGAACATCCAGGTGCTCGGCCGGGCCCAGGACGCGTCCGGCTTCACCTCGCTGGTGGACGCCGAGGACTACGTCTTCGACCCGGCGAGCGGCGGCAACAGCGTGACGATACCCGTCGGCGACCGGGTCGCGGACGTCCGGCTGAGGTTCACCTCCAACACCGGGGCGACGGCCGGGCAGATCGCCGAGTTCCAGGTCGTCGGCACCCCGGCGCCCAACCCGGACCTCGAGGTGACGAAGCTGACCACGTCGCCCGACTCCCCCGTCGAGTCGGACGAGATCACGGTGTCGGCGACGGTCCGCAACAGCGGCGCCGCGAAGGCCCCGGCCGGGAAGGTCGCCATCAGGCTCGGAGACACCAAGGTCGCCACCGCCGACGTCCCCGCCCTGGAGGCGGGTGCGCAGACCACGGTCAGCGCGTCCGTCGGGGCCCGCGACGCCGGTTCGTACGAACTGAGCGCGGTCGCCGACGAGGCGAACGAGATCATCGAGCAGAACGAGACCAACAACACCTACACGCGGCCCGATCCGCTGGTGGTCAAGCCGGTGCAGAGCTCCGACCTGGTCGCCGCCGTCACCACCTCGCCGTCCAGTCCGGCCGCCGGTGACGACGTGACCTTCAAGTTCGCGCTGAAGAACCAGGGCACCCAGGACTCCGCGGGCGGCAGCCACCCGGTGACACTCACCCTGGTCGACGCCGAGGGCGGCACGGTCAAGACCCTGACCGGCACGCACTCCGGTGTCATCGCCGCCGGCTCGACGGCCCCGGCCGTGAGCCTCGGCCCCTGGAAGGCGGCCAACGGCTCCTACAGCCTGAAGGTCACGGTCGGCGACGACGCCAACGAGCTGCCGGTCAAGCGGGAGAACAACACCTCCACCCAGCCGCTGTTCGTCGGGCGCGGCGCGAACATGCCGTACGACACGTACGAGGCGGAGGACGGCACGGTCGGCGGCGGTGCCACCGTGGTCGGGCCCAACCGCACCATCGGCGACATCGCGGGCGAGGCGTCCGGCCGCAGGGCCGTCCACCTGGACAAGACCGGCGAGTACGTCGAGTTCACCACCAAAGCGGACACCAACACCCTGGTGACCCGCTTCTCGATCCCGGACGCTCCGGGCGGCGGCGGCATCGACGCGACGCTCAACGTGTACGTGGACGGCGTCCTGAAGAAGGCGCTGCCACTGACCTCGAAGTACGCCTGGCTGTACGGCGCCGAGGCCTCGCCGGGCAACTCCCCCGGCGCGGGCGCCCCGCGGCACATCTACGACGAGGCGCACCTCATGCTGGGCGAGACCGTCCCGGCGGGCAGCAGGATCCGGCTGCAGAAGGACGCGTCGAACACCTCCGACTACGCGATCGACTTCGTCGACCTGGAGCAGGTCTCCGCGCTGGCGAACCCCGATCCGGCGGCGTACGCGGTGCCCGCCGGCTTCACGCACCAGGACGTGCAGAACGCGCTCGACCAGGTCCGCATGGACACCTCGGGCAAGCTGGTCGGGGTGTACCTGCCGCCCGGCGACTACCAGACGTCGAGCAAGTTCCAGGTGTACGGCAAGGCGGTGAAGGTGGTCGGCGCCGGGCCCTGGTTCACCCGGTTCAACGCGCCGTCGACGCAGGACAACACCGACATCGGGTTCCGGGCCGAGGCGAGCGCGAAGGGCTCGACGTTCGCGAACTTCGCCTACTTCGGCAACTACACGAGCCGTATCGACGGGCCGGGCAAGGTGTTCGACTTCTCCAACACCTCGGACATCGTGATCGACAACATCTGGAACGAGCACATGGTGTGCCTGTACTGGGGCGCCAACACCGACCGGATGACGATCAGGAACTCCCGGATCCGCAACATGTTCGCCGACGGCGTCAACATGACCAACGGCTCGACCGACAACCTGGTCTCCAACAACGACGCCAGGGCCACCGGCGACGACAGCTTCGCGCTCTTCTCGGCGATCGACGCGGGCGGCGCGGACATGAAGAACAACCTGTACGAAAACCTCACGACGACGCTGACCTGGCGTGCCGCGGGTCTCGCGGTCTACGGCGGCTACAACAACACCTTCCGGAACATCCACATCGCGGACACCCTGGTCTACTCGGGCATCACCATCAGCTCGCTGGACTTCGGCTACCCGATGAACGGCTTCGGGACCGATCCGACGAGCTTCGAGAACGTGTCGATCGTCCGGGCCGGCGGACACTTCTGGGGCGGACAGACCTTCCCCGGCATCTGGGTGTTCTCGGCGTCCAAGGTGTTCCAGGGGATCAGGGTGAACAACGTCGACATCGTCGATCCGACCTACAGCGGCATCATGTTCCAGACGAACTACGTGGGAGGCCAGCCGCAGTTCCCGATCAAGGACACGGTCTTCACCGACGTCTCCGTCACGGGCGCGCACAGGAGCGGTGACGAGTTCGACGCCAAGTCCGGCTTCGGCCTGTGGGCCAACGAGATGCCCGAGGCCGGGCAGGGACCGGCGGTCGGTGAGGTCACCTTCAACGGACTGAGGCTCGGCGACAACGCCGTGGACATCCGCAACACGACGTCCACCTTCAAGATCACTCGCAACCCGTAGACCCGTACCCGGTCCATACCGGGGTCCGACAGTGTTCCTTGTCGGACAGGTCACCGACTGGCGCAAGTCTCTTGCGAGACTTGCGCTAGTCTTGCGTTTGTGACGCGACGACTTGCTCAGGTGGCGAAGAAGGTTGGGGTCAGCGAGGCCACGGTCAGCCGGGTGCTCAACGGCAAGCCGGGGGTCTCGGCGGCCACCCGGCAGTCCGTGCTCAGCGCGCTGGACGTCCTGGGCTACGAGCGGCCCACCCAGCTGCGGGGCGAGCGCGCCCGCCTGGTCGGACTGGTCCTGCCGGAGCTGCAGAACCCCATCTTCCCCGCGTTCGCCGAGGTCATCGGCGGCGCGCTGGCACAGCAGGGGCTGACCCCGGTGCTGTGCACCCAGACCAAGGGCGGCGTCTCCGAGGCCGACTACGTCGAGCTGCTGTTGCAGCAGCAGGTCTCCGGGGTCGTCTTCGCCGGCGGCGGGCTGTTCGCGCAGGCGGACGCCCCGCACGACCACTACCGGCTGCTCGCCGAGCGCAACATCCCCGTGGTGCTGGTCAACGCCTCCATAGCCGACCTCGGATTCCCCTGCATCGCCTGCGACGACGCGGTGGCCGTGGGCCAGTCCTGGCGGCATCTCGCGTCGCTGGGACACAAGCGGATCGGCCTCGTCCTCGGCCCCTCCGACCACATCCCGTCCCGCCGCAAGCTGGCCGCCGCCCAACAGGCCGCGGAGGCGGCGAAGGGCACCCTGCCCGACGCCTACGTGGAACGGGCCATGTTCTCCCTGGAAGGCGGCCAGGCAGCCGCCACCCGCCTCCTGGACCGCGGCGTCACCGGCATCATCTGCGCCAGCGACCCCCTCGCCCTCGGCGCCGTCCGCGCCGCCCGCCGCCACGGACACCGCGTACCCCACGACGTCTCCGTCGTCGGCTACGACGACTCCGCCTTCATGACCTGCACCGAACCACCCCTCACCACCGTCCGCCAACCCATCGAAGCCATGGGACGCGCCGCCGTCGACCTCCTCTGCGCACAAATCCAAGGCACCGAAGTCCCCCACGGCGAGCTGCTCTTCGAACCGGAACTCGTGGTCCGGGGCTCCACCGCACAGGTTTCCGCCCGGTAGCGGAACCTCAACTTCTACAACGGACTGTCAAACAATTACGAAGTGAGCGCGAGATATTGCGCTCACTTGTTCGCGGTGGTTGAGTGAGCGGCGCCCCACAACGCATCGGCGGTGGGGCGCCTTCCACGTTCATGCCCGAAGGGGACCACCCATGAGAAGTGCTCGGTTCCGCCGTACTCGCCGTGCCGGCGCCATCACGCTCGTCTCCGCTCTCACCCTGACCGCTCTTGCCGCCTGCGGCACGAGCAGCAGTGACGACGGCGGCGGTTCCGAAGGCGGCAGCGGGTCCTCCGACCCGGCCGCCCCGCTGGACCCGAAGACCAAGGTGACGATCACCATCGACTGCATGCCGCCGAAGGCGAAGGCGGCCGAGCTCAAGGAGTGGCAGGAGGACGTCGAGGAGTTCAACAAGACCTACCCGAACGTCACCGTCGAGGGCCGCTCCACCCCGGGCCAGTGTCTGGAGCCGCCGCGCTTCACGGCGATGCTCAAGGCCAAGTCGCAGCCCGACGTCTTCTACACGTACTTCACCGACCTGCCCCAGGTACTGGACAACGACGGCGCCGAGGACATCACCGCGTACGTCAACGACAAGAGCGTCCCGGCCCTCAAGGACATCGACCCGAACGTCCTCGGCTCGCTCAAGCACGAGAACAAGCTCTACGGCCTGCCCACCAGCAACTACACGATGGGCCTGCTGATCAACCGCAAGCTCTTCGAGCAGGCCGGGCTCGACCCGGACTCACCGCCGCGCACCTGGGACGAGGTCCGTACCGCCGCGAAGAAGATCGCCGGCCTGGGCGACGGCATCGCCGGCTTCGGGGAGTACAGCGCGGGCAACACCGGCGGCTGGCACTTCACCGCCCAGATGTACAGCCGTGGCGCCGATGTCGTGGACCAGAGCGGCAAGAAGGCGACCTTCAACAACGAGGTGGGCAAGGAGGTGGCCGAGAACCTCCACGCCATGCGCTGGGAGGACGAGAGCATGGGCAAGACCCAGCTGCTCAAGTGGGGCGACCTGCAGAAGCAGATCGCCACCGACAAGCTCGGCATGTTCCTCGCCGCGCCGGACGACATCACGTACATGGTCCAGCAACTCGGCGCCGACTACGAGAACTTCGGCATGGGACCGATCCCGGGCGAGAAGAACACCCTCGCCGGCGGCAACAACTACATGATCAAGAAGGGCATCTCGTCCGACAAGATCAAGGCGGGGATCGCCTGGCTGAACTTCCAGACGCTCACCGTCGGTGAGGGGCAGTTCAACTGGGCCCGCAAGAAGACGGACAAGCTGCCGGTCGGCCTCCCGCAGCCCAACTTCTGGCTGAACGAGTCGAAGAAGAAGGACGACGCGGCCCGCCTGACGCACGCCACCATGCCGGTCGAGAACTTCAAGACCTTCATGGACAACCCGGTTCCGGGCCTGGCCGAGCCGCCGAAGGCCCAGGAGGTCTACAAGGTCCTGGACAACGTGATGTCCGGCATCCTCACCAACGAGGACGCCGACATCGACAAGCTGCTCTCCACCGCGGAGCAGCAGGTCAACCAGGTTCTGGCCACGCAGTGACCGGCTCCCTCGGGGGGCGGGCCGCACCGCCCCCCGGGGCCCATGAGATCAGCCCCAAGGAGCGACGATGTCGGCCCCCAGCCTGACCCCGACCAAGGCGGCCAGAGCACGCCACGCCCAGCCGCCGGTGGACGGCCCGCCCCGGCGCGGCGGGGCGTTCACCAGGAGCCTGAAGCGCAATCTCACCGCACACGGCTTCCTGATCGGAGCGGTGCTCTGCTTCGCTTTCTTCTCCTGGTACCCGATGGTCCGGGAGTTCTTCCTCGCCTTCCAGAAGACGGACCAGGGCGAGGTCTCCTGGGTCGGCCTGGAGAACCTGGAGACGGTCTTCAACGACCCGGCCTTCTGGCAGGCGTGGCGCAACACCGCGCTGTTCACGGTGCTGGCCCTGGTTCTCGGCTTCGCCGTGCCGTTCGTCGTCGCGATCGTCATCAACGAACTCAGGCACGGCAAGGGCTACTTGCGTCTGCTCGTCTACCTGCCGGTGATGCTGCCCCCGGTCGCCTCGGTGCTGCTGTTCAAGTACCTGTACGACCCCGGTTACGGCCTGCTCAACGAGGTGTTCGGCTTCTTCGGACTGCCCGAGCAGCAGTGGCTGCAGGATCCCGACCTCTCGATGCTGTCCGTGGTCATCGCGTCGACCTGGATGAACATGGGCGGCGCGGCGCTCATCTACCTGGCCGCGCTCCAGGGCATCCCCGGCGAGCTGTACGAGGCGGCGGAGCTGGACGGTGCCGGGCTGCTGCGCAAGATCTGGCACGTGACGATCCCGCAGACGCGGCTCATCCTCTCGCTGATGCTGCTGATGCAGGTCATCGCCACCATGCAGGTGTTCGTGGAGCCCTTCCTGCTCACCGGCGGCGCCGGCCCCGAGGGTTCGACCACCACGGTCGTCTACCTCATCTACCAGTACGCCTTCAACTTCAACAACTACGGTGCCGCGGCGGCCCTCGGCCTGCTGCTCCTCGTACTGCTTGCCGGGTTCTCGGCGGCGTACGTGAAGCTCAGCCGCGCCGAGGACGCGTAGAGCCGGGGGAAACCACAGATGTCCACACGCACTCTCGTCTCACCGGCCCAGCTCGCCCGCCCGCGCGGGAAGGCGCTGTACTGGGTGGTGTTCGGCCTGGTCGTCGCCCTGTTCACGGTGGTCTTCCTCGGCCCGATGTACTGGATGGTCTCCAGCGGTTTCAAGAACACCCAGGAAGCCGTGCAGACTCCGCCGACGCTGGTCCCCGAGTCCTTCCAGCCCGACAACTACTCGCAGGCGTGGAACGTCATGGACCTGGCGAGCCTGCTGGGGAACACCCTGTTCTACGCGTTCGGCGCGCTCGCCTTCCAGTTGGTGTTCGACGTGGCGGCGGCCTACTCGCTGTCCAAGCTCCGGCCGGTCTTCGGCAAGGCCGTCCTCGGTCTGATGCTGGCGACGCTGATGATCCCGGCGACCGTGCTGGTCGTGCCGCAGTACCTGACGGTGCTGGACGTGCCGGTCTTCGAACGCAACCTGCTCAACACGCCGTGGGCGATCTGGCTGCCGTCGGTGACCAACGCCTTCAACATCTTCCTGCTGAAGCGGTTCTTCGACTCGATACCCCGGGAACTGCTCGACGCCGCCTCCATGGACGGTGCCTCGCCGATGCGCACGCTGTGGTCGGTCGTGCTGCCGATCTCGCGGCCCATCCTGGGCGTGGTGTCCATCTTCGCGATCGTGGGCGTCTGGAAGGACTTCCTCTGGCCCATGCTGACCCTGCCCGACCCGGCCAAGCAGACCCTGAACGTCGGGATCTACTCCCTGTCCAACGGGGTGCCCGTGAACGTGCTGATCGCCGCGCTCACCATGGCCTCACTGCCGACGCTCATCATCTTCCTGATCTTCCAGCGCAACATCATGAGCGGACTCACCGCCGGAGGACTCAAGGGCTGAGAACCGATGGCCGCGGCGCTCGCGCCGGCCGCCGTCCGCCCCGCCTCCCGGCAGCACGTCCCGTCAGCCTTCGCCGTCGGCCCGTCCGACGCCCCGCTCTGTCCGGGCCGGCGGCGAAGATCCACTCTGCCCGAAAGGACCGTCACGTGGCAGCCCCCAACTCGCACCGCGCCGAAGACTGGTGGCGCGACGCCGTCATCTACCAGGTGTATCCCCGCAGCTTCGCCGACGGCGACGGCGACGGCACCGGTGACCTCGCGGGCGTGCGGGCGAGACTGCCCCACCTCGCCGGACTCGGCGTGGACGCCGTCTGGTTCACCCCCTGGTACGTCTCGCCGCTCGTCGACGGCGGCTACGACGTCGCCGACTACCGCACCATCGACCCGGCCTTCGGCACCCTGGGCGAGGCCGAGAAGCTGATCGCCGAGGCGCGGGAGCTGGGCATCCGCACCATCGTCGACATCGTCCCCAATCACGTCTCCGACCAGCACGTCTGGTTCCGTGCGGCGCTGGCGGCGGGTCCGGGCAGCGCGGAGCGGGAGCGGTTCCACTTCCGTCCCGGCCGCGGTGAGCACGGCGAACTGCCGCCCAACGACTGGCCCTCGCAGTTCTCCGGCCGCACCTGGACCAGGGTCGAGGACGGCGAGTGGTACCTGCACCTGTTCACCCCGGAGCAGCCGGACCTCAACTGGGCCCATCCCGAGGTGCGCCGCGAGCACGAGGACGTGCTGCGCTTCTGGTTCGAGCGCGGGGTGGCCGGAGTACGCATCGACTCCGCGGCCCTGCTCGCGAAGGACCCCGCGCTCGCGGACTTCGTGGAGGGCGTCGACCCGCACCCGTACATCGACCAGGACGAGCTGCACGACATCTACCGCTCCTGGCGGCGGGTCGCCGACGAGTACGGGGGCGTCTTCGTCGGGGAGGTGTGGCTGCCCGACGCCGAGCGCTTCGCCCGCTATCTGCGCCCCGACGAACTGCACACCGCCTTCAACTTCAACTTCCTGTCCTGCCCCTGGGAGGCGGAGCGGCTGCGCCGCACCATCGACGACACCCTGGCCGAGCACGCCCCCGTCGGCGCCCCGGCCACCTGGGTGCTCTGCAACCACGACGTGACCCGCACGGTGACCCGGTACGGCCGCGCGGACACCGGCTTCGACTTCGCCAAGAAGGCCTTCGGCACCCCGACCGACCTGGCCCTGGGCACCCGGCGGGCCCGGGCCGCCGCGCTGCTGACGCTGGCCCTGCCCGGCTCCGTCTATCTGTACCAGGGGGAGGAACTCGGCCTGCCCGAGGCCGACATCCCGCGCGGGCGGATCCAGGACCCGATGCACTTCCGCTCCGGCGGCGTGGATCCGGGCCGCGACGGCTGCCGCGTCCCCCTCCCGTGGGTCGCCGACGCGCCGTACTGCGGGTTCGGCGCGGAGACCGAGCCCTGGCTGCCGCAGCCGGCGGGCTGGCCGGCGTACGCGGCGGACCGTCAGGCCGCGGACCCGGACTCGATGCTGTCGCTGTACCGCGAGGCCCTGCGCCTGCGCCGCTCCACCGCGGATTTCGGCGCCGGTCCGCTGGAGTGGCTGCCCGCGCCGGACGGCGTCCTCGCGTTCCGGCGCGCGGACGGCACGACGTGCGTCGTCAACCTGTCCCCCGCGCCGGTGGAGCTGCCCGCGCACGGTGCCGTACTGCTCGTCAGCGGGCCTCTGGACGAGGCCGGCCGGCTGCCGTGCGACACGGCGGTGTGGCTGCGCGCCTGAGCCACACCGGAACGGCACCTTCCGCCGGAGCGCGGGCTCCGACGGGGGTGCCGCCGTCGCCGGTCGTCCCGTGGCAGGGCAGAATCAGGACCGGAGGCCGTGGGAGGAGGCGACGCGTGCGGGTACGACCGTGGCTGGACGGGCTGCGCCGCCCCCCGAATCCCCTCGTGAGCGGGCACCGGGCGGCGCGGGGCGTGCTGCGGTCGGTGTCGGAGTCGCTGGGCGCCCGCCGCCGCCTGGCCTGGCTCAACGCGGCGGACCTGAGTATCGGGACCACGCTCGACGTGCGGCGGACGGCGGAGGAGCTGGCCGACTACACCGTGCCGGAGCTGGCCGACGGCTCCGCGGTGGACCTGCTCGACTCGGTACTGCGCTTCCAGGAGGGCGACCGGGTCCCGGGAGGGGGCGCGCCGCGGCTCAGGGCCATGGCGGTGTCGGAGGTCGAGGGCCTGAACCTCGCGCCCGATCCCGTGGGCGAGCTGTCGGTGCACACCGCCGACCGGCTGGGGCAGCGGTGCCTCACCACCCGCCGGCCGGTGCTGGTGTCCCGGATGACGCGGTCGGACTTCGCCGTGATCGCCCCCTCGCGCGAGTCGTCGGAGATCATGCGCCGGGCGGGCGTCCACTCCTACCTGGCGGTGCCCCTGATCGCCCGCGGGGTGCTGCTGGGTCTCGCCGACTTCGTCCGGGCCGGTCACCGGGCGCCGTTCAACCGGACCGACGTGGCCCTCGCCATGGAGCTGGCGTCCAAGGCCGCCGTCTGCATCGACAACGCCCGGCTCTACGGGCGCGAGCGCGACCACGTGGTCACTCTCCAGCGGGCGCTGCTCCCCCGGTCCAGCCCGAGCACCCCCGGCCTGGACGTGTCCTCCTGCTACGACCCGGCTGCCGATCCGGCCGCCGTGGGCGGCGACTGGTTCGACGTGGTCGCGCTGCCCAGCGGCCGTACCGCGCTGATGGTGGGCGACGTGATGGGGCGCGGTCTGGCCGCCGCCGCGACCATGGGGCGGCTGCGCACGGTGGCCCGGACCCTGATGGCACTGGACATCGCGCCCGAGCGGCTGCTGGCCCGGCTCGACCTGGCCGCCCGCGACCTGGAGGAGGACCAGGTCGCCACCTGTCTGTGCGCGGTCTACGACCCGTACGGCAGCACCTTCCGCATCGCCAGCGCCGGGCACCCGCCGCCGCTGCTGACCGGGCCCGACGGTGCGGTCTCGTTCCTGGAGGTGCCCACGGGGGCGCCGCTGGGGACGGGGGTGATCCCGTACGACCGGGTCGAGCTGCCGGTGCCCGAGCGGAGCCGGCTGACGCTGTACACGGACGGCCTGATCAGGTCGCGCACGGCCGACCTGGGCACCCAGCTGGAGCGGCTGCGCGAGGCGGTCGGCGACGGCGTGCCCGAGGACGGCACGGAGTGCCGTGCGGTGGCCGAGCGGGTCGGTGGCGACCGGTCGGACGACGCGATCGTCCTGGTCGCCTTCGCCCGGCCGCTCGGTCCGGACTGCGACGTGTACGTGCGGGCGCTCCCGCCGGACGGCAAGGCCGCCGGGCAGGCCCGTAGCGCGGTGCGCGAGCAGTTGGAGCGGTGGGGCCTCGACGAGCTGGTCGACACCACGGAGCTGGTGGTCAGCGAGCTGGTCGGCAACGCCCTGCGCTACGGGAACGCCCCCGGGGAGCTGCGGCTGCTGCGGCACGAGCGGCTGTCCGTGGAGGTCTCCGACTCCGGTCCCGACCTGCCGCAGATCCAGCACGCGGACGTGAGCGACGAGAGCGGGCGCGGGCTGCAGCTGATCAACATGATGTGCCGGCGCTGGGGCTCGTGCCGCACACCCGGCGGGAAGGTCGTCTGGGCCGAGCAGGACCTGCCGGTGCGGGCCGGGACGCCCGGCCCGCAGTAGCTCTCCGCGGCCCGCCTACGCGGCCCGGGCCGGCGCGGGCCGCTCGAACTGGGTGCGGTGCAGTTGGGCGTAGCGGCCGTCGGCCGCGAGGAGTTCCTCGTGGGTGCCGCTCTCCACGATGCGGCCGGACTCGACCACGAGGATCCGGTCGGCCGCCCGGACCGTGGACAGCCGGTGCGCGATGACGACGGCCGTCCTGCCCTGCAGGGCCTCGGTCAGGGCCTCCTGGACGGCCGCCTCGGAGGTGTTGTCGAGGTGGGCGGTGGCCTCGTCGAGGATGACGACGCGCTGGCAGGCCAGGAGCAGCCGGGCGATGGTCATGCGCTGGCGTTCGCCGCCGGAGAGCCGGTAGCCGCGCTCGCCGACCACGGTGTCGAGCCCGTCGGGCAGGGACCGTACGAGGTCGGCGAGGCGGGCGCGGCGCAGCGCCTCCCACAGTTCGTCCTCGGCGGCGCCCGGCCGGGCGAGCAGCAGGTTGGCCCGGACGGTGTCGTGGAAGAGGTGGCCGTCCTGGGTGACCATGCCGACGGTGCCGCGCAGCGAGCGCGCGCTCAGTTCGCGCACGTCGACGCCGCCGACGCGGACGGTGCCGGCGTCGGTGTCGTACAGGCGCGGCAGGAGCTGGGCGATGGTGGACTTGCCGGCGCCGGACGAGCCGACGAGCGCGATCGTCTGTCCCGGTTCCGCGCGGAAGGAGAGTCCGTGCAGGACCTCTTCACCGCCGCGGGTGTCCAGGGAGGCGACCTCTTCGAGCGAAGCGAGGGAGACCTTGTCGGCGGACGGGTAGCCGAAGCGGACGTCGTCGAACTCGACGGCGACGGGGCCGTCGGGGACCGGGCGCGCGTCGGGCTTCTCGTCGATGAGCGGGGTCAGGTCCAGGACCTCGAAGACCCGCTCGAAGCTGACGAGGGCGCTCATGACCTCGACCCGGGCCCCGGCGAGCGCGGTCAGCGGCGCGTACAGGCGGGTCAGCAGCAGGGCCAGCGCCACGACGGCGCCGGGGTCCAGGGTGCCGCGCAGGGCGAACCATCCGCCGAGGCCGTAGACGAGGGCCAGGGCGAGCGCGGAGACCAGGGTGAGCGCGGTGATGAAGGCGGCCTGGGCGGTGGCGGTGCGCACGCCGATGTCGGCGACGCGGCGGGCGCGGTCGGCGAACTGGGCGGACTCCTCCTCCGGGCGGCCGAACAGCTTGATCAGGGTGGCGCCGGGCGCCGAGAAGCGCTCGGTCATACGGGTGCCCATGTCGGCGTTGAGCGCGGCGGCCTCGCGCTGCATGCGGGCCATGCGGCTGCCCATGTGCCGTGCCGGGAGCACGAACACCGGGAGCAGTACCAGGGCGAGCAGGGTGATCTGCCAGGACAGGGTCAGCATCACGGCGAGGGTGAGCAGCAGCGTGACCACGTTGCTGACCACGCCGGACAGGGTGTTGCTGAAGGCGCGTTGGGCGCCGATGACGTCGTTGTTGAGACGGGAGACGAGCGCTCCCGTACGAGTGCGTGTGAAGAACGCGACCGGCATGCGCTGCACATGATCGAACACGGCCGTGCGCAGATCGAGGATGAGTCCCTCCCCGAGCGTCGCCGAGAGCCTGCGGGAGAGGATGCCGAGCACCGCCTCGGCGAGGGCGATGAGCGCGATGAGCAGGGCGAGGCGCACGACCGTGCCCTCGTCGCCGTCCGACACGATCGCGTCGACGACCTTTCCGGCGAGGACGGGGGTGGCGACGGCGAGCAGTGCGGTCGCCATCCCGAGCAGCACGAAGCGGACGATGCGGCGGCGGTGCGGGCGGGCGAACGCGCCGATGCGGCGCAGCGTGGCGCGGGCGAAGGGGCGGCGCTCGTCTTTGGCGTTCATGACGCTGTACAGCTGCGTCCAGGCCGTGGTCTCCATACTCATGCGGATGACCGTAGAACCTCGACCTTCCTTGAGGTCAAGGAGGCGCATCCCCCGGTACGTAAGCCCGTGTCCGCGCGTCGGCCATCCGTAGTTGGCGCGGCTGGGGGAATGTCTTGTGGTGTGACGACAGCGGTTCGAGTCTCCGAGAAGCCACTCCTGCACCGCGTCCCGGTCCGCCGGGTGCTGTGTGTGCTTCCGCTGCTCCTGGTGGGCGTGGTCGCGGTGCGGCACCGGTCGGTGCTGGCCGACGGCTTCGGCCATCTCGCCACGGCCCGCTGGCCCTGGCTGCTGGCGGCGGCCGCCGCGACCTGTCTGACCTGGGTCGCCGCCGCGTGCACCCGGCAGGGCGCGGTGGTGGAGCGGCTGCCCCGGCGGCGGCTGCTGGCCGCGCAGTTCGCTGCGGGCGCGGCCAACCACCTGCTGCCTACCGGGCTGGGCGCGAGCGCGGTGAATCTGCGGTTCATGACGGTGTGCGGGCTGCCGCTGGCCCGTTCCTCGGCCGCGCTCGCGCTGTATCTGCTGGCGGAGAGCGTCGGCCGGCTCGCCCTGCTCGGCGCCCTGCTGCTCGCGTTCCCCGGCGCGCTGCGGCTCGGCACGCTGCTGCCGGAGGGCGCGGTGGGGCCGCTGCTGGCCGTCGCGTGCACGGTCCCGGTGATGGCGGCGGTGGCGCTGGCGCTGCTGCCGCGGCTGCGCGGGGCGCTGGTCTCCTTCCTGCGGACGGCGCTGGGCGAGGCCCGGTCGGTGCACGCCCGCCCGGCGCGGGCGCTGGCACTGTGGGGCGGTGCGCTGGCCTTCCCCGCCCTGCAGGCCTCGGCGCTGGTCCTGGTGGGGCGGTCGCTCGGACTGGGGGTGCCGGCCGGGCACATGGCGGTGGCGTATCTCGCGGCGACGGTGGCGGTGGCGCTGGTGCCCACGCCGGGTGGCATCGGCTCGGTCGAGGCGGCGCTGGTCGTGGCGCTGGTGGCCGCGGGCGGGCCGGCGGCCGTCGCCACGGCGGTGGTGCTGGCGTTCAGGCTGCTGACGGTGTGGCTGCCGCTGCTGCCGGGGGCGCTGACACTGGCGGCACTGGTCCGGATGCGGGTGATCTGAGGGACCCCAGGCCAGGCGGGTCGGGTGGTTCAGGCGACGGTGACGTGCACCGGCCCGCCCCCGGGGTCGACGCGGTGCGTCCAGCGCGCCGTCAGCGTCAGCGGGCGGTGCGGGACGGCCGTGGTGAGGTGGAACCGCTCGCGGTGCAGCAGGCGGCCGTCCTGGGTGACGTACAGGACGGGGCGGGTCAGCGGGACCGCCGTGCGCAGGAGGTACGGGAGGCGGTCGGCCGGGGTGACCCGGTTCGGTGCGACGCGCAGCAGGGGCGGGCCGACGACCAGGGGGACGCCGGCGGGCCAGTACGGGTGCGTGGGGTGTGTGCGGTGGGTCGGGTCTGTCGGGTCCGCAGTCGTGCCGTCCGTGAACCAGTCGCGTACGGCGGTCGCGGTGTGCGCGCCCTCGCGGGCCGCCGTGGCCGCGCTCTCGACGGCGTGCAGCACGCTGCCGACCGCGAACACGCCGGGTCGTGAGGTCCGCAGGGAGCCGTCCACCGCGGGGCCGCGGGTGGCGGGGTCCAGGGTCAGCGCGCCGCGCCGGGCGAGTTCGTGGTCGGGGACGAAGTCGCCGGTGAACACGGCGGTGTCGCAGCGCAGCGTGGCCGTGCGGCCGTCGCGGTGGCGTACGCGCACACCCGTCAGGCGGCCGCGGCCGAGGAGTTCGGTGACGGTGGTGCCGGTGAGGACGGGGGTGCCGTGTCCGAGGCGCGCGTCCAGGGTCCGGATGCGGCCGGCGGGGGCCCGGGGCAGCTCCGTGAGCAGCGCGGCGACCTCGGCTCCGGCGGCCCGTACGGTGTCGGCGGCGGCGTGCGAGACGTCCTCGGCTCCGACGATCACCGCGCGGGTGCCGATGTGCTGTCCGTGGAGGTGGACGGCCTGCTGGAGTTCGCCGGTGGTGTACACGCCGGCGGGCCGGGTGCCGGGGACGAGGCGGGCGGCGCGGGGGCGTTCGCGGGCGCCGGTGGCCAGGACGACGGCGCGGGCGGCGAGGGTCTCGGCACCCCGCGGTCCGACGGTGGTGAGGGTGCGGGGGCCCGCCCAGTCGAGGGCGGTGACGCCGGTGCGTACGTCCGCCCCGGCGCGCACGGCCGATTCGGCGAGGAGACGGGCGTGGACCGGGCCGGTCAGTGCGTGCGGCCAACTGCCGAAGCCCCGGTGCGCGCAGTGCCTCGGTACTCCTCCGGGTGACTGCTCGCGTTCCAGGACCTCGACGCGGACGCCGGTCCGGGCGAGCCGGGCGGCGGTCGTGAGTCCGGCGGGCCCGGCTCCCACCACCAGTACGTCGACCTGTCGACTTGTCACCCCTGCCGCCGCCCCTCCTCGAACAACGCCCTTACCGCAGCCCCGCAGTAGAAGCCCTGGCAGCGCCCCGCCCGGGCCCGGGTGCGGCGGCGCAGTCCGTCCAGTGAGCGGGGCGGTACCGGGCCGGCGAGGGCGTCGCGGATCTCGCCGCGGGAGACGCGTTCGCAGTGGCAGACCAGGGTGCCGTACTCCGGGTCCGCGGCGACCAGTTCGGGCCGCTGGTGGGGGCGGGGGAAGGCCTCGCCGAGGTTGGGCATGCGGACCGGTTCGAGCGGGCGCCGGGGGCCGAGGTCGAGGCCGGTGCCGGCGAGCAGCCCGGTGACGTGGTCGGCGATGGCGAGGGAGGCGGTGAGGCCGGTGGAGCGGATGCCGCCGACGGTGACGTATCCCTGGCCGGGGTGGGCGGCGATCCGGTAGTCGTCGTACTCGGTGGCGGCGCGCAGGCCCGCGTAGACGGCGGTGACCTCCTCGTCCAGCAGGGCGGGCAGGATGCGGCGGCACTGTTCGCGCAGGCGGCTCAGGCCCTCGGCGGTGGAGCCGGTGTCGCGCTTGTCGTCCAGGTCCTCGGCGGTGGGACCGAGCAGGACGTTGCCGTAGACGGTCGGGGCGACCAGGACGCCCTTGCCGAGGGCGGTGGGGACGGGCAGGAGGATGTGGCGGACGAGGGCGCGGGCGAACTTGTCGTGGACGACGAGTTGGCCCCGGCGCGGGGTGACGGTGAAGTCTTCGTGGCCGAGGTTCCGGTCGAGGGTGTCGGCGTGCAGTCCGGCGGCGTTGACCAGCCGCCGGGCGTGCAGCGGGCCGCGCGGGGTGTCGAGTCGGTGCATGCCGTCCGCGCGTCCGGCGTGCGTGACCGGCGCGTTCAGGTGCAGGTCAACTCCGGCGCGGACCGCCTGGACGGCGTACGCCAGGGTCGTCGTCCACGGGCAGATGACGCTCTCGCCGGGCACGTGCAGGGCGCCGAGTGCGCCGGGGCCGAGGTGGGGTTCGCGGGCGTAGAGGTCGGCGGGGCCGAGGAGGCGGGTGTCGTGGCAGTCGTTGCGCGCGCCTTCTCGGCCAGGCGGGGAAGCTCCGCGAGCTGTTCCTCGTCCCAGGCGACCAGCAGGGCGCCGACGCGTTCGACGGGAATGCCCGACTCGACGGCGTAAGCGGCGAGTTCGCGGGCGCCCTCCCGCACGAGCCGGGCCTCCAGCGATCCGGGCGCGGCGTCGAACCCGGTGTGCAGGATGGCGGTGTTGGCCTTTGAGGTGCCCTGCCCGACGTCGTCCTGCGCCTCGACGAGGGCGACCCGCAGCCCCGGGTGGTGCGCGAGCCTCCGTGCGATGGCGCACCCGACGACCCCGGCACCGACGACCACCACGTCGTACGGGCCGACGGGCAGGGCACCCGACGCGGTGACGGTCATGCGGGACTCCCTGCGCGCGACGCGCCGCTCGGGCCACCGCGTGTGCCCGCCCCCGGGAGCGGCGTTCCCGACGACCGACCGGTACGCGAACCTCCGGAGGCACCCCGCCCGTCGACGCTCCCGGCGCCGGGAGCCGCCGCGCGGGGTCGTCGCCCGGACCGGCGCCCGTGCCCGCGCGGCACGGACGCCGAAGACGGTCCGGCATGCCGCTCCACGACAGACCGGAACCCCGCACGATCCCGCCCCGTCGAGCCTTCGGTGCCGGTCGCCGTCAACGGGTGCGGTGCCGGAAGCGGCACGGCGGCATGCTGCGCGGCGGGCCGGGACGGGCGCCGGGTGTTGCCGGGCCGGGACCCGGCTCCCGCAGCGTCCGGCGCGGGTGCGGCGGGCGTGGGCCGTGACGTGCAGGCGGGGCGGCGGGCAGGGTGGTGGCCGTACGGCGTCACACCGGCGCCCGGACAACCGGCACCGCGACCACCCGTCACACCGACCCCCCGGCGATCAGCGCCGTGACCGCCGTGCGGAACCGGGTGCGGCGCTCGGTGGCCTCGTCGGCGGTGACGCGGGGCTCGTACACCGTGGTGGGGCCGATGGCGGGGAGTGCCTCGGTGAGGGTGAGAGCCGGGTCCGCGCCGAGCCGGGCGAGGGCGCCGACGCCGAGCGCGGTGGCGTCCGGCAGCGCGGACACCTCGACCGGGCACTGCAGCAGGTCCGCCTGGGTCTGCATGAGAAGCGCGGAGCGGGTGAGGCCGCCGTCGGCGCGCAGTGCGGTCAGTGGGGCACCGAGGTCGGCGGCCGCGGCGTCGGCGAGTTCGGCGACCTGGGCGGCGAGGCCCTCGCACAGGGCGCGCACCAGGTGACCGGGGGCGGTGTCCAGGCCGAGACCGGTGAGCGAGCCGCGCAGGTCACCGCGCCACCAGGGGGCGGCGAGCCCGGCCAGCGCCGGGACGAAGGTGACGCCGCCGGTGTCGGGGACCGCGGCGCCCACGGGGTCGAGGTCGGCGGCGCCGGTGATGACGCCCAGATCGGTGAGCCAGCGTACGGCGGAGGCGGCCGTGTACACCTGGCCGTCCAGGCAGTGGTCGGTGCGTCCGCCGAGCCGCCAGGCCACGCAGGCGGCGAGTCCCGAGGCACCCCGCCGCGGTGCGCCGCCGGTGTGGGCGAGGAGGAACGCGCCGGTGCCGTAGGTGCACTTGGCCGTGCCGGGTTCGGTGACGCGCTGGGCGAGCAGTGCGGCCTGCTGGTCGACGGCGAGGCCGGTGAGCGGCAGTTCGGGACCGAAGGCCTTCGTCGTGCCGACGTGGGCGGCGTTGTCCACGATGTCCGGGAGCCGTTCGCCGGTGAGACCGTGGAGCTCCAGGGCGCGGGGCGACCACTCGGCGCGGTCGAGGTCGAGGAGCTGGGTGCGGGAGGCGGTCGCGGCGTCCGTGACGTGGGCGCCGGTGAGACGGTGGACCAGCCAGGTGTCGGAGGTGGTGACGTGGCCGGCGCGGGTGAGGTGCCGTCGTATCCAGGCCATTTTCGGCGCGGCGAAGTAGGGGTCCAGGGGCAGGCCGGTCAGGTCCCGTAACTCGTCCGAGTGATGGGCGAGTTCGGCGCAGAGCGGTTCCGCCCGGCGGTCCTGCCAGACCAGTGCGTCGGTGAGCGGGCGCGGCCGGTACCGGGGTCCCAGGCGAGCACCGTCTCGCCCTGGTTGGCCAGGCCGAGCGCGGTGACCGGCTCGTCCGCGGCGGCGAGCGCCCGGCGCCCGGCGTCGACCACCGAGCCGTACAGCTCCTCCGGGTCCGCCTCCACCAGGCCGCCGGGCAGGTACCGGGGGCGGACCTCGGCGAACCCGGTGCCGACGACGCCGCGTTCGGGGCAGATCACCAGGGCCTTGGTGCCGGACGTGCCCTGGTCGACGGCGAGCACCGCGTCCGGCATCGCGCAACCTCCCGGCTCCGGCGCCGACGGTCTCGGCGATCACTGCGCGCCAGCCTGCCTCCGCGCACACAACGCGTCAAGTAGGACTGACTGACGGTCAGTTGACGCTGGTGACAACGCATGCGCCTCGCTGTGCCAAAACGGAAAAGAGGCGGAACCTCCGCCTCTATAGTGTGCGCCGACCGCACGACCGACGCACCACCGCCGCCCCCGGGGAGGGCTGTTGTTACTCCATGCTGCCGTCCGGCCCGTTCCGCTCCCGACAGCGGACGCGTGATGGCCAGAGACGGAGCACGGCCACGGTGTGGTGGTTCGTCGCCCGCCACTCGTACGGCACCCCGACCACCGCGGACTACGGCGACGACCGTGAACAGGCGGAACTGGCCGAGGGCATCGTCTGAGACGCCCCGGTCCGCTCCCCGGCGCGGTTCGGAGAACGCCCGGGATACGGCAGGATGAGCCCGCGCGCCGGTCGAACTGTCTTGCGACCAGGGCCGGATCGCGTGTCCCCGACATCCCGTAGTCATTCCGTTGGAGGCGGCCGGTGACCGACGACCTGACCATGGACCACCTGGTGCCCGCCGGCATCGCCCTGGGGGCGGGTCTGCTGGGGGCGTTCCTGCTGCGCCTGCTGCTGCGGTGGCTGGCGGTCCACGCCGGGCGCACCCGTTGGAGCGGCGACGACGTGATCGTGGCCGCGCTGCGCACGGTGGCGCCGTGGGCGGCGGTCGCGGGCGGGGTGGCCGGCGCGGCGGCCGCCCTGCCCCTGACGCGGACGGTGCAGCACAGCGTCAACCAGGTACTGCAGGTGCTGCTGATCTTCGTGGCGACGGTGACGGCGGCCCGGGTGGTCGCCGGTCTGGTGCGGACGGTCACGATGTCGCGCTCCGGGGTCGCCGGGTCGGCCACGATCTTCGTCAACATCACCCGGGTCCTGGTGCTGGCCATCGGTTTCCTGGTGATGCTGCAGACACTGGGCGTCTCGATCGCGCCGATGCTCACCGCCCTGGGCGTGGGCGGTCTGGCGGTCGCGCTGGCCCTCCAGGACACGCTGGCCAACCTCTTCGCCGGCATCCACATCCTCGCCTCGAAGACCGTGCAGCCGGGTGACTACATCCGGCTCAGCAGCGGCGAGGAGGGCTACGTGGAGGACATCAACTGGCGCCAGACCACCGTCCGCGAACTGTCCAACAACCTGGTCGTGATCCCGAACGGGCAGCTCGCGAAGTCGAACATGACCAACTTCATGCGGCCCGAGCAGCGGCTCACGGTCCTGGTCCAGGTCGGGGTGTCCTACGACAGCGACCTGGAGCACGTGGAGCGGGTGACGGCCGAGGTGATCGCCGAGGTGATGACGGAGGTCGGCGGCGCGGTGCCGGAGCACGAGCCGGCGATCCGCTTCCACACCTTCGGCGACTCGCGGATCGGATTCACGGTGATCCTGGGCGTGGGCGAGTTCAGCGACCAGTACCGGATCAAGCACGAGTTCATCAAGCGCCTGCACAAGCGCTACCGGGCCGAGGGCATCCGGATTCCGTCGCCCGCCCGGACGGTCGCGCTCCAGCAGGGGGCCGTGGTGCTTCCCCAGCAGCGCGCGGGCGAGGACGCCGTCCCGCTCGCCTGAACACTCACGGTGTCGCACGCACGTTCGACACCGGGGTCGCGTGGCCGGCTGGCCGGAATCTCCGCGCCACCCCTGTCGAGCCGAGGTCGGTCACGAGATATCTTGATGTCGAGCAATGTTGCAGACGTGGAGCGGAGCACCCGGTGACTGACTCGACCATCATCTATACACACACTGACGAGGCCCCGGCCCTGGCGACGTATTCGTTCCTGCCGGTGGTCCGGGCGTACGCCTCGCAGGCGGGTGTCGCGGTCGAGACCCGCGACATCTCGCTGGCCGGCCGCATCATCGCCCTGTTCCCGGAGTACCTGACCGAGGACCAGCGCATCCCGGACGCCCTCGCGGAGCTCGGCGAGCTGGCCAAGACGCCCGCCGCCAACATCATCAAGCTGCCGAACATCTCGGCGTCCATCCCGCAGCTCAAGGCGGCCGTCGCCGAGCTGCAGGGCCAGGGCTACGCACTGCCGGCCTACCCGGACGACCCGAAGACCGACGAGGAGCGCGACGTCCGCGCCCGCTACGACAAGGTCAAGGGCTCCGCGGTCAACCCGGTCCTGCGCGAGGGCAACTCCGACCGCCGCGCCCCGGCGTCGGTGAAGAACTACGCCAAGACCCACCCGCACCGCATGGGCGCCTGGACCGGCGAGTCCAAGACCAACGTGGCGACCATGGGTGAGAACGACTTCCGTTCCACCGAGAAGTCCGCGGTGATCGCCGAGGACGGCACCCTGCGGATCGAGCTGGTCGGCGACGACGGCACCACCACGGTGCTGCGCGAGTCGGTGCCGGTGAAGAAGGACGAGGTCGTCGACGCCTCCGTGCTGCGCGTCGCCGCGCTGCGCGAGTTCCTCACCGCGCAGGTCGCCCGCGCCAAGGCCGAGGGCATCCTGTACTCGGTGCACCTGAAGGCCACGATGATGAAGGTCTCCGACCCGATCATCTTCGGCCACGTGGTCCGCGCCTTCTTCCCGAAGACCTTCGCCCAGTACGGTGACGTGCTCGCCAAGGCCGGCCTCACCCCGAACGACGGCCTGGGCGGCATCTACAAGGGCCTGGAGTCGCTGCCCGAGGGGGCCGGGATCAAGGCGTCCTTCGACGCCGAGCTGGCCGAGGGCCCGGAGCTGGCCATGGTCGACTCCGACAAGGGCATCACCAACCTGCACGTGCCCTCGGACGTCATCATCGACGCGTCCATGCCCGCCATGATCCGCACCTCCGGTCACATGTGGGGCGCGGACGGCGGCGAGCACGACGCCCTCGCCGTCATCCCGGACTCCTCCTACGCCGGCGTGTACCAGGCCGTCATCGAGGACTGCCGCGCCAACGGCGCCTACGACCCCTCCACCATGGGCTCGGTCCCGAACGTCGGACTCATGGCGCAGAAGGCCGAGGAGTACGGCAGCCACGACAAGACCTTCGAGATCCCCACCACCGGCACGGTCCGCCTGGTGGACGCCGCGGGCAACGCGGTGCTGGAGCAGACGGTCTCCGCCGGCGACATCTTCCGCGCCTGCCAGACCAAGGACGCGCCGATCCGCGACTGGGTGAAGCTGGCCGTCACCCGCGCCCGCGCCACCGGCGACCCGGCCGTGTTCTGGCTGGACGAGGGCCGCGCCCACGACGCCAACCTGATCGCCAAGGTCCAGCAGTACCTGACGGAGCACGACACCGAGGGCCTGGACATCCGGATCCTCAACCCGGTCGAGGCGACCAAGCTGTCGGTGGAGCGCATCCGCCGCGGCGAGAACACCATCTCGGTCACCGGCAACGTGCTGCGCGACTACCTGACCGACCTCTTCCCGATCCTGGAGCTGGGCACCAGCGCCAAGATGCTGTCGGTCGTCCCGCTGATGGCGGGCGGCGGCCTGTTCGAGACCGGTGCCGGCGGCTCGGCCCCAAAGCACGTGCAGCAGCTGGTCAAGGAGGACTACCTGCGCTGGGACTCCCTGGGTGAGTTCTTCGCCCTGGTGCCGTCCCTTGAGCAGTACGCCGAGGCCACCGGCAACACCCGCGCCAAGGTCCTCGCCGACACGCTCGACCGTGCCACGGCGACCTTCCTCAACGAGGACAAGTCCCCGACCCGTCGCGTCGGCGGCATCGACAACCGCGGCAGCCACTTCTACCTGTCCCTGTACTGGGCGCAGGAGCTGGCCGGGCAGACCGACGACGCGGACCTGGCCAAGGCCTTCGCCCCGCTCGCCGAGACGCTCACCGCGAGCGAGCAGAAGATCGTCGAGGAGCTGAACGCCGTCCAGGGCAAGCCGGCCGAGATCGGCGGCTACTACCAGCCCGACCCGGCCAAGGCCGCCGAGGTCATGCGCCCGTCGGCCACCTGGAACGAGGCGCTGGCGTCCCTCGCCTGATCCTCACCGGGCCCGCACGGATCCCCGCGCACCCCGTCTCCGTCCCCTCGGAGGCGGGGTGCCGCCGCTTCACCGGTCCCGTGGCACGATCGGCTCCGCCGGGTCCGCGCCCCCGCCGCACCCCCACCGACAACGCTCCCGGAGCCGCCCCGTGACCGACACCCCGTCCGCCTTCGAGCTGCTGTCCGGTGCCCCGCACTCCCCCGTGCTGCTGCACGTGCCGCACTCCTCCCGCCAGATCCCCGCCGGTGTCCGGCCCGGCATCGTGCTGTCCGACGCGGAGCTGGAGCGGGAGCTGGACCACATGACCGACGCGCACACGGCCGAGCTCGCCGGGCGGGCCGCCGAACTGGCCGGGCTCACGCCGTGGCGGTTCGTGAACCGGACGTCGCGGCTGGTGGTCGACCCGGAGCGGTTCCCGGACGAGCGGGAGGAGATGACGGCCGTCGGGATGGGCGCCGTGTACACCCGGACCTCGCACCGCCGGGTGATGCGCCCGGACGACACGGACCCCGAGCCGCTGATCGAGCGTTACTTCCGGCCGTACGCGCGGGCCATGACCGGGGCGGTCGCCGACCGGCTCGCGGCCACCGGACGGGCCCTGATCATCGACGTGCACTCCTACCCGGCCGTGCCGCTCCCCTATGAACTGCACGGCGAGGGCCCGCGCCCGCCCGTCTGCCTGGGCACCGACGGCTTCCACACGCCGCCCTGGCTGCTCGCCGCGGCCCGCAAGGCGTTCGCCCCGTGCGCGGAGACCGGCCTGGACAGCCCGTTCGGCGGGACGTACGTACCGCTGGACTTCTACGGGAAACGGGCCGAGGTCGGCGCGCTGATGGTGGAGATCCGCCGGGACACCTACATGACGGAGCCGGGCGGTCCGGCCGGGCCCGGGCTGTCGCGGCTCGCCGAGTCGCTGGCGGCGCTCGTCGACGCGGTGTCGGGCTGAGGGGCGCGAGCCGGTCCGGCCACCACCGGCTGGAGCACTCCCGCGCGACAGCCGGGCGGGTGCGCGGCGAGGGTGGGGGGATGACGCAGGAGACCACCACGCTCACCGGCCAGTCGCCGCCCCCGGTACGGGACTGGCCCGCCCTCGACCTGGACGGCCCCGAGTTCGACCCGGTCCTCACCGAGCTGATGCGCGAGGGTCCGCTGACCCGCGTCCGGCTCCCGCACGGCGAGGGCTGGGCCTGGCTCGCGACGCGGTACGACGACGTGAAGGCCGTCACCAACGATCCGCGCTTCGGACGCAGCGAGGTGACGAAGCGTCAGATTACGCGCCTCGCCCCGCACTTCAAGCCGCGCCCCGGTTCCCTCGCCTTCGCCGACCAGCCCGACCACAACCGGCTGCGGCGGGCCGTCGCGGGCGCGTTCACCGTGGGCGCGACGAGGCGGCTGCGGCCCCGGGCGCAGGAGATCCTCGACGGCCTGGTGGACGGGATCGTCGCCGAGGGGCCGCCGGCGGACCTGGTCGAACGGGTGCTGGAACCCTTCCCGATCACCGTCGTCAGCGAGGTGATGGGCGTACCCGCCGCCGACCGGGACCGCGTGCACTCCTGGACCCGCCAGATCATCTCCACCTCCGGGGGCGCCGAGGCCGCCGAGCGGGCCAAACAGGGCCTGTACGGGTGGATCACCGAGACCGTCCGCGCCCGGGCCGGCAGCGACGGCGACGACGTGTACTCGATGCTCGGCGCCGCCGTGGGCCGCGGCGAGGTCGGCGAGACGGAGGCCGTCGGGCTCGCGGGGCCGCTGCAGATCGGCGGCGAGGCCGTCACGCACAACGTCGGCCAGATGCTGTACCTGCTGCTCACCCGCCCGGAGCTGATGGCGCGGATGCGGGAGCGGCCCGAGGCACGCGGCCCGGCCCTGGACGAGCTGCTGCGCTGGATCTCGCACCGCACCTCGGTGGGCCTCGCCCGCATCGCCCTGGAGGACGTCGAGGTGCACGGGACGCGCATCGCCGCCGGTGACCCGGTGTACGTCTCGTACCTGGCCGCCAACCGCGACCCGGACGTCTTCCCGGACCCGGACCGCATCGACCTGGACCGCGACCCCAACCCGCACCTGGCGTACGGCAACGGGCACCACTTCTGCACGGGTGCCGTGCTCGCCCGGATGCAGACCGAGCTGCTCGTCGACACGCTCCTGGAGCGGCTGCCGGGGCTGCGCCTGGCGGTCCCCGCCGACCAGGTGGCCTGGCGCCGCAAGACCATGATCAGGGGACCGCGCACGCTGCCCTGCGTCTGGTAGCCCCCGGCCCGGCGGACCGTGGGCTCAGGCCCGCAGCCACTCCGTGACGACCACCTCCCGGCCGGTGCGCAGCCGCAGCGCGAACGGGCCGGCGGGCGGGGCCTCACCGGTGAAGCGGCCCATGTCGTCGGCCGTGAGCCGCGCGTGCGCCCGTGGGCCGCTCAGTACCTCGATGCCGGCCGGACCGGGCGGCAGCAGCTGGCCGATCATGCCGTCCGCGGTCACCTCCACGTCGACGGTCACCCCGTCCGTACTGAAGGTCAGCATCCGCGGCGGGTCCGTCTCGCCCCTGACGGGGATGCCGTCCACCAGCGAGTCGAAGGTCAGCTCGGCGACGCGGGCATCCAGGTCGTGCAGGGCGAAGGCGTCGACCGCGAGGCGCCGCAGCTCGGCCGGGACCGGGTCCAGGATCGCGGCGGCCTGCCGCAGTTCCTCCTCCAGCAGACCGTCGTGCAGCTCCCCGTCGCGCTCGTCGGACGCTCCGCGTTCGTCGCGTTCGTCGTATGCGTCGCGCTCGTCGTACTCGTCGCTCAGGCCGCTCATTTCGTCCCCCGTGCCTCCAACCGGGCCCGCAGCCGGCGCAGACAGCGCTGGCGCATCGGCCCGATGCTGCCCACCGCGATACCCAGCGCGGCGGACACCTCCTGATAACTGGGCGGTGGCGAGGAGATCAGCACCCGCAGCAACTGGCGGCAGCGCTCGCCCAGTTCCTCGAACTCCTGCCACAGCAGCCGTACGCGCTCGGTCTGCGCGGCGGCCTCCTCGGAGTCGAGCACCGACTCCTCCGGCGTGCGGTCCTCGCTCGGCCCGTCGAGCAGCTGCGGATCGTCGGTCGGCGTCCACCTCTTCGAGGCCCTGAGCAGCTTCAGGCACTCGTGCCGTGCCGTGCTCGCCAGCCAGGAGCCGGTCTTCTCCGGTTCCCGGATCCGCCCCAGGTTCTGGGCGAACCGGAACCAGGCGGTCTGGTACACCTCGTGCGCGTCGGCGTCGGACAGCCCGTGCGACCTGGCCACGGACCACACGAGCGGGCCGAGCCCGTCCACCAGTGACTTCCAGGCCGCCGCGTCCCCGTCGGCCGCCGACTGGACGAGCGCCCCGACATCTGCACGGTCCACGGTCCCACCCCTCGTGTACGACGTGCCATCGTACGCCGTGGAGCGGGTGGTTCCGACCGGCATCAGACCGTTCACGACCCACCGGCCGACGGGTCCACGGGGACCGGGTGCCAGGTGGGCGGCAGCAGTGCGGGCACGTGCGCCCCGCGCACCTCGGCGTACTCGGTGTTGGCCGCGAGCAGATGCCGGCCGGCCGCGCGCGGGTCGGTCTCCCCGTGCGCCGTCATGCGGGAGGCGACCAGGCCCGCGACCACCGGGGTGGCGAAGGAGGTGCCGCTCCACTGTGCGTGCCCCTCGAACATCACCTGGTCCGGTTTGGCGGGCGCCTCGCCCGGCTCGCTCAGCACCCCGTTGTGGCGGGGGTACTGGCAAGTGCAGGCGTAGCCGAAACCGAACCGGCAGGCGTCGTAGGTGGAGTGCTGGTAGACGTACGGCACGGGTGTCCCGAAGCCGGTGAGGGCGCTGGTGAGGCGCTCGCCGGGGGCGTAGGCCCGCACCCAGCCGCCGTGGTTGCTGAAGCAGGCGCCGAACTCGCCGTCGGAGCGCAGCGCCCCGATCGACAGCACCGAGTCCTCCCAGCCGGGCAGGGTGGCGTAGGCGGCGGGCCAGAAGGGCGTGGCGCTGGCGTTGTTGCCCGCGGCGGCGACCAGCAGGGTGCGCTGGTCGCGGAGTTCCTCCATGAAGGCATGGACGCCGAGCAGGCCGTCGGTGCGTCCGTTGGAGGTGCCGGCGGAGAGGCTGAGGACCTCGGGCCAGCCGTCGCGGTCGACGGCCTCGAAGAGCCTCTCGCCCAGCTCGGACTCCAGGATCGCGCCCGCGTCGTTGAGGGTGTTGCGCACGGTCACGTCGGTGTTGGGCGCGACGGCGGCGACGAGCCCGGCGATGAAGGTGCCGTGGCCGACGTACTGGCACAGGACGCCGTCGTCGTCGCACTCCCTGATCTGGGCGTCGCCCTCGGTGTGGACCAGCAGCGGGTAGGACCGGTAGTCGCGCATGAGGCCGGTGTCGACGACGAGGACGCCGACGGCGGTTGCGGCGTCGTACGGCGTCCCGTCGGCGGCCGGGTTGGGCGGCTCGCTCAGCGGGACCGGCACGGGCTCGTCGCCGGGGCAGGCGTTGACGGCGATGGAGACCACGTGGTTGCGGCTGATCAGCCGGCGGCCCGCGCGGCCCTCCATGGTCCGCAGGGAGCGCAGGGCGTGGGCGACGAGTGGGTCGCCGTCGCGGGCGCCCTCGCCGGGGTCGCCGACCCGGATGCGGGTGATGCCGGTGCGGTTGGTCTCGGGGCTCGCGCGGCGGACGTGGTCCGGGGTGAGATCGGCCATGGTGGTGAAGTGGTCGCGCACGGTGTCCTCGACGATGCGGGCCTCCTCGCCGTCGCGGGCGAGGACGACGCCCTTCTCGTAGAGGAACTCGGCGGAGTCGTCCGGGCCCATCGCCAGCGGGACGTCCGGCATCGAGCGCTGGATCTGGTGGAACTGCTCACGGAAACGCTGTGGTGCCATTCTTGTCCTCCACTGAGGCGGCGGCGGTGACGACGGTCTGGGCCGCGGTCGTGACCACGGTGATGGCTGCGGTCGTCAATCAGAGTCCCGGAGTGGCCGATTGATACAGACTCGAACCTGTGTGGCGTGGTTCCGGAGCACTACCATCCGTGGGGTGACAGCGCGAAACGACTCGGTTCTCGAACTGCTGCCGATGGTGTTCGCCGCCCCGGGCGAAGCGCTGACGCGGGCGGAGGAGGTACTCGGCGCCGATCCCTCGCCGCTGCACGCCTCGGTTGCCCATCAGGTGATCGGCATCTGGCAGCGGGACTTCGGCGACACCCGGCGGGCCCTGGCCCATCTGCGGCGTGCCCGCGACCTGGCCGCCCGCGCAGACTCGGCCGAGCGGGAGGCGGACGTCCTGGCCACGCTCGGGGTCGCGCTGGTGCACGCCGGGCGTACGCGGGCGGGGCTGGAGGCGTTCGAGCGGGGCGTGGCGCGCGGGAGCGGGCACACGCGCGCGCGGGTGCTGTTCCGGCGGGCGTACGTGTGGTGGGTGCTCGGCCGGCACGGCGAGGCGCTGGAGGACGTGCGGCGGGCGATCCCGGTGCTGCGTCAGGTGGACGACGTGATCTGGACGGCGCGGGCGCTGACGCTCAGGGCGACGGTGCATCTGGCGCAGGGCTCGGTCGAGCGGGCCGACGCCGACTTCACGGCGGCGGAGGCGTTGTGGGACACCACGGGCCAGGAGCACGACAAGGCCGACGCGGTGGAGAGCAGGGGTCTCGCGGCGTTCCGGTCGGGTGACGTGCCGGCGGCGCTGCGGCTGCTCGACGAGGCGGAGGAGCGGTACGCGAAGCTGGGCACGCCGACGTTCATGCTCACGATCCGGCGCTGCGAGGTGCTGATGGCGGCGGGTCTGGCCACGGAGGCGCTGGCGGAGGCGGACGGGGCGATCGCGGCGCTGGACGGGATGGGCGGACAGTCCACCCGCAAGGCGGAGTTGCTGCTGGTGGCCGCGCGGGCGGCCCGGCTCGCGGGAGAGCCGCAGACCTCGCTGGCGCGCGCGGCCGTCGCCGTACGTCTCTTCGCCGGGCAGCGGCGCACCTGGTACGAGACGCACGCCCGGCTGGTGCTGATCGAGGCGCGGGTCGCCACGGGGCGCGGTTCTGGCCGGCTGGTCGCGGACGCCGCGGCGGTGGCGGAGCGGCTGGCGGACTTCGGGGCTCCGGCGGCGCCGGAGGCCTCGCTGCTCGCGGGCCGGATCGCGCTGGACCTCGGCTGGACGGCCGACGCGGAACGGCACCTGGCGGTGGCCGCGCGCAGCCGGCACAGCGGGCCGCCGCTGGCGCGGATGACTGGTTGGGCGGCACAGGCACTGCGGGCGCGGGCGGCCGGGTCGCCGCGGGGCGTACTCGAGGCCTGCCGGCGCGGTCTCGACGTACTCGACGACCACCGGATGACGCTGGGCGCCTCGGAGCTGCGGGCCCGGGCCACCGCGCAGGGCGCGGAACTGGCGGCGCTGGCGCAGCGGGCGTCGCTGGTCTCGGGCGGGCCGCGGCGGCTGCTGGGCTGGAGCGAGCGCTGGCGGGCGACCGTGCTGTCGGCGCCGCCGACCCGGCCGCCGGCCGATCCGGTCCTGCTGACCGCCATGACGGCGTTCCGGGAGCTCGCGGCCCGTGCGGAGGAGGCTCGGTCGGACGGCGGCCGGCCCGCGCCCGCGCTGGAGCGCGAACAGCGGCGCCTGGAACGGGAGATCCGCTCCCGCACCCTGCACATGCGGGGCGAGGCACCGGGCGACGGCGACCGGTTCGACGTCCGTCGGCTGCTGCGACGGCTGGGCGACGACGTGCGGCTGGTGGAGCTGGCGGTGCTGGACGGGCGTGTGCAGGTGCTGCTGTGCGGACAGGGCCGGGTACGGCGGTTCGAGGCCGGGCCGCTGGCCGATGCGGAGGCGGAGGCGGAGCACGTGCAGGCCGGTCTGCGGCGGCTGGCCCATCCGGGCGCCGAGGCGCGGCTGCCGCTGGTGGAGGCGGCGGGCGCACGGCTTCAGCACCTGCTGCTGGGCCCCGCCGCGGCACACCTCGGCTCCGGTCCGGTCGTCGTGGTCCCGCCCGGCCGGCTGCACCGGGTGCCGTGGGCCCTGCTGCCCGTCCTGCGCGACCGGGTCCTGAGCGTGTCGCCGTCGGCGAGCAGCTGGCTGCGCGCGAGGGACACCGCTCCCCCGCCCGGCGGCCTTCAGGTCCTGGTCCGCGGCCCGGGCCTGGCGACCGGCGGCGCCGAGATCACGGAACTCGCGCAACGGTACGGGGCGGTGCGCGCGCCCGAGCACGGGGAGACGTGGCCCCCGCCGGCCGAGGGCGGGTACTGGCCCCCACACGGGCCGACCGGGGGCGGGTACGGGGCCCCACACGGGCCGGCCGACGCCGTGCTTGGAGGCCGCGCGACCGACGGCGACTCACCGCTCGGGACGACCACCGACGGGAGGCGCCCCGGAACGACCGACGCCGGTCCCCGAACCGAACCGACCGGCGACACAACCCCGGCCGCGGCGCCCGACCCCACACCCCGGCCCCGGCCCCGGCAGCCCGACGACGGAGCCCGGCCCGGAACGACCGGCCACCGGACCCCACCCCGACAACACGACCACCGGACCCAGACCGGACCGGCCGGCAACGAAACAGAAACCACAGCACCCGACCCCACCACCCGACCCCGGCAACCCAACGACGAAACCCGGCCCGGAACGACCGGCCACCGGACCCCACCCCGACAACACGACCACCGGACCCAGACCGGACCGGCCGGCAACGAAACAGAAACCACGGCACCCGACCCCGCCACCCGACCCCGACGGCCCGACGACGGGTCCCCGCCAGGGACTGCCGATCACCGTGCCCGGCCCCGGGCGGCCGGTGGTGCAGTTCCTGCCACGGTGGTGGGCGAGGGGAAGGTGTTCGTGACGGCCGGCCGAGACGGTCCGGCCACGGCGGCCGGTCCGGGGCAGCCGTCCGCGGTGGGCGGGGAGGGTGTGCCGGGTTCCGAGCCGTGGGCCGACGCGCGTGCCGCGGACGGCCGTTCACCGCGCGTACGCCCGGCCCGGGCCCCCGGCGCCCCGGTCCCGCGCGGTGGGCCCACCGTGCTGGAGGGGGACGCGGCGCGGGTGCCGCGGGTGTTGCGGGAGCTGGACGGGGCCGCGTTGGCGCACATCGCGGCGCACGGCACCTTCCGGGCGGACAGCCCGTTGTTCTCTTCGCTGCGGATGGCGGACGGGCCGCTGATCGTGCACGACTTCGAGCGGCTCGACCGCAGCCCGTACCGGATCATCCTGCCCTGCTGCGACACCGCGCGCTTCGCCTCGGTCGGCGCCGACGAGCTGCTCGGCCTCGTCACCGCGCTGCTGCCGCTGGGGACGGCCGGGGTGGTGGCGTGCACCGCGCCGGTCAACGACGCCGCCGTGGTGCCGCTGATGCTCGCGCTGCACAAGGGGCTGGACGCGGGACTGTCCCTGGCGGAGGCGCTGCGTGACGCGCGGGCCTCGCTGCCCGACGACGCGGTGCACCAGGCGACGGGGTGGGCGTTCACGGCGTTCGGGGCGGCCTGAGGGGCCGGTGCCCCGGCCGCCGGGTCAGGCGGGCAGCGGCTCGGGCAGTTCCGTCAGCCAGGGCAGGGCGGCGCGGTCGCCCGCGCCGAGGCGGGTGTAGGCGCCGTAGAGGTGGTTGCCGACGGTGCGGACGGAGAGGGTGAGCCGCTCGGCGATCTGCCGGTTGCTCAGGCCCGCTGCGGCGAGCGTGACGATCTGCCGCTGGCGGGCGGTGAGTTCGCCGAGCACCAGGCCGGACAGCGCGGGGGTGCGGGCGCCCTGGCAGCGCCGGGCGAGCGCGACGGCACGGGTACGGGCGGTGCGGGCGGCCCGGGGGTCGCGGTGGGCGCCTACCGCCTGGGCGTTCGCCTCGGCCGCGAAGAGCAGGAAGCCGCGCCGTTCCAGTTCCCCGGCGACCCGGTCGAGCGCCGGGCCGTCCTGGTGTGCGAGGGCGTCGGCGTGGGCGGCGAAGACGCCGGCCAGCCTGCCGGTCACCCGCTCGGGCGCGCCGAACCGGACGGCGTCGTACGGGTCGCCCGCGGCGGCTGTCCGGACCGCCTCGTCCAGGTCGCCGCGGGCGGCGGCGGCCCAGGCGCCCGCCGTACCGCCGCAATTCGCGGGGTCGTCGCCGGACTGTGCGACGGCCAGGGCGAGTTCGTCGCGGCAGGCCGCGTCGTCGTGCGCGTCCCGCAGGCCCGCGCGGGCCCAGGCCTCGGCGTCGCGCAGCCGGCCGCGCAGCCGTGCGTACCGGGCGCGCAGCGCCGCGTAGGCGCCCGGCAGCGGTGCTCCCTCGGCGGCCAGCCAGTCCCCCACCGGGGTCTCGACCGGCCGTACGTCCGCCTGTTCGACGCGCAGGGCGAGTGCCGACCGCTCCGCCTCCAGGGCGGGCCCGGTCCGGTCGGAGGTGCGGGCCAGGCGCCGGGCCCGCAGCCGGCCCGCGGCGGCGCGCAGCACCGGGCCGTGCAGCGGGTGCGCGAGACGGGTGGCGCCGTCGTCGTCGACGGTGACCAGGCCCTCGGCCTCCAGCTTCTCCAGGGTCCGCAGATCCAGGGCATCGAGGTCCAGGTCCAGGGGCAGGGGCTCGGCGAAGGCGAGCCGGTCAAGGGTCTCCCGCTCCTCGGTGCGCACGCGGTCGAGGATCCGTGCGGTGCGTTCCCGTACCGCACGGGTGATCGGTACGGGCCCCCGCCACGCGTGCCGGTCCGTGCCGGGCACCGGCACGAGCAGGCCCTCCTCGCGCGCGGCGCCCAGCAGCTCGCGCAGCAGGCGCAGGTCGCCCCGGCACAGGCGGTGCAGCCGGTCGACGGTGAGCGGCTCCAGGGCGGTGTCCGCGCCTGCCGTGAGGAGTTCCGCGGTCTCCTCACGGGGCAGCGCCTCCAGGGCGAGGCGCGGCAGCAGTTCCCCGGACCACAGCCGGGACACGGCGCTCGGTACGGGGACGTCGTCGGTGGCGACGACCAGGAGGCGGGTGCGGCCGTGCACGGCGAGCTGGTGCAGGAGGGCGGCGGAGGAGCCGTCGAGCAGGTGGGCGTCGTCGACCAGCAGCAGCCGTACGCCGGACAGGAGGTGCACCGCCCGGTGCAGGGTGACGCTCTCGGGCAGCAGGTGGGCGAAGGCGGCGAAGGGGATGTCCCGGGTCTCGGGCGTCCCGGCGGCCCGGGCGCAGTCCGAGCCGCGCACGGCCTCCGTCACGAGCCTGGTCTTGCCCGCACCCGCCGGGCCCGTCACCACCAGGCCGCCCCGTCCGGCCGCCACCGACCTGCGCACCAGCTCCAGTTCGTCCGCCCGCCCGGTGAACGGCCAGGGGGCGTCCAGCCTCTTCGCGTCCCGCAGATAAGTCGTCACGGGAACATGAGTCGGCCTACTCATCCCTGATACAGGGCGACTTGAGTACCCCTCGACTCAGGCGCCGGGGGCGGGCCGGACGGCACCCTGGCGGCCATGACCGCACGCTACTGCTCGCTCGCGCGGCAGCCCGCCCCCGTGATCGCGCCGGGGCTGGCCGCCGAGCGGGCCGCCGCGCTCGTCGGCGGGCAGCGGATGTGGGTCAACTCGACCGTGCTGCACTACTGCTTCCTCGGCGGCGACATCGACACCTCGGTGGTCCCGATGCCGGGTACCGGCCGACCGCGGCGCGGGTCGTGGGTGGGGACCGAGGAGCAGCGGGACGTGGTGCGCGACTGCTTCCGGGAATGGCGCGACCTCGGCATCGGGCTCGGTCTCACAGAGGTCCACGACCGGTCGGAGGCGGAGCTGCGCATCGGCTTCCAGCCCGGCGACGGATCCTGGTCGGCGGTGGGCAAGGACGCGCTCCGGGTGGGGCTCAACGACCGTACGATGAACTTCGGCTGGGACCTGACCGCGCCGGGTGAGCGTGCGACGGCCCTGCACCAGATCGGGCACGCGCTCGGCATGCTGCACGAGCACCAGAGCCCGTTCGCCGGCATCCTCTGGGACGACGAGGCCGTCTACGCCGAGCTGGCGGGCCCGCCCAACCACTGGAGCCGGGAGCGGACCTTCCACAACATCCTGCGCAAGCTCGACGGCGACGAGGCCAACGGCCCGGTCTGGGACCCGCAGTCGATCATGGAGTACCCCTTCCCGTCGGGTCTGATACTGGAGCCCGAGCACTACCGTTCCGGTCTGCACCCGCCCGGTGTTCTCTCCGCCGCCGACAAGGAGTTCGCCCTGCGCTGGTACCCGCCCACCGGCCGGCCCGGTCCGCTGGTGCCCTTCCGCTCGGTGCCGCTGGGTCTCGGGCCCGGCGAGCAGGCGGACTTCCGGGTGGATCCGCCGGAGACCCGCGAGTACACCGTGGGCACCTTCGGCGACAGCGACGCCGTCGTCGTCGTCTTCGAGGAGCGGGACGGCGTGCCCCGCTACTTCGCCGGACAGGACGACGGCGGAAGCCCCCGCAACGCCACGATCAGGGCCCGTTTCGTCAAGGGCCGCCGCTATGTCGTCCGGGTGCGCCTGTACTCCTCGTGGGGTGCGGGCGAGACGGCGGTCATGTACTGGTGACCGCGTCCCGCAGACGCCCGGGCGCCGTGGCCACGGACCGGCGCCGGGGGCCGGCCGCGGAACGTCTCCTTCGGGGGAGGGCAGACGTTCCGCGGCCCACGCCGTGTCCGCCGCTGGGGGGCGGCGGACACGGCCATTCGTTCGAGGTGACCTGCGGGACGGCCCGTGCCCCGGCGAAAAGGGTCTCCGCGAGCTTTCGCCCGCGAAGACCCTTCGCACACCGTCGGGACGACAGGATTTGAACCTGCGACCCCTTGACCCCCAGTCAAGTGCGCTACCAAGCTGCGCCACGTCCCGATGTGCGACCCGTTATTTCCGTGATCGCGCTGGTCAAGCCTACCTCATCCGGGCGGCGGGGCGGAGTCGCCGGCCGGCCCCTCCCCTCCGGGGCGGCCGGCGACGTACAGGGGCCGCTACACGGTTCCGGGTGGGGTGACACCGGACGCCGCCGCCCGCTCGGTGAGGTCGCGCCACACCTTCGGTGCCACCGGTACCCCGTCCGCGGCTCTGCCACCGGAGGACGCGGGATCGACGGCGACGAACAGGGCGTTCCGGCGGTGTTCGCGGCCGGCCGCGGAGGACCGGATGGGCTGATCACATCGCGAGACGGCGTTGCGTCGGGCCGCCCACCAGGCGTTGTCTCGCACGGTGCGTACCGAAAGAACCGAACGAACAGAACGAACCGAACACCTCGGCGACGACGCGACCGGCGACCGTTCCGCGCGGCGTGCTGTGACCGTCTTCCCGGTCCTCGTCCTCCTGGCCGGCGCCCTCGGCCTGCTGCTCCCCGGGAGTTTCACCGGGTGGAGCGAGGCGGTGCCGTACCTGCTGGGTGTCGTGATGTTCTGCATGGGCATCACCATGACCCCGGAGGACTTCCGCGGGGTCGCCAGGCGCCCCTGGGCGGTGGCGCTCGGGCTGGTCGCGCACTACGTCATCATGCCGGGGCTCGGCTGGGCGGTCGCCCACCTGCTCGACCTCCCGCCCCAGCTCGCCGCGGGCGTGATCCTGGTCGGCTGCGCCCCCAGCGGGACGGCGTCCAACGTGGTGACCTACCTGGCCCGCGGCGACGTCGCCCTGTCGGTCTCCGTCGCGACCGTCTCCACGCTGGTCGCCCCGCTGGTGACCCCGCCGCTGACGCTGCTGCTGGCCGGCGAGTACCTCCCGGTGGACGCCGGGTCCATGGTCACGGACATCCTCAAGACGGTGCTGCTGCCCGTCCTCGCCGGCGTCGTCGTACGGGTGCTCGCGGGACGGTTCGTGCGGCGGGCGCTGCCGGCGCTGCCCTGGCTGTCCGCGCTGACGATCGCCGTGATCGTGGCCGTCGTCGTGGCAGGCAGTGCGGACGCCATCAAGTCGGCCGCGGGGCTGGTCTTCGTCGCCGTCGTGCTGCACAACGGGCTCGGACTCGCCCTCGGTTACGGCGCGGGGCGCCTCGGCCGGCTGGGCGAGCCCGGCAGCCGTGCCATGGCCTTCGAGGTCGGCATGCAGAACTCCGGCCTCGCCGCGTCGCTGGCCACCGCCCATTTCAGCCCCCTGGCGGCGCTGCCTGCCGCGGTGTTCTCCGTCTGGCACAACGTCTCCGGCGCGGTGGTTGCCGCGTGGCTGTCCCGGCGGGGGCGGTGACCTGCGGTCGGCTGCGCGGTGGGGCACGGTGACCTGCGGTCGGCTTACGGCTCAGCACCGTTTCACCGGGGGCGCGTGGCCGGCCGCGGGTGCGTTGTGGCCGGTCGCGCTCGCGCGGTGGAGCCGCACAATGTCACAGCCCCGCGCCCCCTCGGGGGCGCTTCAGTGGGCCGGGGCCGGCTGGGGGCCGGTGGTCCTCGTGCGCAGGGCCGCGATGCCGATGAAGACCATGGACGAGAAGCCGGCGATCGCGAAGGCGGTGAAGCCCCAGTCGCCCTTGTCCGCGGCGAGCAGTTGGCCGCCGAGCCAGGGTCCGAAGACGGCTCCGAAGCGGCCCATGCCGGAGGTCCAGCCGACGGCGGTGGCGCGGTTGGCCGGGGCGGAGCCGATGGAGACGGTCGCGTAGATCATGGTCTGGGCGCTGTTGAGGAAGACGCCGGTGAGGAAGACCACCGCGAAGGTCAGCGCCAGCGGCATGTGGACGCTGAGCAGGAAGACCCCGCAGGCGGTCAGCGCGAACCAGATCGCCGAGATGCGCGGGGCGCCGAACCGGTCGGAGGCGCGCCCCGCGACCAGCATGCCGACTATGCCGCCGAGGTTGAACAGCACGACGAAGGTCAGCGCGGAGCCCAGTTCGTAGCCCTCGCCGCGCATCAGGGTGGGCAGCCAGGTGGCGACGCCGTAGACGAGGAGCAGTCCGCCGAAGGAGGCCAGCCAGTACAGCAGGGTCTGGCTCCACTCGCGGCCGCGGAAGAGACCCGCGAGGCTCTCCCAGCGGGCGGCGGCGGGCTCGCCGGCAGGGGCGGCGGGCAGTTCGACGTCGTAGCGGCCGGCCAGCGTGCCGGCCTCCTCGGTGCGGCCCCGGGCGACGAGGAAGCTGAGCGACTCGGGCAGGAACCTCAGGAGCACCGGGACGAAGAGCAGCGGGACCACGCAGACCCAGAAGGCGGAGCGCCAGCCGAGCGGTTCGACGATCCACAGGGCGACGTAGGCGGAGAGGATGCCGCCGGCGTGGTGGGCGGTCATCAGCAGGCCGATGGTGATCGCGGCGCGGCCCCGCGGGGCGTAGTCGGAGACCATGCTGATCGCGGTCGGCAGCAGTCCGCCCAGACCGACGCCGGCGAGGGTCCGGCCGAGGCCGAAGACGGCGACGCTCCCGGCGATCGCGCACAGGCCGGAGGCCAGTGAGAAGAGCGCGACGCAGGAGACCATCAGCTTCTTGCGGCCGATCCGGTCGGCGACCGTGCCCGCGGCCAGCGCGCCGACCAGCATGCCGAAGGTGGCGTAGCTGCCGAGGTCGCCGGCCTGGCCCGAGGTGATGCCGAGGGCCTTCTCCTGAAGCATGTGGGGCAGCACGGAGCCGTAGATGAACATGTCCAGGCCGTCGAAGAGGACGGCCAGCCAGCAGAGGCCGACGACCAGCAGGGCGAGTCTGCTGCCCCGGGCGGACAGCGCGGGTGAGGAGGACATCGTTGTTTCCTCTCGTCCAGGAGGCGGTGCCTGGAGGGGACGTGTGATGGGGCGAAGCTAAGGACCGCGCTCCATGAGTGTCAACGCTTTTGTTAACAATCTCAGCAACGATTTGGGGGTGGGCCGCGCGCGGACGTGCGCGGCCCACCCCCTGTGTGGAACCTGGTCGGGAAGGTGTCAGGCGACCGGCGGAGTGCCGTGGGTGTGGAAGGACTCGATGGTCTTCAGGCCCCAGGCCTGCCCCTTGGCACGCTCGGCCTCGGTCCAGGTGATGAGCGGCCAGTCGGGCGCCAGCACCAAGCGGGTGAGCGGGTTGCACAGTTCGACGCGGTTGCCGCCGGGCTCGTAGACGTAGAGGAAGAACGTCTGCTGGATGGCGTGCTTGTGCGGGCCCGTCTCGATGAACACGCCGGTGTCGACGGCGAGGTCGGCGGCGCGCAGGATGTCCTCACGGGTGTCGGCGGCGAAGGCGATGTGGTGCAGGCGTCCCGAGGAGCCCGTCCAGTCCTCGGTGTAGACGACGTCGTAGGACTTGTTGGTGAAGGTCAGCCAACGGGCGGCGATCTTCCCGGAGTCGAGCCGGATCTGCTCGGTGGGCCGGGCGCCGAGGAGCCGTTCCTGGAACTCGGCACTCGCGAGCACGTCGGCGGCGAGGAAGTTGACGTGGTCCAGGCGGCGTACGCCGACGCCCCGGTTGGGCTTGGCCTGCGGCTGGTTCTTGAGGGCCGGCCTCAGTCCGTCCGGCGCCCGGTAGTGCTCGCTCTCCCAGTACAGGGCGTGTTCGTGCCCGTCGGGGTCGGTGGTGAGGTACAGCTCGCCGATGCCGGGCTCGTCCTCGACCCACTTGCCGGGCCGCCCCGCCGCCTCCAGCGCAGCCACCCTGCGCCGCAGCGCGTCCTCGCCGGAGGTGCGCAGCGCGAGGCGGCCGAGGCCGGGCTGCGCACGGGCGGTGAGGACGAGGCTGTGGTGCTCGTAGTCGTCGTAGGTGCGCAGGTAGACGGTGTCGCCGTCCTGCCCGTTGACGGTCAGGCCCAGGTAGTCCGTGAAGAAGGCGACGCTCGCGTCCAGGTCGGGCGTGAAGAGCTGGGCGTGCCCGACATGGGCGATGTCACCGAGCGGCGGAGTCATGGTGGCCTCCAGGGCGTTGTGCGGGAATCGGTGCCGTCGCGGCGGACCGGGGGAAGACGGTGCCGTCGAAGATCTTGCGCGCGGTGCGTACGACGGCGGTACGACGGACCACGAGCGGCCCGGGGTCGAGTTCGAGCCCGACCTCCAGGAAGCCGGTGGGGTGCTCCACGCGTACGCGGTCGCCGGATTCGGGGAGCCGGGCGATCCCCTCCCCCACGCCGCCGGGAACGCGCAGCCCGGCCGCCACGCTCGCGGCTCCCAGGACGCCGATGGAGGTGTGGCAGCGCACGGGGACGAAGGTGCGGGTGGTGACCGCGCCGCCGTGCCGGGGCGGTGCGAGCAGGGTCGGCTTGGGCACGGTGGCGCCCTCGACGTCGCCGAGGCCCATCAGGTGCCCGGCGGCCAGCCGGATCTCGCGGAGCCGGTCGGCGAGCGCCGTGTCCTCCTCCAGGTCGGCCGGTGCCTCGTACCCGGTGACCTGCAGCGCGGCGGCCGGGATCAGGACGACCGGCATGCCGTTGTCGACGCAGGTCACCTCCGTACCGGCGACGGTGTCGCGGACGTTGCCGGTGGGCAGGAGGGGGCCGGCGCCCTGCGGGAACTCGATGACGACGGCCGCGGCGGTGCCGGGGACGCCGGATATCGCGGTGTCCCCGGTGTGGTCGACGCGCCCGCCGGGGGTCGGGAAGGTCGCGACGGCCAGTTCGCCGGTGTTGAGCATGCGGATGCGGACGGAGGTCTCGGCCTCGCCGGCCGGTACGAGGCCGCGCTCGACGGCGAACGGGCCCACGCCGGCGAGGATGTTGCCGCAGTTCTGCCGATCGGTGACCTCGGGGGCGTCCACGGCGACCTGGAGGAACAGGTAGTCGACGTCCGCCGCCAAATCCGCCGAGCGGGAGACCACGGCGACCTTGCTGGTCAGCGGGTGCGCGCCGCCAAGGCCGTCGATCTGGCCCGGGTCGGGGCTGCCCATGACGCGCAGCAGCAGGTCGTCGCGGGCGCCGGGGTCGGCGGGCAGGTCGCCGGCGAGGAAGTAGGCACCCTTGGAGGTGCCGCCGCGCATCAGCGTGCAGCGCACCCCCTCGGTGCCGGTGCCGGTGCCCGTGCCGGTGCCGGTCACCGCTGTTCTCCGGCGGTGTACTCGTCGTACGACCGGTAGGTGACGCCGAGTTGCTCGAGCTTCTCGCGCAGTCCGTAGCGGTCGAGGCCGAGTTGGCCTTCGAGGAAGGCGGCGCGGGCGGCGGCCTCCTTCTTCTCGCGGGCCCCGGACGCCTCGGCCACCTGCCGGGCGCGCTCGCGGGGGACGACCACCACGCCGTCGTCGTCGGCGACGACCACGTCGCCGGGGCGGATCACCTGGCCGTCGACGGCGACCGGCACGTTGACCGAGCCGCCGGTGGCCTTGACCGTGCCCTGCGCACAGACGGCCCGGGACCAGGCGGCGAAGCCCATGTCCCGCAGCTCCTGGGTGTCGCGGATGCCCGCGTTGATGACGAGTCCGCGTACGCCGCGCCGCCGGAGGGCGGTGGCGAACAGTTCGCCGAACATGCCGTCGGTGGACGGCGAGGTGGTGGTGACCACGAGGACGTCACCCTCGCCGCACTGCTCCACGGCGGCGTGGATCATCAGGTTGTCGCCGGGCCAGCTGAGCACGGTGACCGCGGTGCCCGCGATCCGTACGCCCTGCTGGACGGGGCGGATCTCCGGGCCGAGCAGTCCGGCACGGCCCATGGCCTCGCCGACCGTGGCCACGCCGTACCCGGCGAGCGCCGTGACGTCCTCGGCCGCGGCCTTCGGGGGGTTGGTGACGACGACGCCGCTCATGCCAGTTCCTTCGCGATCTGCGGGTACGGCCGCATGTACGCCTCGGCCATGGTCTTGTGCGCCAGCCCCAGGTTGGGGCCCGCGTTGCGCTTGAGCTGGACACCCCGGCGGACGGCCAGGTCGGTGTAGTAGTCCCACAGATGCTGCTGGGCGGCGAGGCACTCCATCGCCTTGCGCTTGGTCTCCCAGACCTCGGTGATGTCGAGCAGCACCTCGGGCCGGAAGCCGCTCATCTCGGGCTGGTGCGGTTCGAAGTAGAAGACGGGCGGGGCGCCGATGATCTCGCCCTCGCCGGGGTAGCCGATGGCCTGCGCGAGGACCCGCGCCTCCAGGGCCATGCGGTTGGCGGCCGGGTGGTCGCCGTTGTACGGGTCCTCGACCGGGTGGGTGAGCACGACGTCGGGCTGGGTGGCCCGGTAGAGCTCCACGAGCCGGTCGGTCAGTTCCGGGGTGACGGCCAGCGGGTAGTCGCCGGCGTCGAAGAAGCGGACCTCGGCGCCCAGGACGGCGGCGGCCCTCTCGGCCTCCTCCCGGCGCAGCGCCTTGATCTCGGCCAGCTTCTTCCCCTCGCGCCAGGCCTTGGCCGACTCGCCGCGCTCGCCGAAGGTCAGGCACGCGATGGTGACCTTCTCCCCGCGGGATGCGGCCAGTGCGACGGCGCCGCCCGCCCGCCACACGAAGTCCCCGGCGTGCGCGGTGACGACGAGGGTCGAGCGGGGGACGGCGGCGGGCGCGTTGCCGTACGTCATGGGTGACTTCTCCTTGGTGGACAGGGGGCGCCCGCCTCGGTGCGTGTGTCAGTCGCGCAGCGCCTCGATCACGCTGGTGAGGTGGGCCCGGACGGCCGCCTCGGCGGCCTGTGGGTCCCTGGCCCCGATCGCCTCGATCATGGCCAGGTGCTCGTTCAGGGACTGCTGCGGACGTCCCGGGCGCAGCGCCAGCTGGAAGCGGTGCCGCACCAGTTGGGCGTTGAGCCGCTCCAGCAGTTCCACGGCCGTCAGCTGGCCGGAGAACTCCCGGATGCGGGCGTGGAGTTCGTGGTTGAGGTCCGAGTAGGTCAGCGGTTCCCCGCCGGCCACGGCCTTGCGCATCGCCGTGCCCAGGTCCTTCAGCTGGGCGATCTGCCCGTCGTCGACGGCGGCGGCGGCCTTGGCCGCGCAGAGCCCTTCGAGGACCAGTCGGCACTCGGTGATGGCGACGGCCTCCTCCACGGTCACCACCCGCACCCGTGAACCTCGGTTGCGGATGCGCTCGACGAGCCCCTGGGACTCCAGGTCGATCAGCGCGGCCCGGATGCTGGCCCGGGTCACGCCGAACTGCTCGGCGAGTTCGTTCTCCACCAGCCGCTGCGCGGGTGCCATGTCGCCGCGCAGGATCGCCTGCCGCAGCTGACCGAGCGCAAGCTGTTTCGCCTGCTCCCCGGTGCCCGGACGGGCTTGGTTCGGCATGGTTGCCCTCCCTGAGTGAGTGCCTGTCGAACGTAAATCTAGCCAAACAAGATTGTCAACAATTTTGTTTTCGTTATTCGCGTCCACATCCCCGACGCCGAGCTCGACCCGAGCCGCTCTCCCCCGGCCAGATCGTGTCCGGCACGCCCGAGGTGGCCGGCGGGGTGGTCTGGGAGTCGTCGGACGGGCGCCGGGTGCGGGGTGTCTGGCAGATCACGCCGGGCGTCGTCACCGACACCGAGGCGGACGAGATGTTCGTCGTGCTGAGCGGCTCGGCCACCATCGAGGTGGCGGACGGCCCGACCCTCACCGTCGGACCGGGCGACCTGGCCGTGCTGCGCGCGGGCGACCGTACGACGTGGACGGTGCACGAGACGCTGCGCAAGGCGTACGCGATCGACCTCGGCCAGGCACCCCGGACCGGGTGATGCGCCGGACCAGGTGCGCGCGCCGGGCGTTCCCGGCGCTGGACAGCCCGGATCCGGGCGCGGACCTTTGTCCTGTCAAAAGGTTGACATGATGCCGACGCTCCGCAGAGGGTGGGCGGGACAGAGCAGGGACCGGTTCGCAGAGGGGCTCTCATGGTGGACGCGCTCGGTGTCGCCGTCGTCGGTTTCGGCTGGATGGGCCGGGTGCACACCCAGGCGTACGCCCGCGTCCGGCACCACTACCCGCACCTCGCGCTGCGTCCCGAACTGGTGACGGTCGCCGAGGAGGTGCCGGGGCGGGCCGAGGAGGCCGCCGCGCAGTTCGGCTTCGCCTCGACCACCCGCGACTGGCGCGAAGTGGCCGCGGATCCGCGGATCCAGGCGGTCAGCATCACGGCCCCGAACTTCCTGCACCGCGAGATCGCCGTGGCGATGGCCGGGGCGGGCAAGCACATCTGGATCGAGAAGCCGGTGGGACTGACCGTCCAGGACGCCCGCGCGGTGGCGGACGCGGTGGCCGAGGCCGGTGTGCAGGGCGCGGTCGGCTTCAACTACCGCAACGCGCCCGCCGTCGAGGCCGCCCGCGACCTGATCGCCGCCGGGGAGATCGGCACCGTCACCCATGTCCGCATCCGCCTCTTCAGCGACTATGCGGCCCATCCCGAGGGTGCCCTCACCTGGCGGTTCGAGCGGGAGCGCGGCGGCAGCGGGGTGCTCGGCGACCTGGCCTCGCACGGCGCCGACCTCGCCCGGTTCCTGCTCGGCGAGATCGCGTCCCTGACCGCCGACACGGCCGTCTTCGTGCCCGAACGGGCCCGGCCGACCGCCGCCACGGCGGGCCACTCCCGGGCTGCGGGCGGCGCGCCGGGTCCGGTCGAGAACGAGGACTACGTCGGCTGCCTGCTCCGCTTCGCCTCCGGGGCCCGCGGAGTCCTGGAGGCCTGCCGGGTATCGGTCGCCGAGCAGAACAACTACGGCTTCGAGGTGCACGGCACCACGGGCGCGGTGTACTGGGACTTCCGCCGCATGAACGAACTGGGCGTCAGCCGCGGCACCGCGTACCAGGACCAGCCGGTCAGCACCGTCCACGTCGGCCCCGGACACGGCGAGTTCGCGGCCTTCCAGCCGGGCGCCGCCAACGCCATGGGGTACGACGACCTGAAGGTGGTCGAGGCGCACCGGTTCCTGCGCTCGGTCGCGGAGGGCACGCCGTACGGCGCGACCCTGACGGACGCCGTGCACAGCGCGGCCGTACTGGACGCGATGACGCGGTCGGCGGAGCGCGGCACCTGGGTCAGTCCCGAGGTGTCCGGCTGACGGCGGCGCGGCGGCGGGCCCGCGTCGCCCACCGGCCCAGCAGGCCCTTGACCGGGACCAGTACGAGCCAGCTCCACATGGCGGCGGGACCGATCGCCAGGGCGAGCGGGATGCTCAGCGCGAAGACCACCACCGACGCCGCGATGTCGGCGCCGTACAGCAGGAACCCTTCCTCGGGTGCGGCGTCGCCGCGCAGCCAGGGCCGGCCCGCCAGCACGGCGAGCAGCGCGAGGTGGGCGGCGCCGAGGGCGGCGACCGCCGCCGCGTAGGCGGCGACGGAGACCGGGTCCCGTCCGTACTCGGAGATGAGCTTGGTGGGGAAGGGGACGAGGGCCGCGACGCCCAGGCCGACCAGGGACAGGGTGATCAGCTGGCCGTCGACCCGCTCGACGAAGCCGAAGATCCGGCGGTGGTCGCGCCAGAAGAGCCCGAGCACCAGCAGACTGAGGACGTACGCCCCGAAGTTGGGCGCCAGGTCGCGCAGTTCGGCGTGGTAGGCCGCGGAGTCCAGGTCGCGGGGCACGGAGAAGTCCAGGACGAGCAGGGTGATGGCGATCGCGAAGACGCCGTCGGCCAGCGCCACCACCCGCTCGGGGCCGCCGGCCGGAGTCGATTTCCACATGCCCCCGACGGTAGGAGCGGGGGCCCGGACGGCCGCGTCACACGCCCGGGGCGGCGGCGCGCGTCACACGGTCGCGGTGTCGGGCGGCATGTTGTGCGGTGTGACGACCTGGATGACCGACGGCCGCGCCGGACCGGCGGGCGGCAGGGCGCCGTGGGCCCGCATCACGTGGCGGCAGGCCTCGCGCAGGTCCTGGCGCAGGTCGTGGTGGAGGACCACGGACAGGCGCCGCTCGCGCAGCAGACGGGTGTTGTCCTGGTCGAGGTCGTGGGCGACGAACACGTCGCAGGGGCGGCCGAGGTCCGCGAAGGCGCGCAGGGTGGCGATGTTGCCGCCGCCCATCGAGTAGACCGCACGAATGCCCGGATCGCGTTCCAGCGCGGCCCGGACCAGGTCGTACTGGGTGGCGTCCAGGCCCTGCCCCTCGGCGATCTCGACGAGTCTCCGCCCTGGGTGGCGAGCCCTCATGACGCCGCGGAAGCCCATCTCACGCTCTTCCTCGTTGCGGAAGAAGCCGCTGCTGAGGCTGGTGAGGATGTTGCCCGGGCGGTCGCCGAGCCACTGCCCCGTGAGGTAGGCGGCGGTCGCGCCGGCCGCCCGGTCGTCGATGCCGACGTAGGCCACCCGGGGACTGGCCGGCAGGTCCGTCGCCAGGGTGACGACGGGGACGCCGGCGGCGGTCAGCCGCTCCACGGCCGCGGACACCTCGGGGACGTCCGGGGCCTTGAGGACCACTCCCTGGGATCCGCGCCGGGCGATCCGGTCCAGGGTGTCGGTCAGTTCGCCCACCGGACCCGTCTCCCTGAAGTGGAAACGGCAGCGCACCACGGCCGGGTGCAGGGCGGGCAGTTCGGCCTCGAGCGCGGTCCGCACGGCGGTGGAGAAGCGTTCCGGCGCCTGCATCACGATGTCGCACATGAACGTGCGGCCGACCAGCCGGACCTGGGTGCGCTGGCGGTCCAGGTCGGCGATGGCCCGGCGCACCTCGTACGCGGTGCTCTCGCGCACCCCGCCGCGGCCGTTGAGCACCCGGTCGACGGTGGCCTCGCTCAGGCCCGCCTGACGTGCGATCTCCCGGATCGGGAAGGGGTGCCCCATGACCGGCTCCTCGGCTTCGTCGGCGCGGCGCGTCCTGAGGGGTTTTTGATGGCCGCCTGCTGGTTGTTCGACGCGTTTGTCAGGACAAGAATGACAGCACCGCGTCGCCCCTGTCAGCGAAAGGACGACGATGTCCCCAGCGCCCGTCAACGCCCACCGTGTCCGGCTGTCCGAGGACGACTGCGATCTCGGCGCCTTCCGCACGCTCGTCGAGCAGCCGACCGACCCGGCCGCCTGCCCGCGGGCCGTGGCCGTGCGGCAGAACGTGCCCGTGTACGCCGCCGGAGGGCTGCGCGACGACCCCGAGACGGCGGCCGAACTCGTCCACGCCCTCGCCGACGGACCCGGCATCGTCGTCCTCGAGGGTGCCTTCCCCGACCCGGCGGTGGTCGACCGGGCCACCGAGGTGTTCGACGCGCTGATCGCCGAGCAGCGCGCCTCGGGCGCGGCAGCCGGGGACCACTTCGCCGCGCCGGGGGCCAACGACCGGGTGTGGAACGCTCTGGAGAAGGCGGCCCTGCACGACCCCGAGGCGTTCGCCGACTACTACGCCAACGACGCCCTGTCCCTGGTCGCCCGGGCCTGGCTCGGTCCCGGCCACCAGGTCACCTCGCAGATCAACGTGGTCAACCCGGGCGGCGCGGCCCAGACGGTGCACCGCGACTACCACCTCGGTTTCCTGTCCGCCGAGGCCGCCGCGGCCTACCCGGCGCACGTGCACCGCCTCTCCCCCGTGCTCACGCTCCAGGGCGCCGTCGCGCACCGCGACATGCCCGTGGAGTCGGGCCCCACCATGTATCTGCCGCACTCCCAGAAGTACGAGCCGGGCTACCTGGCCTGGCGGCTGCCGGAGTTCCGGGCGTACTTCGAGGCGCACCACGTGCAGCTGCCGCTGGCCAAGGGCGACGCCGTGTTCTTCAACCCGGCGCTGTTCCACGCGGCGGGCACCAACCGCTCGGCGGACGTCCGCCGCATGGCCAACCTGCTCCAGATCTCCTCGCCGTTCGGCCGCGCCATGGAGACGGTGGACCGGGAGGCGGTGGTGAACGCCGTCTACCCGGTGCTGCTGAGGCGGAAGGCCGAGGGCGTGGGCGAGCGGTGGCTGGAACAGGTGATCGCCGCGAGCGCGGAGGGGTACCCCTTCCCCACGAACCTCGACCGGGATCCGCCGGTCGACGGACTGGCCCCGCCCTCCCAGGCGGACCTCGTGCGGCTGGCGCTGCGCGAGGAGTGGACGCCCGACGCGCTCCGTGCGCAGCTGCGGGCGGGCCGCGAACGACGAGAGAGCCGGTGAACGGGGCCGTGCGGGGCCCGGGACCCGGCGCGGACGCCCCTCACCACCCCACACAAGGAGCAGCGAAGCCCATGCGTATCGGAATCCTCGGCCTCGGCCGCATCGGCGCCTTCCACGCCGAGACCCTCGCCGGACTCGACGCCGTCGGCTCGCTGGTCGTCGCCGACCCCTTCGCGGACGCGGCGCGGGCCGCCGCCGAGCGGTTCGGCGCCGAGGTCGCGGACTCCCCCGAGGCGGTGCTGGCGGCGGGCGTGGACGGCGTGGTGGTCGCGGCGGCGACCGACGCCCACCCGGACCTGATCCTCGCCGCCGTGGATGCGGGCGTGCCGGTCTTCTGCGAGAAGCCCGTCGCCCGCACCATGGCGGAGGGCGTCGAAGTGCTCAAGGCGCTCGCGGGCCACGACGTGCCGGTCCAGATCGGCTACAACCGCCGCTTCGACGCCGGGTTCGCCGCCGCACGGGCCGCGGTGCTCGGCGGTGAGCTGGGCACGCTGCACACCGTACGGTCGACCACGCTGGACCCGGCGCCGCCGCCCGCCGCGTACATCGCCGCCTCCGGGGGCATCTTCCGGGACTGCTCGGTGCACGACTTCGACATCATCCGCTGGGTGACCGGCCGGGAGGTGAGCGAGGTGTACGCCGTCGGCGGCAACCGCGGCGCCGACTTCATCAGGGAGGCGGGCGACGCGGACACCACCGGCGCGATCCTCACCCTGGACGACGGCACCATCGCCGTGGTCTCCAACAGCCGCCACAACGCCCGCGGTTACGACGTCCGCATGGAGATCCACGGCTTCGACGACTCGATCGCCGTCGGCCTGGAGGACAAGCTGCCGCTGCGCTCGGTGGAGCCGGGCACGACCTTCCCGGCCGGCACTCCGCACGACTTCTTCATGGACCGCTTCACCGCCGCCTACCGCGCCGAGCTGACCGCGTTCACCGAGGTCGTCGCCGGTGTCCGCACCTCCCCCTGCACGGTCGAGGACGCGCTGGAGGCGGGCTGGATCGCCGAGGCGTGCACCCTGTCGCTGCACGAGCACCGTCCGGTGACGATCGCGGAGGTGCGGCGGGGCTGAGCGGGGCACAGGGTGCCGGGGCCGGCGGGGTCAGCTCGCCGGCTCGCTGATGTTCACCATCCAGGGGACGCCGAAACGGTCGGTGCACATGCCGAAGACGTCGCCCCACATCTGCTTCTCCAGGGGCACGGCGACGGAACCGCCGGCGGACAGCTTCTCCCAGTAGCCGCGCAGCTCGGCCGCGTCGTCGCCGCTGAGGCTGACCGAGAAGTTGCTCCCCGGCCGGTACTCCATTCCGGGAGGGGTGTCGGCGGCCATGAGGGTGAAGCCGCCCGGCGTCTCCAGCATGGCGTGCATGACCTGGTCGGCGTAGGCGGGGTCCGGCATGCCGGACTCGCCGAACGTGCTCAGCGCCAGGGTGCCGCCGAACACCTGCTCGTAGAACTCCATCGCCTGTCGGGCGTCGCCGTCGAAGCTGAGGTACGGGTTGAGACGCGAGGTCATGGCTGCCTCCCGGAACGGGCCGAGGTGTAGGTGTCAGTGCTGCGCACGCTAGCGCGCAGCACTGACAACGGCCCGCCGAGCGGTACGCCGGCGGGGCCCTCCCCCGCCGGCGGGACCCGGCTCAGGCTCCGCAGGACCGCAGGAACTTCCGGGTGCGCACCGCGATGGGCAGCGGCTTGTCCGGCTCGCAGGGGTACATGTCCTGCTCGACGATGGCGAACAGGTCCACGCCCAGTTCCTGGGCCGCCGTGAGCACCGGGCCCAGCTCCGGCACACCGCCCGGCGGCTCGCACATCACGCCGCGCTGCACGGCCGGCCCGAAGGGCACCCCGCCCTCCCGCACCCCGGCGAGGATCTCCGGGTCGACCTGCTTGAGGTGGAGGTAGCCGATGCGCTCGCCGTAGGTCTCGATCAGCTTGACGCTGTCGCCGCCGCAGTAGGCGTAGTGACCGGTGTCCAGGCAGAGGTTGACGAGGTCGGAGTCGGTGGCGTCGAGGAAGCGCTCGACGTGTTCCTCGGTGTCGATGTGGGTGTCGGCGTGCGGGTGGACGACGATGTCCAGGCCGTAGGTCTCCCGCACCTCGCGGCCGAGGCGTTCCATGCCCCGGGTGAGGTGGGTCCACTGCTCGCCGGTCAGCTCTGGCGGCTCCAGGATCTCGGCGGTCTTGTCGTCGCGCCAGAAGGACGGGATGACGACGAGGTGCTTCGCGTCCATCGCTTTGGTGAGGGCGGCGACGCGGCCGACCTGCTCCCAGGTGGCGTCCCACTCGGAGGGACCGCGGTGCAGCCCGCAGAAGATGGTGCCCGCCGAGACCTTGAGCCCGCGCCGGGTCACCTCGTCGGTGAGCCGGGCCGGGTCGGTGGGGAGGTAGCCGTAGGGGCCCAGTTCGATCCAGTCGTAGCCGGCCTCGGTGACCTCGTCCAGGAAGCGTTCCCACGGCACCTGCTGCGGGTCGTCGGGGAACCAGACGCCCCAGGAGTCGGGGGCCGAGCCGACGCGGATGCGGTCGAGGGCAGAGGACATGCTCAGGCCTTCCCTTCGGCGGTACCGGATGCGGTGCTGTCGGGTGCGGTGCTCTCGGTCCTGTCGGTCCCGTCGGTGGTGTCGGTCCTGTCGGTGGTGTCGGTGGTGTCGGTCCTGTCGGCAGTATCCGGCGCGGGGGCCTTCGCCGCATCGCCCGCGTCGTCGGGGAGCGCCGCCACGTCGACGCCGCCGACCTGGGCCAGCTCGTGCTTGAGGGCGGCGAGTTCGGCCCCGCCGGCCATGTGGTTGGTGAGTTCCTCCAGGGTGATGTCGGCGCGGGCGGCGCTGAGTTCGAGGGTGCCCAGGCGCAGCACGCTGAAGTGGTCGCCGACCATGTAGGCGTGGTGGGGGTTGTGGGTGATGAAGACGACGCCGAGGCCGCGTTCGCGGGCGGCGGCGATGTACTTGAGGACCACGCCCGACTGCTTGACGCCGAGGGCGGCGGTGGGCTCGTCGAGGATGAGGACGCGGGCACCGAAGTAGACGGCGCGGGCGATGGCGACGGACTGGCGCTGGCCGCCGGAAAGGGTGCCGATGGGCTGTTCGAGGTCGTCCAGGACGATGCCCATGTTGCGCAGTTCCTCGTCGGCCGTGCGCTTCATGCGGGCGATGTCGAGGCGGCGCACGGGCCAGGGGCCCTTGGTCATCTCGGAGCCGAGGAAGAAGTTGCGCCACACCGGCATCAGCGGAACGGTCGCGAGGTCCTGGTAGACCGTGGCGATGCCGCGGTCGAGGGCGTCGCGCGGGGTGCTGAAGCGCACGGCCTCGCCGTCGACGAGGAACTCGCCCTCCGTGTGCTGGTGCAGCCCGGAGATGATCTTGATGAGGGTGGACTTGCCGGCGCCGTTGTCACCGAGCACGCAGGTCACCCTGCCGGAGTGGACGGCGAGGTCGACTCCGTGCAGGGCGCGGACGTTGCCGTAGGCCTTGCCCGCGCGGCGCAGTTCGACGAGCGGGCGGTCCTGCTCGGGCGCGGGGTCGGCGAGGACGGCGCCGTGGGTGCCGGGGGCGGCGGGGGTCTTGCTGGTCATTTCCGATCACCTCCGGGTCGCGGCGCGGCGGACGTACAGGTTGATGAGGACGGCGCCGAGGAGCATCACACCGAGGAAGGCCTTGAACCAGTCCGGGTTCCAGCCCGCGAAGACGATGCCCTGGTTCACCATGCCGAACATGAAGGCGCCGAAGACGGGGCCGATGGCGGAGCCGTAGCCGCCGGTGAGCAGGCAGCCGCCGATGACCGCCGCGGCGATGTAGATCAGCTCCTGGCCGACGCCCTCACCCGACTGCACGGTGTTGAAGGAGAACAGCTGGTGCATGCCGACGAACCAGGCGCCGAAGCCGACCAGCATGAACAGCGTGATCTTGGTGAAGGTGACCGGCACGCCGACCGCGCGGGCGGACTCCTGGCTGCCGCCGACGGCGAAGATCCAGTTGCCGTACTTGGTGCGCAGCAGCACCCAGGTGGCCAGGGCGGCGAAGACCAGCCACCACACGACCGTGATCTTCACCTCGACGCCGCCCACGTCGAAGGACGAGGCGAACAGTGCCTTGGCCTGGTCGAAGCCGTCCATGTCGCTGATGTCGTCGGTGGCGACGTTGCCGGTGACGAGCTTGGTGACGGCGAGGTTGACGCCCTGGAGGACCAGGAAGGTCGCCAGCGTCACCAGGAAGCTCGGCAGTCCGGTCTTCACCAGCACCCAGCCGTTGAAGGCGCCGACGGCGAGCGAGACCACGAGGGCGACGACCACGCCCATCCAGACGTTCATCGTCAGCTGGTAGCTGAGCATGCCCGCGGTGAGCGCCGAGGTGACCACGGCGACACCGGCCGACAGGTCGAACTCGCCGCCGATCATCAGCAGCGCGACGGGCAGCGCCATGATGCCGATGGTGGACGACTGGTACAGGACCGTCGCCATGGAGGCGCCGTCGCGGAGCGTGGGGGCGGCGATCAGGAAGAAGACGAACACGGCGACGGCGCCGAGGAAGACCCCGACCTCGGGCCGGGCGAGCAGCCGCAGCGCCACGGGACGCTCACGGGTCCGCCCGTCGGTCTCCTTCGGGCCGGGGGCCGGCGGCGTGACCACCGCCGGCTCAGCCTGTGGGGCCATGCTCATCACCGGGTGCCCTTCGAGGCGAACTCGGCGACGGCCTTGACGTTGGACTTGTCGACGAAGGCCGGGCCGGTCAGCACCGGCTGCTCCCCGCCGCCGCTGTAGTTGCCGTTGTTCTTGTAGAGCCACAGTCCGTCGACGGCGAGGTAGCCCTGGAGGTAGGGCTGCTGGTCGACGGCGAACTCGATGTCGCCCTTGTCGATGGCGCCGGTCAGCTCCTTGTTGAGGTCGAAGGTGGCGACCTCGGCCTTGCTGCCGGACTCGTCCACGGACTGCACGGCCGTCATGGCGAACGGGGCGCCCAGCGTGACGACGTGGTCGATGGCGCTGTCCTGCTGCAGCTTGGCCGTGACCGTCGCCTTGACCGAGGGCTTGTCGGCGCCGTTGACGTACAGGTTCTCCACCGAGCCCTCGAACGTCTTCTTCAGGCCGTCGCAGCGCTGGGTCAGGCCGACGTTGCCCTGCTCGTGGATGACGCAGAGGGCCTTCTTGGAGCCCACCTCGTTCAGCTTCTTGCCGAACGCCTCGCCCGCCACGCTCTCGTCCTGGCCGAAGAACTCCATCAGGCCGAGCTTCTTCCAGTCCGCCAGACCGGAGTTGAGCCCGACCACGGGTATGCCGGCCTTCTCGGCCTTGGCGAGGACGCCCTTGAGGGCGTCCGGCTTGGCCAGGGTGACGGCGATGCCGTCGACCTTCTGGTCGATCGCGTTCTGCACCAGGTTGGCCTGGTTGCCGGCGTTCGGGTCGGCGGAGTAGACGAGCTTGACGTTGTCCTTGTCGGCGGCGGTCTGGGCGCCCTTGCGGACGATGTCCCAGAACGTGTCGCCGGGCGCCTGGTGGGTGACCAGGGCGATGGTCATGCGCGGGGTGTTCGCCTTGCCCGCGGAGGCCCCCGAGTCGCCCTCGTCGTCGGCCTCCTTCCCGCCCGAGCTGCTGGAGCAGCCGGCGAGGGTCAGGGCCGCGGCGGCGGCGAGGGCCACGGCGGGGGCGAATCTGCGGGAGCGGGCGTGCGAAGAGCGGTCCATCTTTTCCTGCACCTCACTGTGCGACTGTGCGACGGGAGAGCCGTGTGCCAGACCCGAGTGCCAGACCCGAGAAGAATGGCTGTTGCTGCGCTGGGACCGGATACAAGTCCTTGAGACGCCCACTGTCAATACTTTGTCAAGACATCATTTCACTCACAGGTCCGAATGTAAGTACAAAGTCTTGACAGCGTCGTCCAGGAGTCATACACCTGGGAGGCGGCAGGCCCCCGCCCAGCCCGAGGAGCGTCGCACATGGCCGAGTCAGTCCCGCGTTTCGATCTGATCACGATGGGCCGCATCGGGGTCGATCTCTATCCTCTGCAGACGGGCGTACCCCTGGCGGAGGTTGAGACCTTCGGCAAGTTTCTCGGCGGTTCGGCCTCCAACGTGGCGGTCGCCGCCGCCCGGCTCGGCCGCACCACGGCCGTCGTCACCCGCACGGGCGACGACCCCTTCGGCGGCTATCTGCACGGCGCGCTGAAGGAGTTCGGCGTCGACGACCGGTGGGTCACCCCGGTCGCCGCGTACCCGACCCCCGTGACGTTCTGCGAGATCTTCCCGCCGGACGACTTCCCGCTGTACTTCTACCGCCTCCCCAAGGCGCCCGACCTGGAGATCCATCCGGAGGAGCTGGATCTCGACGCGATCCGCGCGGCCTCGATCTTCTGGATGACCGGCACCGGACTGAGCGAGGAGCCGAGCCGTACGGCGACGCTGGCCGCCCTCGCCCACCGCGCGAAGTCCGGCACCACGGTCTTCGACCTGGACTGGCGCCCCATGTTCTGGGCCGACCCGGACCAGGCCCGCCCCCACTACGCCGAGGCGCTCCGGCACGCGACCGTCGCGGTCGGCAACCTGGACGAGTGCGAGATCGCCACCGGCGTGCGCGAACCCCGCGCCTGCGCCGAGGCGCTGCTGGCTGCCGGGGTGGAGCTGGCCGTGGTCAAGCAGGGCCCGAAGGGCGTCCTCGCCGTGCACCGCGACGGCCGGTCCGCCGAGGTGCCGCCGGTCCCGGTCGAGGTGGTCAACGGCCTCGGCGCGGGCGACGCGTTCGGCGGCTCCCTGTGCCACGGTCTGCTCTCCGGCTGGGACCTGGAGCGGATCATGCGGTACGCCAACGCGGCCGGCGCCCTCGTCGCCTCCCGTCTCGCCTGCTCCTCCGCGATGCCCACCGAGGCCGAGGTCGACGACCTCCTCGCGCGAGCCACCCCCTGAACGGAGCTTCGTCTTGTCCCTGAGCATCTCCAGCATCCCGGACCTCACCGCGGTCCGAGCCCGGCACCCGGAGGCGATCGCCGAGGCCGCGGCGCGCCGGGAGCGCCGCCCGCTGATCGGCGACTCCGGCCGCCTGATGATCGTGGCCGCCGACCATCCGGCGCGCGGCGCGCTCGGCGTCGGCGACCGCGGGCTCGCCATGGCCAACCGGGCCGACCTGCTGGAACGCCTGTGCACCGCGCTGTCCCGGCCCGGCGTCGACGGGGTGCTCGCCACCGCCGACGTGCTGGAGGACCTGCTGCTGCTCGGGGTGCTGGAGAACAAGGTCGTCATGGGTTCGATGAACCGCGGCGGCCTCGCGGGTGCCGCCTTCGAGATGGACGACCGCTTCACCGGCCACCGCGCCGAGGACATCGCCCGGCTGCGCTTCGACGCGGGCAAGCTGCTGCTGCGCATCGACTACGACGACCCCGGCTCGCTGGCCACCATGGAGGCGAGCGCCCGCGCGGTGGACGCCATGGCCGCCCGCGAACTGCCTCTGTTCATAGAGCCGTTCATTTCCCGCCGGGTCGAGGGCCGGGTCCGCAACGACCTGTCCGCCGAGGCCGTCACGCGGTCCGTCGCCATCGCCTCGGGCCTCGGCGGCACCTCCGCCTACTCCTGGCTGAAACTGCCCGTCACCCACGACCCCGACGACATGGCCGAGGTCCTGGAGACCTCCACGCTGCCCGCCGTCCTGCTCGGCGGCGACATAGGGGGCTCCCCCGCGGACCAGACCGCGGCCTACGAACGCTGGCGCAAGGCCCTGAGACTGCCCACCGTGCAGGGCATGGTCGTGGGCCGCTCGCTGCTCTACCCGGCCGGGGGCAGCGTGGAGGAGGCGGTGGACACGGCCGTGGGGCTGCTGTGACCGGTACTGCCGTGAGCAGGCGTTTGGTGACCGAGGAGAGGCGGAGGAGCGGACGATGACGTATCACCTTCCCGCGGGCAAGGCGACGGCGAACGGCCCGTACGCCGTGGACGTGACGCCCGAGAGCGCCGGCTGGGGCCACAGCAGCCTGCGTGTGGTGCACCTGCCTCCCGGCGGCGGCCACACCTTCGACAGCGGCGAGAGCGAGTGGATCGTCCTGCCGCTGAGCGGCGGCTGCACGGTCGCGGTCGCCGACGACTTCGGCAAGGACACCTTCGAACTCACCGGACGCGACAGCGTGTTCACCGGCGTCACCGACTTCGCGTACGTACCGCGCGAGGCCCGTACGACGGTGACGTCCACCGGGGGCGGCCGGTTCGCCCTGACCGGTGCCCGCTGCACCCGCCGCCTGCCCGCCCGCTACGGCCCGGCGTCGTCGGTGCCGGTGGAGCTGCGCGGCACCGGGAACTGCTCGCGGCAGGTCAACAACTTCGGTGCGGCGGGGACGTTCGAGTGCGACAAGCTGATCGCGGTCGAGGTCGTCACGCCGGGCGGCAACTGGTCCTCCTTCCCGCCGCACAAGCACGACGAGCACCGCCCGGGCGAGGAGTCGGTGCTGGAGGAGATCTACTACTTCGAGTTCGCGGACCACGACGGCACCCCGGGGCTCGGCTACCAGCGCGTCTCCCCCTCCGGGCGGGGGCAGGGCACGGACGTGCTGGCGGAGGTGCGCGACGGGGACGTCGTACTGATCCCCGACGGCTGGCACGGACCGTCGATGGCGGTCCCCGGCCACCACATGTACTACCTCAACGTCATGGCCGGTCCCGAGCCCGAGCGCGCCTGGCTGATCTGCGACCACCCCGACCACGCCTGGATCCGGGACACCTGGCCCGAGCAGCCGGTCGACCCCCGGCTCCCCCTCTACACCGCACCGGAGAGGTCCGCATGAGCGCCGCCACCCGCCGACTGACCACCGCCCAGGCCCTGGTGCGCTTCCTGGCCGCGCAGTACACCGAACGCGACGGCGTACGGCACCGTCTGATCACCGGAACCTGGGGCATCTTCGGCCACGGCAACGTGGCCGGCCTCGGCCAGGCCCTCGTCGAGTACGCGGACGTGATGCCGTACCACCAGGGCCGCAACGAACAGGCCATGGTCCACGCGGCCGTCGGTCACGCCCGGCAGCTCAACCGCCTGTCCGCGCAGGCCGTGACGACGTCCATCGGACCCGGCGCCACCAACCTGGTCACCGGCGCCGCCCTGGCCACGGTCAACCGCCTGCCGGTCCTGCTCCTGCCCGGCGACTACTTCGCCTCGCACGCCGCCGACCCGCTGCTCCAGCAGCTGGAACACCCCGTCGAGGCCGACGCGTCCGTGAACGACGCCCTGCGGCCCGTCTCCCGGTACTTCGACCGGATCACCCGCCCCGAAGCGCTCCTCTCCTCCGCCCTGAAGGCCGTGCGCGTGCTGGCCGACCCGGCGGAGACCGGCGCGGTCACCCTCGCGCTGCCGCAGGACGTGCAGGCGGAGGCGTACGACTGGCCGGAGGAGTTCTTCGCCGACCGCGTCTGGCGGGTGCGCCGCCCCGCGCCCGACCCGGCGGAACTGGCCGAGGCCGTCGGGCTGGTCCGCTCCGCCGCCCGCCCGCTGGTCGTCGCGGGCGGCGGCGTCCACCACAGCGAGGCCGAGCAGGCTCTGCGGGCACTGGTGGACGCCACCGGCATCCCGGTCGCCTCCACCCAGGCCGGCAAGGGCGCCCTGCGCCACGACCACCCGGCCGACCTCGGTGGCATCGGCCACACCGGGACCGCCGTGAGCGACGAACTCGCCCGCACCGCCGACCTGGTGATCGGCGTGGGCACCCGCTACTCGGACTTCACCACCGCCTCCGGCACCCTCTTCCAGCGCCCGGACGTCCGCTTCCTGAACCTGAACATCACCGCCTTCGACGCCCACAAGCTCGCCGCCGGCACCCTGGTGTGCGACGCGCGGGCAGGGCTCACGGCGCTAACGGAGGCGCTGTCCGGCCACCGCGTGGACGCGGCGTACGAGTCGGAGTACCGCGCGGGCAAGGCCCGTTGGGAGCAGACCGTCCAGGCGGCCTTCCACGCCGCCGACGACGGCGCGGTACCGACCCAGACACAGGTGCTGGGTGCGCTGGACACGGTCGTCGGCGACGAGGACGTGGTGATCAACGCGGCCGGCTCGCTCCCCGGCGACCTGCACAAGCTGTGGCGGGCCCGCTCCCCGCGCCAGTACCACCTGGAGTACGGCTACTCCTGCATGGGCTACGAGATCCCGGCCGCGCTCGGCGTCCAGCAGGCCGCGCCGGGCACCCCCGTGTGGGCGCTGGTCGGCGACGGGACGTATCTGATGAACCCGACGGAGATCGTCACGGCCGTCCAGGAGAACCTGCCGGTGAAGCTGGTCCTGGTCCAGAACCACGGCTACGCGTCCATCGGCGGCCTGTCCGAGTCGGTGGGCGCTGAGCGCTTCGGCACCGACTACCGCCACCGCGTCGCCGACGGCTCCTTCACCGGTGCCCCGCTCCCCGTCGACCTCGCCGCCAACGCGGCCAGCCTCGGCATGGACGTCCTGCGCGCCAAGACGGTGCGGGAGCTGCGCGAGGCACTGGCGACGGCCCGCGCGGCGACCCGCCCGACCTGCGTGTACGTCGAGACGGCGCCCGCGTCGGCCGCGCTCCCGGCCGAGGCCTGGTGGGACGTGCCGGTGGCCGAGGTGTCCGCCCGCGAGGCCGCGACCGACGCGCGGAAGACCTACGAGCGCGCGGTCGCCGACCGCCGCCACCACCTCTGACCTCGCCGTCGCCCCGCCCCGCCCCGACAGCCAGTCACCCACCCCAGGGAGGTACGTCCATGGCGAAGCCCGGCGACCCCGCACGTGCCGTGACCGCCCCCGCGACCGGCGCCCTCGACTTCGCCCTGGACCGGAGCAGTCCGGTGCCGCTCTACTACCAGCTGGCCCAGCAGCTGGAGGCGGCGATCGAACACGGCGCGCTCGCGCCGGGGAACCTGCTGGGCAACGAGGTCGACCTCTCCGTCCGTCTCGGCCTGTCCCGGCCGACCGTCCGGCAGGCCATCCAGTCCCTGGTCGACAAAGGGCTCCTGGTGCGCCGGCGCGGGGTCGGCACCCAGGTGGTGCACAGCCAGGTCAAGCGCCCGCTGGAACTGAGCAGTCTCTACGACGACCTGGAGGCGGCCGGGCAGGGACCGGGCACCCGGGTGGTGCGCAACGAGCGGGTCCCGGCCGCCGCCGAGGTCGCGGCGGCCCTCGGCGTCGCGGAGGGCACCGAGGTCACCGTCCTGGAGCGTCTGCGCCTCACCCACGGCCAGCCGGTGGCGATGCTGTGCAACCACCTTCCGGCGGACCTGCTGGAACTCGACGACGCCCGGCTGGAGTCGACCGGCCTGTACCGGTTGATGCGCGCGTCCGCCGTCACCCTGCACAGCGCCCGCCAGACCGTCGGCGCCCGCCTCGCCTCCCGCGAGGAGGCCGAACTGCTGGGCGAACCCGAGGGCGCCGCGCTGCTCACGATGCAACGCACCGCGTACGACGACACCGGCCGCGCGGTCGAGTACGGGACGCACGTCTACCGCGCGTCCCGGTACGCGTTCGACTTCCAGCTCCTGGTCAGGAACTGAGGGGTTCGTCCGGCCGGATTCAGTGGGCCACGTCCAGGCGGGCCCGCTGATCCGCCGCCAGCTCCAGGTCCACGGCCGCCAGGTTCTCCTCCAACTGTGCCACCGACTAGGCCCCGGCCAGCGGCACGATCGGCAGTTCGGCGCCGATCTGCCAGGCGAGGACGACCTGGTTGACGGTGGCCCCGGCCTCCCGGGCGACCTCGCGGAGCACCGCGGGCCGGGCCGGGGTTCTCGGGTGGTCGTAGTCCGGGCGCGGCGGCTTGTCCTCGCGAATGCAGGTGCCCGCCAGCAGCGGCGAGTAGGCGACCGGGGTGAGGCCCGGCTCGGCCCGCAGGTTCTCCCGCACGAAGAACTACAAGATCCTCCGCGTCTGTCGGCAGCACGGCGTCGGCCTCCACCACGCCGTCGCCCGCATGCACAGCCTTGCCCTAGCCGCATGATCACCCACGGCGGAACACCACTCCGACCTGCGGGATCACGCCTTGTACGGCCCATGGTTCTTGGCCAGGTGGGGCGGATGGGACTCGAATCCACGGTCGACGGATCATGAGTCCACTGCTCGACTTCACGGCAGGACGCGCCTCCTCAACGCTTGTCGGCCGCCGACGATGTCCGGAGGTCCACTACCGCGGACCCAACGATATCTTTGGCTACGCTCCGTCGAAGTCTGGCGACCAGCAGCAGGCGTGACGGTGAACGACCCCTTTGGAGAAGGCCGGATCACTCGTCCGACACGATGGCAGCACTAGCCAGCCGAACCGACCAAGGTCTCGAAGCCTGAGCTGTCGCAGTAAGACACTGCACGACCCTCAGCCCCGATGTCGCCGCCAACCGCGTTGACGGTGTCATCCACGATGTCGGCACCACCGTGTTCCAGGCTTGCCCGGTCAAGCCTTTTCGAGGCCTCGATGACCGCATGCCCTGCCAATTCGATGTTGTCGAACTCGCGCGACCGGACACTCTGTCCGTCACCGGCATCGGCGTCTGACGCGCCGGTTGCCGGGGCGTGCGCCGTGTCCTGCCAGGTCCCCAGCTTGGTGCAGAAATCCCGTTGTCGCTCCTTGGCCTGCGCTGGATCGTCCGACGAACAACTGCTCATCAGGACAGCGGCAACGGCAACGACCGCTGCTCGCCCGACTGCTCGTGTAATCGCACTGCTGTGCTGCAAGGACATGCCCTCCCCGAAGCTGCCACCACAGAGTATGGATCAGGAAGGTGTCACCTTGCACCGATCTCCACGCGTCATCAGCACCGGATCGACGAGGAGTTGAGCAGTACACGGCCAACCCGGCGAACCCATGCGGTCACAGCACCAGTCCGCGTCATGGAACAGGCCGCACGCCACGGCATCATCCAAGTCAACCCCGCCCGGGTCAGCCCTGACGCCGACGCATGCCTCTTCACCGGCCCACCGGCCACGGTTCAGTGATCACCACTCAGCGCCACCTCGACCCGGATACCAACAAGATCACAGCCGCTGGGTCGGAGCTCTCCGCACATCTCAGGGTGCTGCGCGCCCCGCGCGCACTTCCCACGACGACTGTCCTCACTCGCTGAGACCGGTCAAGGAACGCTGGTCCCCACCTGGTCCCCAAAAACGACCAAGAGCCGGTTTCAGATGTCTCCGAAACCGGCCCTGATCTGCGACTGTCCCCAGTCGGGACGACAGGATTTGAACCTGCGACCCCTTGACCCCCAGTCAAGTGCGCTACCAAGCTGCGCCACGTCCCGGTGTGCTCACGCACGGTGCACCGCGCGATCACGCGGACAGCACTTTACCCCACACACCCGGCCACGCCTAAGCGGGCTCGGGCGGGGGACAATCGGTGCCATGGACAGCCCTGCCGACAGCCCCATGGACAGCACCGCCCCGGACCGCCCGGCCGACGGGCGGGACCGCGACGACGAGGGGCGGGCGCGCAATGCCCGGCCGCGGGACGGGCTCGGGCGGCCCCTGCCGTACGGCGCCGACGGTGTGGCCCGCCAGCCCGAGGGGATCGTACGGGCGCCGGACGAGACGGTCGCCGAGGCGCAGCGGCTGCTGGACGACGGCAAGCCGTTCCACGCGCACGAGGTGTTCGAGGACGCCTGGAAGTCGGGCCCCGACGAGGAGCGCGAGCTCTGGCGGGGGATGGCGCAGCTGGCCGTGGGGCTCACGCACGCGGCGCGCGGCAATGTCACCGGTGGGGCCAGGCTGCTGCGGCGCGGGGCGGGGGCCGTGACGCAGTGGGCGGCGTCGGGAGCCGGGCGGGAGCGGCCGTACGGGATGGAGCTCGGCTCGGTCGCCGGGTGGGCCCGGGAGCTGGCGGGGGACGTGGAGGGCGGGTTGTCGGTGGACGCGGCGGCGCGGGCGCCCCGGCTGCGGGGCTGAAGCCCGCCGGGGCGGCCCGGCCGGGGCGTTGTCGGCGGCGTACGGCAGACTCGGGGCGTGCGGACTATTCATGTGATCGGTATCGGCGCGGGCGACCCCGACCAGCTGACGCTCCAGGCGGTCGGGGCGCTGCGGAGCACGGACGTGTTCTTCGTCCTGGACAAGGGCGAGGCGAAGGCCGACCTGGTGCGGCTGCGCCGGGACATGCTGGAGACGCACGTGCCGGAGGGGACGTACCGGATCGTCGAGGCGCGCGACCCCGAGCGGGACCGGAGCGCGGGCGGCGCGGCGTACTCCCCCGCCGTCGGGGACTGGCGCAGTGCCCGCGCCGGCGTCTACGAGCGGTTGATCGCCGAGGAGCTGCGCGAGGACGAGAGCGGCGCGTTCCTGGTGTGGGGCGACCCCGCGCTGTACGACAGCACGCTGGGCATCCTGGAGGAGATCCTGGAGCGCGGCTCGGTGGCGTTCGAGTACGACGTGGTGCCCGGCATCAGCAGCGTCTCCTCGCTGGTCGCGCGGCACCGGACCGGGCTGAACCGGGTGGCTCGCCCGGTGCAGATCACCACCGGGCGACGGCTCGCGGAGGGCTTCCCCGAGGACGCGGACGACGTCGTCGTGATGCTGGACGCCCACCAGACCTTCCGGCGGTACGCGGACCAGGACATCGACATCTACTGGGGTGCCTACCTGGGCACCCCGGACGAGATCCTCGACTCCGGTCCGATCGCCGAGGCCGCGCCCCGCATCGAGCGGCTGCGCGCCGAGGCGCGGGAGCGCAAGGGCTGGATCATGGACACGTATCTGCTGCGGCGCAATCCCGGGGACCGCTGACTCGACCGGCCCCGACCCGGTCCCTGCCGGTTCCTGACCGGGCCCTCGGGCGTACCCGGGCGGACCGTCCCCGCATGCGTGGCCGGTGCACCGGTGTGATCGTGGCCGCGTGACAGTCGCCGAGGAAGCGCCGCGGACCGCCGCCGCCCAGCCGCCCGTGCTGGACCGGCGGCGCCGCAACGTCGTCTTCGTCACGATCATGCTCGGGGTGCTGCTCGCGGCCCTGGACCAGACGATCGTGGGCACCGCGCTGCCCACCATCGTGTCGGACCTGGGCGGTGCCGAGCACATGTCGTGGGTGGTGACCTCGTACCTGCTCGCGGAGACCGTGGCGACGGTCCTGGTCGGCAAGTTCGGCGACCTGTTCGGCCGCAAGGTCGTCTTCCAGGTGTCCGCGGTCGTGTTCATCACCGGCTCCTTCCTGTGCGGGCTGGCGACGAACATGCCACTGCTGATCATCTGGCGGGCGGTGCAGGGCGTCGGGGCGGGCGGCCTGATGGTGACGGCGATGGCGCTGATCGCGGACGTCGTCCCGCTGCGGGAGCGGGGCAAGTACCAGGGCGCGATCGGCGCGGTGTTCGGGGTCGCGACCGTCATCGGTCCGCTCCTTGGCGGGTTGTTCACCGACCACCTGTCCTGGCGCTGGGCGTTCTACGTCAACGTGCCGATCGCGGTCGCCGTGGTGATCGCCGCGGCCCGCACCATCCCGGTGGTGAAGTCGGCCGCCCGTCCCGTCATCGACTACCTGGGAATCGCGCTGGTCGCGGTGGGCGCGAGCGCGCTGATCCTGGCGACGAGCTGGGGCGGCAACGAGTACGCGTGGGGCTCGGCCGTGATCATCGGTCTGTTCGCGGGCGGGCTGGTCGCGCTCGGCCTGTTCTGCCGGGTGGAGGCCCGGGCGGCCGAACCGATGCTGCCGATGCGGCTGTTCTCCAACCCGGTGTTCACGGTCTGCTCGGTCCTCAGCTTCATCGTCGGCTTCGCGATGCTGGGCGCGCTGACGTATCTGCCGACGTATCTGCAGTACGTCGACGGGGATTCGGCCACGGTCTCCGGGGTGCGGACGCTGCCGATGGTGGCGGGGCTGCTGATCGCCTCGGTGTTCAGCGGCAACGTGGTCAGCAAGACGGGACGGTACCGGCTGTTCCCCGTCGCGGGCACGCTGGTGATGGGCCTCGGCCTGTACCTGATGTCGCTGATGGGTCCGGCCACGGGCGCGGGGCTGGAGTCGCTGTACATGTTCGTCCTCGGCACGGGCATCGGGCTGTCCATGCAGGTGCTGACCATCGCGGTGCAGAACACCGTCGACTACACCGACCTCGGGACCGCGACCTCCGGCGTCACCTTCTTCCGCACACTGGGCAGTTCCTTCGGCACCGCCGTGTTCGGCACCATCTACGCCAACGCGCTCGGCCCCAACCTGCGCGACGGCGTCGCGGCGGCGGCCCGCACCGGGGCCGCCGACCCGTCGGTGATCGGCCGGGCGGCGACCAGCCCCGAAGGTGTGCACCGGCTGCCGTCCCCGGCTTCGGTGCCGATCGTCGGCGCGTACGCGGACACCATCTCGACCGTGTTCCTGTGGACGGTGCCGGTCGCCGTCCTGGGCTTCGTCGTCGCCCTGTTCCTCAAGCAGGTCCCGCTGCGCGACAGCGCCCGCGCGGGCTCCACGGACATGGGCGAGGGCTTCGCCTCACCGCACGACGCGAGCAGCAGGCGGACGCTGGAGGCCTCCGTAGGGAAGATCGTCGGCGGCACGGAGCTGGACACCGCGCGCCGGATCGTCGCGGACAGCGACACCCGGCTGGATGTCGCCGGCGCCTGGGCGGTGATGCAGGTGGACCTGTTCACGCGGCTGGTCGGGCACGCCAGCCTCGGTCTGATCGCGGCCCGCCGCCGGATGCCGCCGGAGGTACTGCTGCCGGTCTTCGACCGGATGGTGGAGGAGGGGTTCCTGACCCGCCACGGCTCCCTGCTCTCGCACACCGAGGCGGGCGCGCGCGAGGCGCTGGTGATCGGCCGGGCGTGGGCGACCTGGCTGGAGGACCGGGTGGAGCGGGACATCGGCCGCCCCACGGACGCGGAGCTGCGCGCCGCCGTCGACGCCATCGCCAAGCGCCTGCTGGTGGAGGATCTCTCCAACGGTCTCCCGCAGCGGGTCAGGCGAGCAGGAGTTGCAGACCGCCCACAACCGTCGCCGCGATCACCAGACGCTCGAACAGGCGTTGGTTGATCCGGTCCACTGCCCACTTGCCGAGGAACGCGCCGGGCACGACGAACACGACCAGCGCCGCGTCGAGCAGCAGCGAGTGGCCGTCGATCAGGCCGAGGCCCGCGCTGAAGGGCAGCTTGGAGACGTTGACGATCAGGAAGAAGAACGCCGACGTGCCCAGGAAGCCGAGCTTCCTGAACCCCGCGGACAGCAGGTACATCGACATCACCGGGCCGCCGGCGTTGGCGACCATCGTGGTGAACCCGCCCAGGACGCCGTACGAGCGGGCCTTGACGCGGCCGGTGCGCGAGGCGACCTCCTCCGGCCGCTGGGCGGCGTCGGCCTGCCGCCGGCGCCACACCGTCACCGCGGCCATGAGCAGCAGGATCACGCCGATCGACGTGCGCACGACCGCGTCGTCGGCCCACACCAGGAAGACGGTGCCGACGACCACGCCCACGCCCACCGCCGGGAACAGCCGCCACAGGGTGGGCCAGTGCGCGTGGCGCCGGTAGGTGAGGACGGCGAGTACGTCACCGGCGATCAGCACCGGCAGCAGGATGCCGGTGGAGGCGCGGGCCGGCAGGACCGCGGCGAAGATCGCGAGGCTGACCGTGTTGGCCCCGCTCACCGCGGTCTTGGAGAAGCCGACGAGCAGGGCGGCGAAGGCGAGGGCGGCGAATTCCCAACCGGTGAGGTGCCAGAGCGTCATGGTGTCCATTGCGGGGATCGATGCTATGCGCACCCACCCGGTGCCGTAAGCACCGTCTCGCCCATTGATCCTTAGCGGTCGGTGTACCGCACGCGCAGCTCCCGCTTCAGTACCTTCATGCTCGGTCCGAGGGGAAGTTCGTCCGCGAACTCCACCCGGCGCGGGTACTTGTGCCGCCCGAGGTGCTGCTTGGACCACTCGGTGACCTCGCCGGCGTCCGGCGCCGTTCCGGGCTCGGCGCCGGGGGCGCGTACGACCACCGCGCAGATCTCCTCGCCGTGCAGTTCGTCCGGGAGTCCGACGACGGCGACCTGGGCGATGCCGGGGTGGCGCATCAGCACCTCCTCGACCTCCCGCGGGTAGACGTTGTAGCCGCCCCGGATGATGACGTCCTTCTTGCGGTCGACGATCCTGAGGAACCCGTCCTGGTCCTTGGTGCCCAGGTCCCCGGTGCGGAACCAGCCGTCGACCAGTGCCTCGGCGGTGGCCTCGGGGCGGCCGAGGTAGCCGGAGAAGACGTTGTGGCCGCGGACGACGACCTCGCCCAGTTCACCGGCCGGCAGCAGTTCCACCGTGTGCTCGACCTCGGCGCGGGCTATCTCCACGTCCACGCCCCACAGCGGGTGGCCGATGGTGCCGGGCCTGGCGCCGAACACCGGCTGGTTCACGGACGCCGCGGGCGAGGTCTCGGACAGTCCGTACCCCTCGTAGATCTTCGCCCCGAACGCCTCCTCGAACCGTTCGAGGACGGCCACCGGGAGCGAGGCGCCGCCGGAGACGCACACCCGCAGTCGCGGCAGGGCCTCGGCACCGGCCGCCGCGGCGGCGAGGGCGACGAACATGGTGGGCACCCCGTGGAAGGTGTTGACCCCCTCCTTCACCATCAGCTCGATCGCGCGCGCCGCGTCGAAGCGCGGCAGCAGGACGAGGGTCGCGCCCGCACGCCAGGTGGAGTTCAGGGAGACGGTCTGGCCGAAGGCGTGGAAGAGGGGCAGTGCGCCGAGCGCCACGTCGTCGGGGCGGATGTCGTTGGCGTCGAAGGCGTTGACCGTCGCGTTCATCACCAGGTTGAAGTGGCTGAGCACGGCGCCCTTGGGGACGCCGGTCGTGCCGCTGGTGTAGAAGACCACGGCCGGGTCGTCGGCGTTGCGGGTGACGTACGAGGGCAGCGGCTCGGCGTCCGCGGCGAGCTTGCCGAACTCCTCGCCGAGCGTGATCATCCGTACGCCGGTCGCCCGCGCGGCGGCGGCCCCGGTCTCCGCCTGCGCCGGGTGGCACAGCAGCAGGGTGGCACCGCTGTCGCGCAGGACGTGCTCGACCTCGGCCGCCGACAGCAGCAGGTGCACGGGGACGACGACGGCGCCGGCCGCGGCGACGGCGTAGTAGGCCTGCGGGAAGTCGGCGGTGTTCGGCGCCATCAGCGCCACCCGGTCCCCCGGCCGGACGTCCAGGCCGACGAGGGCACCGGCCTGGGCGCGGGCCCGCCGCCACACCTCGGCGAAGGTCAGCCGCAGGTCGCCCTCGACCAGCGCCTCCTTGTCGGGACGGCGCCGGGCGTTCTCGGCGAGGACGGCGGCGACGGAGAGGGTTGCCATGGGGTGTTGCTCCGTTCCTTGCTGCGGCTCTGCAGAGGGGGTGGCTGAGGGGGGTGGCTCAAGGAGGGTGGCTCTACGGCTGGGACGGTCCTAGTGGCGTTCGACGAGGACCGCGCTGCCCTGCCCCACGCCCACGCACATCGTGGCCAGCCCGCGGCCGGCCCCCGTGCGGCGCATGCGGTGGAGCAGGGTGGTGAGGATGCGGGCGCCGGAGCAGCCGAGCGGGTGGCCCAGTGCGATGGCGCCGCCGGTGGGGTTGACCAGGTCGGGGTCGATGCCGAGCCGGTCGACGCAGGCGAGGGCCTGGGCGGCGAAGGCCTCGTTGAACTCGGCCTCCGCGAGGTCGCCGACGCTCCAGCCGGCCCGGGCGAGGACCTTGCGGGTGGCGGGGACCGGGCCGATGCCCATGACGTCCGGGTGGACGCCGGCCGAGCCGCCCGCGACATAGCGGCCCAGCGACTCCAGGCCCAGGTCGTTCAGGGCTTCCTCGCTGACCAGGAGCAGGCCGGCGGCGCCGTCGTTCATCGGGGAGGCGTTGCCCGCGGTGACCGTGCCGCCGGGGCGGAAGACGGGCTTCAGGCGCCCCAGCTTCTCCAGGGAGGTGTCCTCGCGGACGCACTCGTCGGTGTCGACGACCACGCCGTCGGGGCGCTCCACGGGGAGGATCTCGTCGTCGAAGTGGCCGTTCTTGCGGGCCTCGGCGGCGAGACGGTGGCTGCGCAGGGCGAACGCGTCCTGGCGCCCGCGCGGGACGCCGTACCGCTCGGCGACCTCCTCGGCCGTCTCCCCCATGGCCAGCAGGCCGTGCAGGTCCTTCATCGCCGGGTTGACCAGGCGCCAGCCGAGCCGGGTGTCGGCGGTCTCGATGCGGTGCGGCAGCGCCTCGTCGGGGCGGGGCAGCACGAAGGGGGCGCGGCTCATGGACTCGGAGCCGCCCGCGAGCACGATGTCGGCCTCGCCTGCGGCGATGGTGCGGGCGGCGGTGGTGATGGCCTCGAGTCCGGACGCGCACAGCCGGTTGACGGTGGCGCCGGGCACGGTCTCGGGCAGGCCCGCGAGCAGGGCGGCCATCCGGGCGACGTTGCGGTTGTCCTCGCCGGCCTGGTTGGCGGCGCCCCAGTACACGTCGTCGACCCGGGCCGGGTCGAGTGCGGGCACGCCGGCGACCAGGCCCCGGATCACGGCGGCGGCGAGGTCGTCGGGCCGCACGGTCGACAGGGAACCGCGCAGCTTGCCGATCGGGGTGCGGCGGGCGGCCGCGAAGTGGACGGGACGCACGTGGGGACTCCTGACCGTCGTCGCGCGGTCACCGCACGGCGCACCGCCGCCGCGCCGACCACCGCGAACCTTGATGAGCACTACCCTTAATTAGCACTGCTAGTTTTCGACTATAGACCGCCGGACGCCGTCCTGGGAAGATCCTCCGGAGGACCGTCACCGACGCCGCCGGAGGAGACATGGCCGAGGCCCGCGAGCACACCCTGACCGGAACACGGGGACGGATCACCGTCCGCGAGTGGTCCGCGGCGCGCCCCCGGTACGTCACGCTGCTGGTCCACGGCTACGGCGAGCACTCCGGCCGCTACGAAGAGGTGGCCGGCGTCCTCACCGGCCACGGCGCCGCCGTCTACGCCCCGGACCACATGGGGCACGGGCGCTCGGACGGCGAGCGGGTGGTCATCGAGGACTTCGAGGACGTGGTCACGGACGTGCGCGCCGCGGCCGGTCTCGCCCGCGCCGCCCACCCTGACCTGCCCCTCGTGATGGTCGGACACTCCATGGGCGGTCTCATCGCCTCCCGCTACGCCCAGCGGCACCCCGGCGAGCTGACGGCGCTGGTGCTGTCCGGGCCCGTCATCGGGGACTGGGAGCTGCCGCGCCGGCTGCTCGCCCTGGAGGAGATCCCGGACACCCCGATCAGCCCGGCCTCGCTCTCCCGCGACCCGGCCATCGGGGCGGCGTACGCGGCGGACCCGCTGGTGTGGCACGGGCCGATGAAGCGGCCGACGCTTCAGGCGTTCGTGCGGACGCTGGAGACCGTGGCCGAGGGCGGCGACGTCGGCCGGCTGCCGCTGCTGTGGGTGCACGGGGACGACGACCGGCTGGTGCCGCTGCCCGGCAGCCGCGTCGGCGTCGAGCCGCTGAGCGGCGGCGACCTGACCGAGCGGATCTACCCGGGCGGCCGGCACGAGCTCTTCAACGAGACCAACCGGGACGCGGTGTTCGCGGACGTCACCCGCTTCCTGGACGGCGCACTCGCCCGCTGACCGGGGCGCCCCCGGACCGCGCCGGGAGTTTGCCCCCCGCGCCCCATGGGCACCCGCGCCCGCATGGAGTGGTTGCGCCGCGCCGCCTGCGTGGATGAGGACCCCGATCTGTTCTTCCCGGTGGGCACCGCCGGGCCCGCCCTGCGGGACACGGCGGCCGCCAAGCGGGTCTGCGCCAGATGCCCGGTGACCCCCGAGTGCCTGGCCTTCGCCCTGGAGTCGGGGCAGACGTCGGGCGTGTGGGGCGGCACCGACGAGGCGGAGCGCGTCGCACTGCTCCGGCTGACCGCGCAACACGCACGTACGCACGACGAAATGAGGGACCCCTCATGGCCGACGCCCTCGAACTCGACGCACTGTGGGAGGACTTCCACCGCGTGGTGAACATGACCTCCGCGGAACTCGCGGACTGGCTCCGGGTGCGCGACTCCGGCGAGTTGACCGAACCGCTGCCCGACGACGCCGGGCCGCCCCTCGGGCAGCACGTCCTCGCCATCCTCCAGAAGCGGCGCACCGACCTGACGGAGGACGACCTGCGCGCGATGCGCAAGGTCGTGGACACCGTGACCTCGCGGGCCGACGTGGAGAACGAGCCCGCGTCCGACGACACCCGTCTGCGGCACCAGCTCATGACGGTCGGTCACGACCCGCTGAAGCCGTAGCCGTGAGCCGCGACCAACGGCGGATCGTGCGCGAACTCGTCGACGCGCACGGGCAGACCTACGCCGACGAGGCGGGCATCCGGCTGAAGGACACCCCGCAGCCCCTGTACCGGCTGCTGGTCCTCGCGCACCTGCTCAGCGCCCGCATCAGCGCCTCCATCGCGGTCGCCACCGCCCGCGCCCTGAGCGAGGCGGGGCTGCGCGACCCGCGCCGCATGGCCGGCGCCACCTGGCAGGAACGGGTGGACGCGCTCGGCCGGGGCGGATACCGGCGCTACGACGAGCGCACCGCCACCCAGCTCGGCGACGCCGCCGAACTGGTGACCGAGCGGTGGGGCGGGGACCTGCGCAGGCTGCGCGACGAGGCGGACGGCGACGTCTCCGCGGTACGGCGACTGCTCCAGGAGTTCCCCGGAGTGGGACCGACCGGCGCGGACATCTTCCTGCGGGAGGCCCAGCTGGTGTGGCCCGAGGCGGCGCCCTACCTGGACCGCAAGGCCCTCCAGGGCGCGGAGCGCCTCGGCCTGCCCGGGAACCGGGACCGGCTCGTCGAGCTGGCCGGGAAGACGGAACCGGCCGTCCTCGCGGCGGCGCTCGTCCGCGCCGCGGTGGACAAGGAAGTGGCCGAGGACACCCTCCACCACGCGGCCTGAGCGAGCGGCCGGGCCGCCGTCACCCGGACAGCCCCCTGCGCTGGTGCGCCCCCGGCCCCGGTGATGCGCTGAGGACACCGTTTCCCGTCCCAGGAGGCATCCCGCGATGAGCCGTCGTCCGTCCCACCCCGCCCGTCTCCTGGCCTCCGCCCTGGCGGCGGGCGCGCTGCTGACCACAGCCGCCTGCTCGGACGGCGGGGGTTCGGACGGCGCCTCGGACACCGCCGCCGAACAGGCCGGGATCGCCGAGCAGAACGCGGCGCGGCAGACCCCTAGCGGCTCCCCCACGACCTCCCCGACCGGCTCGCCCAGCGCCTCCCCCAGTGCCTCTGCGGGCGCCCTCACCGAGTCCGGCGCCAAGGCCGCCCTGCTCACCGAGGCCGACCTGGAGGACGACTGGAACCAGGTCGAGGACGCGGACAAGTGGCGCGACCGGCTGCTCGTCGGCAAGGTCGACGTGGCCGACTTCCTCACCGCCAAGGCCGACGCGGCGGACTGCCAGCAGCTGCTCGACGGGCTCTACCGCGACAACTTCCTGGGCGAGCCGTCGGGGCCGTCGGCGCTCACCGGCTTCGAGCAGGGCGACTCGCGGCTCCTGGAGCAGGTCGCCGGCTACGACCGCGCCGGTCTCGACGACCGCCTGAAGTGGATGCACTCCCTGCCGCAGAAGTGCGACGAGTTCACCGCGACCGACTCCGGCGGCGCCAAGCGCACGGTCCAGGTGACCGAGGCCTCGGTGCCCGACGTGGGCGACGCCCGCGAGGGCCTGCACGTGACCGTGCAGGGCGACACCGACGGCACCCCGGTCACGCTCACCCTGGACGTCGCCGCCGTACGCGTCGACACCTCCGCCCTGACCGTCACGGCCGGCGGCCCGGACGGCGGTCAGAGCTCCTCCGTCGAGCGGGGCGTGCGCCAGGGCACCGAGCGCCTGCAGACCGTCCTGGACGGCGGGACCCCCTCGCCGCAGCCCACCAACCTGGACTGACCCCGGGCGGCCTCCACCGCGTCGTGCGCACATCCGGCGAAACCCGGACAGCGTGATCACCGGACGGCACAATGGTCCGCGACGGACGGCGCACGCGCGAAGGAGCCGAGACGTGAGCGAGAGCGACCCCGTGCCCGGCGGGCGCCCCGGCGAGGTCGAGCGGGCCACCGCGCTGAGCGGCGAGCTGACCGGGCAGGGCGTGCACGGCGTCGTACTGGCCTACGTCGACACGGCCGGGATCACCCGGGTGAAGACCGTGCCCACCGCGAAGCTCGCCTCCGCCGCGGCCTGGGGCGTCGGCATGTCACCGGTGTTCGACACCTTCCTCGCCGACGACTCGATCGTCACCACCGACGTCCTCGGCTCCCCCGACGGCGACCTGCGCCTCTACCCCGACCTGGACCGCCTGACCGTGCTGGCGGCGCAGCCCGGCTGGGCGTGGGCTCCGGTCGACCGGATCACGCAGGAGGGCGCACCGCATCCGGCGTGCGGGCGCACCGTGCTCCGCCGGACCGCGGCCGGGGCGGCCGGGCGGCACGGCGTCACGTTCAAGGCCGCCGTCGAGATCGAGTGGGTCGTGGGCCGGGGCGACGCGGACGGCGACGCGTTCGTCCCGGCGGTGTCCGGACCGGCGTACGGGGCCACCCGGCAGATCGAGCTGAGCGACTGCGCCGCCGACCTGCTGGCCGCGCTCGCGGCGCAGGGCGTGGACGTGGAGCAGTTCCATCCCGAGTACGCGGCGGGGCAGTTCGAGATCTCGGTGGGCGCGCTCGACCCGGTGGCGGCGGCCGACCACAGCATGCTGGTGCGGCAGACGATCCGGGCGGTGGCCCGGCGGCACGGACTGCGCGTCTCCTTCGCCCCGGCGGTCCTCGGGCAGGGCGTCGGCAACGGCGGGCATCTCCATCTGTCCGCCTGGCGCGACGGGACGAACCTGCACGCGGGCGGCCCGGGCCGGTACGGCATGACCGCCGAGGCCGAGTCCTTCGTGGCCGGGGTACTCGGCCGGCTCCCGGCGCTCACCGCGATGACCGCGCCGAGTCCGGCCAGCGCCCTGCGGCTGCGCCCCTCGCAGTGGGCGGGGGTGTTCACCGCCTGGGGCCGGGAGACCCGCGAGGCCGCGCTGCGGATCGTCACCGGCACCGCCGGGGTCCGCGACCGCGCGGCGAACCTGGAGGTCAAGCCGGTCGACCTGGCCGCCAACCCCTACCTCGCCCTCGCCTCGGTGATCGCCGCCGGCCTGGACGGGCTGGCCTCGACCGCGCCGCTGCCCGAGGAGATCACCGGCGACCCGGCCCGGCTCGACCCCGCCGAGGCGGCGGCCCGGGGCGTGCGGCGGCTGCCGGTCACGCTCGCGGAGTCGGTGGCGGCGTTCCGCACGGACGAGGTGCTCAGGACCGCGCTGGGCCCGGTGCTGGCCGACGCGGTGACCGCCGTACGGCTGGGCGAGGCCGGGGCGGTCGAGGGGCTGGACGACGACGGCGTGGCGGCGGCCTACCGCTGGAAGTACTGAGATGGCCGCCGGACCGGTGCAGGAGCGGCTCGCCGGGCTGGAGCTGGTGGACCACCACTGCCACGGCGCGGTCACCGGCGACCTGGACCGCGCGGGCTTCGAGTCCCTGCTCACCGAGGGCGAGGCGTGGCCCGGCGTCTCCCCCTTCGACAGCCCCGTCGGTCTCGCCGTACGCCGGCACTGCGCGCCGCTGCTGGACCTGCCGCGCCACGCCCCCGCCGACGCCTACCTGGCGCGGCGCGCGGAGTTGGGCGCCGCCGAGGTCAACCGGAGGTTCCTGCGGGCCGCGGGCACCGGCGTGTTCTGCGTGGACACGGGGTACGCCCCGCACCCGGTGACGGATCCGGCCGAGCTGGCCGCGGCGGCGGGCGCGACGGCGTACGAGGTGGTCCGGCTGGAGGGTGTCGCGGAGTCGGTGGCGGAGGGCGGAGTCGAGCCGGACGCGTACGCGGGGGCGTTCCGTACGGCGGCGTGGGAGGCGGTGCGGCGGCCGGGCGTGGTGGGCGTCAAGTCGGTCGCGGCCTACCGCACCGGCTTCGACCTGGACCCGGCCCGTCCCTCGCCGGCCGAGATCACCGAGGCAGCCCGGCGCTGGCTCGCGCGCGGCGGCGGCCGGCTCGACGACCCGGTGCTCGTGCGGGACCTGCTGTGGACCGCCGTGGACCTCGGGCGGCCGCTGCAACTGCACACGGGGTTCGGGGACGCCGACATCCGCATGCACCGCGTGGACCCCACCCTGCTGACCGACTGGCTGCACCTGACCGCCGGCACGATCCCCGTCCTGCTGCTGCACTGCTGGCCCTACCAGCGCCAGGCGGCCTATCTGGCGGCGGTCTTCGAGCGGGTGCACCTGGACGTGGGTCTCACCCTGCACCACGTCGGTCCGGCGCGGGCGGGCGCGATTCTCGCGGAGGCGCTGGAGATCACCCCGTTCCGCAAGCTGCTGTACAGCTCCGACGCCTACGGGGTGGCCGAGTTCCACCACTTGGGAGCGCTCGCCTTCCGCCAGGGGCTGGCGGGACTGCTGCAGGAGCGGCTGGACGCCGACGAACTGTCCCTGCCGGACGCGCTGCGCCTGGTCCGCTGGGCCGGGCGGGACAATGCCCGCCGGGTCTACGGGCTCCCCGGCGGTCCGGCGGACGACGGCTGAGCGGCGTGGGACGGGTCACAGTCCCGGAGCGCCGCCCGGGACTCACGAACGGCTGAAAGTATGATCAAGCGATGTCTGACATGACCGAGACCACGCCGGGCTGGCTGACGACGGACGAGCTGGAGATGGCACGCGCCCGCATGCCGATCCTGTACGTCGAGGCCGTGCCCGTACGCGTGGACGACAGCGGCGAAGTCACCAGTGTGGGCCTGCTCCTGCGCATCGGACCCGACGGGACGGTCAGCCGGACGCTGGTCTCCGGCCGGGTGCTGCACCACGAGCGGGTCAGGGACGCCCTGCTGCGCCACCTGGAGAAGGACCTCGGTCCGGTGGCGCTGCCCCGGGTGCCGTCCTCGCTCCAGCCGTTCACGGTGGCCGAGTACTTCCCGACGCACGGTGTCACCCCCTACCACGACCCCCGGCAGCACGCGGTCTCGCTCGCCTACGTGGTGCCGGTGACCGGCGACTGCCGCCCCCGCCAGGACGCCCTCGACCTGGTCTGGTTCGATCCGCGCGAGGCCCTGTCCGAGGCGGTGCGGAGCGAGATGCCGGGCGGGCACGGGGTGCTGCTGAAGCAGGCGCTGGCGCACGTGGGCTGCGTGGGCTGACCGCTCCCCGGGGCTACTCCTCCCGCCGGTCCCCGTCGCTCAGCTGCGGGTCCAGGTCGTCACGGAGCAGGCCCCGGGAGCCAGTCTGGCCGGTGCGGTAGGCGGAGCGGGCCACCAGGTGGGAGGCGACCGGGCTGGTGAGGAACTGGAAGAAGACGATGAGCGCGAGCGTGCCCACGTCGGTGCCGTGACGCAGGCGCAGTCCCACCCCGGCGAGCACGAGGAGCATCCCCAGCGTCTGCGGTTTGGTCGCCGCGTGGCTGCGGGAGAGCACGTCGGGGAAGCGGAGCATGCCGATCACACCGAGCAGGCACTGCAGGCAGCCGAGGAGCAGCAGGAGGGTGCCCACCAGGTCGGCGGCGTCCGCCCAGGCGTTCACCGGTGGTCCTGCCTGCCGTCCGGCCGCACCGAGGGCCGGTCGCGTACGGCGATGAAGCGTGCGATGCCCACCGAGCCGCTGAAGCCGAGGAAGGCGAGCACCAGCATCACGGGGAAGTAGAAGGAGTCCCGGTCGTGGGCGGCCTTGACGCCGATGCCGGCGATGATGAGCGCCGCGAGCACGTCGAGGGCGACGGCACGGTCCAGCATGGAGGGGCCGTACCAGATCCGGTACAGCAGCAGGGCGCCGGCGACGAGGATCATCGCGAGCGAGGCGGCGAGCATGGCGTCCTCGACGGCGTGCAGGGTGGTCACGGGGAGGGGTCACCTTCCGGTACGGGGCGGGCGGAGTCGGCGATGTCCTCGGCGGTGCCGAAGGCGCGGGCGACGAGTTCCTCCATGCGCCACACCTGCCGCTGGGCGCCCTCGATCTCACCGGGGTTGGCCGCGTCGAGGACGTGCAGGAACAGGGTGGCCGTCTCCCGGCGCAGCTCGATCACGGAGCCGCCGGGGACGTTGGAGACGGCGACGGCGGTGGCCGTGAGCATGAGGTCGCTGCGCACCCGCAGCGGGACGGCCACGACCGCGGCGTGGTAGGGGCCCTTGGCGAAGATCTGCCGGGTGACCTCGACGCTGGAGGAGAACATGTCGTAGAGCAGGTAGGCGGCCAGTCGCAGGATGCCCAGCGGGTGCAGCCGCAGGCCGATGTCCACGACCGGCAGCGGGAAGGCCAGGCACAGACAGACCGCGACGAGGACGCCGTTGACGAGGTTGGCCCAGGACGGGGTGCCCCACAGCAGGATCCAGATGACGGTGAGCCAGCCGACGAGCGGCAGGTCGAGCACGCGCCGGCCGCGGCCCACGCGGAAGGACCAGCTGTAGGGCGAACGGTCGCGGAAGAGGTTGCTCACCGGCCGAGCACCGCCTCGATGTAGGGGGTGCGGGCGAGGAGTTCGGTGGCGGCGGCCTGGGTGAAGGTGGTGAGGGGGCCGCCGAGCACCGTGTACGACAGGCCGAGGGCGACGGCGACCCCGGTGGCCGCGAGCATGGGCCAGGGCAGGCGCTTGGTGGTGGTGATGGACTGGCCCAGGAAGCCCGCGGCGACCACGGCGCCCGCCGGCACCGGCAGATCGCCCCCGGAGCCCGCCACCCCGCCGGAGCCGGCCACCCCGCCGGAACCCGCCGCCTTGCCGGAGCCCGCCGCTCCCCCTTCCCGCTCGTCACCCTCCTCGTCGTCGCCCGAGTCGTCGTCCTCGGCGGACTCCAGCACCACGCCCTCCTCCTCGGCGCCGGGGGGCGCGTCGCGCCAGAACGCGAGGTTCCAGACCTTCGCCATGACGTACAGGGTGAGCAGGCTGGTGGCGGCGGACCCGGCGACCAGCGCCCAGGCCCAGGCGCCGCCGGCGTCGATACCGGCCCGCATCAGGCCGAGTTTGCCGATGAACCCGGACAGCGGCGGGATGCCGGCGAGGTTCATGGCGGGCACGAAGAACAGCACGGCGAGCAGTGGTGCCGCCTTCGCCAGGCCGCCGAGGCGGGTGAGTTCCGTGGTGCCGTCGCGCCGCTCGATGAGTCCGGCGACGAGGAACAGGGTGGTCTGCACGGTGATGTGGTGGGCCACGTACACGATCGCCCCGCTGATCCCGCCCCCGCCCGCGAGCGCGATGCCGAAGACCATGTAGCCGATGTGGCTGATGAGCGTGAAGGACAGCACCCGCTTCAGGTCGGTCTGGGCGACGGCCCCGAGGATGCCGACGACCATGGAGGCGAGCGCGGCGAGCATCAGCACGTCGCTCAGGCGGTGGCCGGGGAAGAGCAGGGTCTGGGTGCGCAGCATCGAGTACACGCCGACCTTGGTCAGCAGTCCGGCGAAGACCGCGGTGACCGGGGCCGGCGCGGTCGGGTAGGAGTCGGGCAGCCAGGCCGCCAGCGGGAACACCGCCGCCTTGATCGCGAAGACCGTCAGCAGCATCGCCTCCAGCAGGGTGCGCACCCCGACGGGCGCCTCCTGCAGCCGCTGGGCGAGCTGAGCGAAGTTCACGGTGCCCGCGACGGCGTAGGTCATGGCGATGGCGACCAGGAAGAGCACGGAGGAGAACAGCGAGATGATCACGTACGTCGACCCGGCCCGGATCCGGGTCGCGGTGCCGCCGATGGTGAGCAGTACGAAGCTGGCGACCAGCATGATCTCGAAGCCGACGTAGAGGTTGACGAGGTCCCCGGCCAGGAAGGTGCAGGAGACGCCGGCCACGAGGATGAGGTAGGCGGGGTGGAAGACGCCGACCGGCGCCTGGTCGTCGCGGTCGGCCATGCCCTGCCCCAGGGAGTACACGAGGACGAGGAGGGTGACGGCGCTGGAGACGGTGAGCATCAGTCCCGCCAGCCGGTCGGCGACGAGGGTGATGCCGACCGGCGGCGCGAAGTCGCCCAGGTGCACGCTGAGCGGGCCGTGCCGGTCGGCGGCGACCATGAGTACCACGGAGAGCACCAGGACCGCGCCGAGCACGGCGATGCTGATGAAGCGCTGGAACCGGTGCAGCCGGGGCCCGATGGCCAGCTTCAGGCCCGTGACGCACAGGGGCAGCAGGACGGGGAGCGGGACGAGCGCGTTCACGTGGTTCCTTCCGTGCCGGCGCCGCCCGGGTCGTCGGGCTGCTCGGGCGGCGGGTGGCCGGCGTCCTCGCCGGGGCGGGAGTCGGGTTCGCGGCCGGTCTCCTCGGGGTCGTTGGAGGGCCCGACGATGCGGGCCGGGGCCGGTCCGGGGCGGCCGGCGGCGTCGGTGGATCCCAGCTCCCGGCCTTCCCGGTAGTCCTCGGGGTCGGCGCCGAGGATGTCGTTCCAGAGGTTGCCGGAGACGTCGTTGGCGCGGGCCTGGTAGGCGCGTTCCTCGCGGACCCGCCGGCGCAGCCGCTTGCGTGCCTCGCGGTAGCGGGCGCGCTGCTCGGCGTCGGCGCCGCCGTCCCCGGCGCGGGCCTCGCGGTACCGGTCGCGCAGTTCGCCGCGCCGGTCGAGGAACTCGGCGCGCAGGGCGACCAGCCGGTCCTCGGTGTCGTCGCTGATCTCGTCGGAGCCGGTGACCTGGTGGCTGCGGTAGGCCATGGCGAGCAGGAAGGCGGTGGTGGCGAGGGTGATGACGATGGCGGTGAGGGCGATGGCCTGGGGCAGCGGGTCGGTGACGCGGTTGCGGATGATGTGCGGGTAGAGCAGCGGTGCGTCGCCCGCGCTGCCGGTGGCGGCGAGGACCAGCAGGTTGACGCCGTTGCCGAGGACGACGGCGCCGAGCAGGATCCGGGTCAGGGACCGGGTCAGCAGCAGGGTGGCGCCGACGGCGTTGAGGACGGCGGCGGCCACCAGCAGGGAGAGGCTGACGGTCATGCGCGGCCCGGCTCCGGGCGCGGGGCGGCCCGTTCGATCTGGCGGTCGATCCGGGCGCCGAGGGCCCGCACGATGTCCTGGACCACGCCGAGCACGAGCAGGTAGACCCCGCAGTCGAAGAGGACGGCGGTGGACATGTGGACGTCGCCCCACACGGGCACGTGCCCGTGCCAGGTCCAGCCGTGCAGCACGGTGCCCTCGCCGAGGCCGCCCAGCGCGACGCCGGTGGACAGGAAGAGGCCGAGGCCGGTGAACAGGCCCGGTTTGAAGGGCATGGCGTCGGCGAGTTCGTGCCGTCCGCCGGCGAGGTAGCGGGCGATGAAGGCGACGCCGGCGGTCAGGCCCGCGACGAAGCCGCCGCCCGGCAGGTTCTCCGCGCACAGCAGCAGGTAGACGGAGAGGACGAGGACGGGGTGGAAGATGAGGCGGGCGACCACTTCCAGGACGAGGGAGCGGCGCTCGGGGGCGAGGGTGGCGCTGGCGGCGAGCCAGTTCCGCTCCGGGGCCCCTTCGTCGCCGCTGGGCAGGCCCGCCGACTCGTAGCGGCTCGCCCGCCAGGCGGTGTGCAGTCCGGCGTGCGGGTGGTCGCCGGGCAGCGGCAGTACGGGCTGCTCGGCGCCGTCGGCGCGGCGGTGCAGGTAGATGAGGCTGGTGACGCCGATCGCGGCGGCGGCGAGCACCGCGGACTCCCCCATCGTGTCCCAGGCCCGCAGGTCGACGAGGATGGTGGCGACGACGTCCTTCAGCCCGTGGTGCGCGGTCTCCTCGACCATCGCGGCGCCCGCGCTGTCGGCCCGGCGGTGGCCCGCCATGATCCAGACGACCACGGCGACGGCGGCGCCGCCCGCGAGCGCCACCGGCATGCGCAGCAGCCGCCGCCACCGGCTGAAGGTCTCCTCGAAGCGCACCGGCATGCGGCGCAGCACCAGCACGAAGACGATCATGGAGACGGTCTCCACGCAGAACTGGGTGAGCGCGAGGTCGGGCGCGCCCTGGGCGACGAAGAGCAGGGCGGTGCCGTAGCCGGTGAGACCGGCGAAGACGACGGCCTTCATCCGGCGCCGTACGCGCAGGCACAGCAGGGCCGCGGCACAGGTCAGCAGGGCGACACCGGCCTGGGAGGGATGGTCCCAGAGCCTCGGGGCGGGGACACCGGTCCAGGGCTCGTCGACGACGAGCACGGCGATCTGGCCGGCGAGGACCACGCTCATGGTCGTCACCAGGTACACCGACAGCGAGCCGCGCTGGACGAGCCCGGTGCACTGCAGGGCGGTGCGTTCCAGGGCGAGCAGTATCCGTCCGAAGACGAGGTCGGCGGAGCGCCAGGCGAGCCGCTGCCCGGCCCGCGCGACGGGGGTCGCGGCGAGGAACAGCAGGATCCCGCCCGCCCAGGCGGCGCCGGACAGGCCGAGGGCGAGGCCCGCTCCGTGCCACAGCGCCAGGTGGTAGGGGTGTGCGGGGGTGGGGAACTGCCCGGCGTAGGTGCCCAGCAGGCCCTGGAGCCAGGGCACGCCGGGGCCGAGGACGAGGCAGGCCAGGGCCAGTACGACGGGCGGCGCCAGGAAGGCCGCCGGGACGGGGTGCGCGTCGGTGTCGGGGAGGCCGGGCTTGCGGGCGAAGGCGCCCCACAGGTAGCGCAGCGTGTAGGCGGTGGTCAGGGCGGAGCCGAGGACGGTCGCGGCCAGCGCCCAGCGGTCGCCGGTGCTCCCGTCCAGGAGCGCCTGGAATGCGGCCTCCTTGGCGGTGAAGCCCAGCAGGGGTGGCACGGCGGCCATGGACAGCCCGGCGACCACGGCCACGGCGCACACGGCGGGCAGCCGGCGTCCGAGTCCGGAGAGCCCCCGCAGGTCGCGGGTGCCGGTGGCGTGGTCGACGATGCCGGTGACCAGGAAGAGCGGCGCCTTGAACAGGGCGTGCCCGAGGATCATGGCGGTGGCGGCGAGGCCGGTGTCGTGGCGGCCCGCGCCGGTGAGGACGGTGAGGAAGCCGAGCTGGCTGACGGTGCCGTAGGCGAGGACGAGTTTCAGGTCGTGCAGTCTGAGCGCCCGCCAGCCGCCGAAGAGCATCGTCACCGAGCCGAGGACGAGCAGGAGCGGGCGCCAGGGTGTGACGTCGGCGAAGGCGGGGGCGAGCCGGGCGATGAGGTAGACCCCCGCTTTGACCATGGCGGCGGCGTGCAGGTAGGCGCTGACCGGGGTGGGGGCGGCCATGGCGTTGGGCAGCCAGAGGCTGAAGGGCCAGATCGCGGACTTGGAGAGGGCGCCGACGAGGATCAGCACGATCGCCGTGGACAGTGCCGCCGACGGGGACGGCGGGTCGGCGAGGATCCCGGAGATGCGGTAGGTGCCCGCCTCGTGACCGAGGAGCAGGAGGCCGACGAGCATGGTCAGGCCGCCGAGCGTGGTGACGGTCAGGGCCTGCAGGGCGCTGCGCCGGTTGCGCTTGTGGTCGCTGGTCTGGCCGATCAGCAGGTAGGAGAAGACGGTCGTCAGTTCCCAGAAGATGTAGAGCAGGACCAGGTCGTCGGCGAGGACGAGGCCGAGCATCGCCCCGGCGAAGGCGAGGAGGTTCCCGGCGAACCTGCCGAGCTGCCGTGAGCGGTCGTCGAAGTAGGAGGCGCAGTAGACCAGGACGAGGGTGCCGACGCCCGCGGCGAGCAGCACCATCAGTTCGGCGAGGGCGTCCAGTCTCAGCGCCCAGTCCACGCCATAGGCGGGCAGCCAGCGCCAGTCGACGGTGTCGGTGCCGCCCGCTGCCGCCGCGCTCCACCGGGTGGCGGCCCAGACGGTCGCCGCGGCGGGCGGCAGGGCCAGCACGAGGAAGGCACGGGTTCCGCACCATCTCACCAACGGCGCGGCGAACAGCGCGAGCGCGAAGTGGCAGAGGATGAGCACGGACACCCGACAGTGATATATCGGGCATCTCGCCTGAGCGCCCAGGCACGCCGCAGGGAGAACAATCGAGGGGCGGTTTCGGATCTCTCCGAAACCGCCCCTCGATCAAAGACTGTCTCCAGTCGGGACGACAGGATTTGAACCTGCGACCCCTTGACCCCCAGTCAAGTGCGCTACCAAGCTGCGCCACGTCCCGTTGCCCGCCTGACCTGGGGTTTCCCCCGGCCGAACGCGCAGGAAAACCATACCGCACTCGGGCCGGTGGTCGCGCATCGCTTTTCCGGGGCGTGGTCCGGCCGCGTCAGCACTTCTGCGTGCTGGACGGCGCCCGCACCGCCCCGGCCGGCGTCACACCCGATCCCGCCGCAGCCGCGTCCACCCGCACCAGTCCGCGCACCGCCGGTATCAGGAGCAGGGCCGCGCACACGGCGAAGCTGGCCGCACCCGCGACGAGCAGTACATGGTCGGCGCCGAGGGCGGAGGCGGCCGGGCCCGCGAGCGCCTGCCCGACCGGCATCATCGCGAGGGATCCCGCCACGTCGTAGGAGTGGATGCGGTTGAGGACGTCCGGCGGGACCTGGGTCTGCACGCTGGTCGCCCACATCACGCCCCAGAAGGACATACCGGCCCCGGCGACGGCGGCTCCGGCCGCCATGGCGGGCAGGCCGAGCCCGGCACCGACGCTCGCGGGGAAGGCGGCGAAGCCGACGAGGGCGATCGCGCCGGCCCGGAGCATGCGCACCGGCCTGAGCCGCAGGGCGAGGAGGCCGCCGACGACGGTGCCGGCACCCAGGGCGGAGTTGACCAGTCCGTAGGCGCGCGGTCCGTGTTCCTGGACGACCTCGGTGGCGACCAGCGGCACGGTCGGGCCCCAGACGGCGATCATGTAGACGCACCAGACGGCGATGACGCTCCACAGCCACCTGCGCGCACGGAACTCCCGCCAGCCCTGGACCAGGTCGGCACGGAAGGCCCTGCTCCCGCGGCCGGACACCGCCCGGCTCCCCGGCGCGAGCGGGGTCAGCCGGAGCAGCAGCAGGCACAGGGCGCTGATCGCGTACGTGGTGGCGTGCGCGGCGAAGACCCCGCCGGGGGAGGCGAAACCGACCAGCAGACCCGCCACGGCGGGGCCGGCGAGCTGGGCGGCGGACTCGGCGACGCGTATCGCGCCGTTGGCGCCCTGGACGTCGGTGGCGAGCCGGGGGACGGTGCTGGCGACGCCGGGCTGGAAGACGGCGCCCGCGACGCCGTTGGCGAATCCGATGGCGCAGATCTGCCAGAGCACGACGTGACCGGAGAAGAACAGCGCGGCGGCCAGGGCCTGGGTGCCGAGCCGTACCAGGTCGGCGCCGATCATCAGTTTGCGGGTGCTGAAGCGGTCGGCGAGGACTCCCCCGAAGACGACCAGACCGGCGAAGGCGGCGGCCGTCGCCGCCATGGCGAGGCCGACCGCGCCCGCCCCGTACCCGTGCTGGAGCAGGCCGGCGGCGAGTGCGACGGGCAGCATGGTGTCGCCCAGCCGGGCCACGGCCCGGGCAGTGAAGAACAGCGCGAAGTCCCGCGACCAGACGGCTCGCGCCGCCGTCGGACTCCCGCCCGCGGCCCCGCTCCCGTGCCCGGTCTGTGACGACGTACCGGCCATCGTGCGCTCTCCCCTCCCCCGCCGGTTCCGCCGGCGAACCGCCCCGTGCACCCCCGTCGATCCCGCTCGCACCATGCGTCCGGCAGCCGGAACCCCCCTCCGGTCCCGGCTGTCACGCACGTCTTCGGATCATGCCACGGGGCTCTGACAACGCCCGAGGGGTTTTCAGCCCCCGGCGGGCAGCCCCAGCCGGGGGTGCGCCTCCAGCAGCCGGGTCGGGGCCGCCTGCCGCCAGGAGTCGGCGAGGATGTCGCGCAGCTCGTCCTCGCCCTCAAGGGCGGCCAGCCGGGCCCGTACCCAGGCGAACTGCGCCTCGTGGCCGGCGATCCAGAACTTCTCCGGTTCCGCCAGCACCAGTTCGTCGCGTTCCTCCTTCGGGCAGCGCACCGCGAGGGAGGTCTCCTCCTCGGGCAGCGTCGCGAACATCTTCCCCGCGACCCGGAAGGTGGGCATGCTCCAGGCCGTCTTCTCCGTCGTGTCCGGCAGGGACAGGGCGATACGGCGTACGTCTTCTGCGTCCGGCATGACAGGCACGCTATCGGCGGCCACTGACAACCACCCGGTGACCGCGAGGGCCCCGTACAGCGGACCGCCGACCCTCAGGCCCGGGCCGCCTCGCCGAGCGCGTCGAGGACCGGGCGGATCAGCGGATGTTCCTCCGCGCCCCGGCGTACGGCCGCGAAGACGCGGCGGGTGGGCGCGACTCCGTCGACGGGGCGGACGACCACCCCGGTGAGGTCGGTGCCGTGCAGCGCCGAGCGCGGGACGAGCGCCACGCCGGCGTCGGCCGCGGCGAGCGACACCACGGCGCGGAAGTCGTCCGAGGAGTGTTCGAGGCGGGGCTGGAACCCGGCGCTCTCGCAGGCCAGCACGACCACGTCGTGGCAGGGGTTGCCCGGGTAGGGACCGATCCAGGTGTCCTTGGCCAGCTCGGCCAGCGGGACCTCCTCGGCGTCGGCGAGACGGTGGGCGACCGGCACGACCGCGTCGAAGGGCTCGGCGTACAGGAAGACGTGGGTCAGGCGCGGGTCGTCGGCGGGCGGCGCCCCGCGGTACTCGACGGCGACGGCCACGTCGACCTGCCGGTCGAGGACCATCGGCAGGCTGGCGTCGCCCTCGGCGTCCTGGACGCGGATGCGGATGCCGGGCGCCGACGCGGCGAGGCGGGCCAGGGCGGGCGCGACGACGAGTGCGATGCCGGTGGCGAAGGAGGCGACCGTGACCGTGCCGGCCTCGCCCGAGCCGTAGGCCGCCAGCTCGGCCTCGGCCCGCTCCAGCTGGGCGAGGACGGCGTTGGTGTGGCTGAGCAGGATCTCCCCGGCCGGGGTCAGCCGTACGCCCTTGGCGCCGCGCTCGACCAGGCGGTGGCCGGTCTCCTGCTCCAGGGCGGCCAGCTGCTGGGAGACCGCCGAGGGGGTGAGGTACAGCGCGGCGGCAGCCGCCGTCACGGTGCGGTGGTCCGCCACCGCTCGCAGGATGTGCAGCCGCCGCGCCTCGATCATGGGATCGATTCTCTCAGGTCACCGGGGGTGTCAGGCCGCGAGCTGCTTCCGGGCCGCCACGAAGGCGTCCACCGCGCGGTTCACGTCGTCCGTGGAGTGGGCGGCGGACAGCTGCACGCGGATGCGGGCCTTGTCCTGCGGGACGACCGGGTAGGAGAAGCCGATCACGTACACGCCGCGGTCCAGGAGCAGCTCCGCCATGCGGCCCGCCTTCGACGCGTCGCCGATCATGACGGGCGCGATGGCGTGGTCGCCGGGGAGGATGTCGAAGCCCTCCTCGGTCATCCGGCGGCGGAACAGGGCGGTGTTCTCGGCCAGGCGTACGCGCAGGTCGTCGGCGGACTCCAGCAGGTCGAGCACCTTGAGGGAGGCGGCGGCGATCACCGGGGCGAGGGTGTTGGAGAAGAGGTAGGGCCGGGAGCGCTGGCGCAGCAGGGCGACGATCTCGGCGCGGGCGGCGACGTAGCCGCCGGAGGCGCCGCCCAGCGCCTTGCCCAGGGTGCCGGTGATGATGTCGACGCGGTCCATGACGCCGTGCAGCTCGGGGGTGCCGCGCCCGCCGGGGCCGACGAAGCCGACGGCGTGCGAGTCGTCGACCATGACCATGGCGTCGTAGCGTTCGGCGAGGTCGCAGATATCGTCGAGCGGGGCGACGTAGCCGTCCATGGAGAAGACGCCGTCGGTGACGATCAGCTTGCGGCGGGCCTCGCCCGCGGCCTTGAGCTGCGCCTCCAGGTCGGCCATGTCGCGGTTGGCGTAGCGCAAACGCTGCGCCTTGCTGAGGCGGATGCCGTCGATGATGGAGGCGTGGTTGAGGGCGTCGGAGATCACCGCGTCCTCGGGGCCGAGGAGGGTCTCGAAGACGCCGCCGTTGGCGTCGAAGCAGGAGGAGTAGAGGATCGTGTCCTCCTGGCCGAGGAACGCGGAGAGGCGGGCCTCCAGTTCCTTGTGCACCTCCTGGGTGCCGCAGATGAAGCGGACGGAGGCCATGCCGTAGCCCCAGCGGTCCAGCGCCTCGTGGGCGGCGGCGACGACCTCGGGGTGGTCGGCGAGGCCGAGGTAGTTGTTGGCGCAGAAGTTGAGGACCTCGCCTGGGCGACCGCCGGCGGTGACCTCGACGGTCGCGGACTGCGGGGTGCCGATGACGCGCTCGGGCTTGTGCAGGCCGGCGGCGCGGATCTCGTCGAGGGTGGCGCGCAGGTCGTCGCGTACGGAGTCGAACATCTCAGAAGCTCCTGGATATACGGGAGTTGCGGGGGTGGCTTACGCGGTCCAGTCGAGGATGACCTTGCCGCCGCGACCGCTCGCCGCGTCGGCGAAGGCGGCCTCGAAGTCGCGGTGGGAGTACCGGCCGGTGATCACGGGGGCGAGGTCGAGGCCGCCTTCGAGCAGCACGGACATGGCGTACCAGGTCTCGAACATCTCGCGGCCGTAGATGCCCTTGACGGTGATCATGGAGGTGACGATCCGGGCCCAGTCGACCGGGAACTCCTCGGCGGGCAGGCCGAGCATGGCGATCCGGCCGCCGTGCGTCATGTTGGCGATCATGTCGCGCATGGCCTCGGGGCGGCCGGACATCTCCAGGCCGATGTCGAAGCCCTCGCGCAGGCCCAGCTCCCGCTGCCCGTCGGCGATGGTCGCGGCCGAGACGTTCAGGGCGAGGCTGACGCCGACCTTGCGGGCCAGTTCCAGCCGCTCCTCGCTCACGTCGGTGACGACGACGTTGCGGGCGCCCGCGTGCCGGGCCACGGCGGCGGCCATCAGGCCGATCGGTCCGGCGCCGGTGATGAGGACGTCCTCGCCGACCAGCGGGAAGGACAGCGCGGTGTGCACGGCGTTGCCGAACGGGTCGAAGATCGCGGCGACGTCGAGGTCGACGGGGACGCGGTGCACCCAGACGTTTCCGGCGGGCAGGGCGACGTACTCGGCGAACGCCCCGTCGCGGCCGACGCCGAGGCCGACGGTGGCGCGGCACAGGTGGCGCCGTCCGGCCAGGCAGTTGCGGCACTTGCCGCAGACCAGGTGGCCCTCGCCGCTGACCCGGTCGCCGGTCTTGACGTCGGTGACGTCGCGCCCGGTCCCGACGACCTCGCCGACGAACTCGTGGCCGACGACGAGCGGGGTGCGGATGGCCTGCTGCGCCCAGCCGTCCCAGGCCCTGATGTGCAGGTCGGTGCCGCAGATGCCGGTGCGCAGCACCTTGATGAGTACGTCACCGGGTCCGACGGTGGGCTCCGGGACGTCGCTGAGCCACAGCCCGGGCTCCGCCTTCTCCTTGACCAGCGCCTTCAACGCTACGGCTCCTGACGGGGGTGAGGTCCCGGCGCGGGGCATGCCGAGGCGGCCCGCGTCCGGGAAGGGGAGGGGAATCGCACAGCAATCTGCCGTACGGGACCGCCCCCGGTCCATCGAGCCTTTCTTAAGCCCGGCCGCAGCTTTCCTTCACGCCGCACGCCCCAAGCACCCCGTTGTCCTGCGATTCACAGCGGGAGCCCGTCCTCAGCGCTGCGTTCGATGCGCCGTACGAGGTCGGCCGCCGCGGACTTGATCGCCGCCAGGCCCGCGGTCCCCCAGGTGCGGGGCCGCACGTCGGCGGCTGAGACGGTGCCGAGGACCGTCCCCGTGCTGTCGATGAGCGGGGCACCCAGGTAGGAGCGGATCCCGAAGGCGTCGACGACGGGGTTGCCCGCGAAGCGCGGGTAGTCGCGCACGTCCTCCAGCACCAGCGCCTTGCGTCGGACCACCACATGGGGGCAGAAGCCGTGGTCACGGGGCTGGACCCGGCCGAACTCGGGACTGGTCCCGTCCCCGCGCGTCACCGGGGGGACGTCCGGCACCCGCAGGCCCGCGAAGAACTGCCCGCCCTCCACCAGGAAGTTGACCATCGCGTACGGCGCCTCGGCGAGGCCGGCGAGATGCGCGGCGAACGCGTCGAGGGCGGGATCGGCGCGTTCCGCCAGGCCCAGCCGGCGCAGCCGCCGCACCCGGGCGGGGGCCTCGCGGTCCTCGGGGGTGAGCAGCAGGCGTCCGGCCGGGCGCGGCGGGTCGTAGCTCATGGGCGGACTCCGGCCCCGAACCCCGAGGCGGGGGCCGGGGTGTGGGCGATGAGATGGCGTACGAGGGTGAGCAGCGTCTGGACGCCGGAGCTGGAGATCCGGGCGTCGCAGCGCACGATCGGGATCTCGGGGTGCAGGTCCATGGCCGCGCGCACCTCCTCGGGGTCGTAGCGGTGGGCGCCGTCGAACTGGTTGATCGCGACGACGAAGCCGAGGCCGCGCTCCTCGAAGAAGTCGACGGCGGCGAAGGACTCCTCCAGGCGCCGGGTGTCGGCGAGGATCACCGCACCGAGCGCGCCTTCGCACAGCTCGTCCCACATGAACCAGAAGCGTTCCTGGCCGGGCGTTCCGAAGAGGTACAGGACGTGTTCGGCATCGAGGGTGAGGCGGCCGAAGTCCATGGCCACGGTTGTTTCGAGTTTGTTCTCGATTCCGTCGAGGTTGTCGGTCGCGGCGCTGACCGTGGTGAGCAGTTCCTCCGTGCTCAGCGGCGCGATCTCGCTGACCGCGCCGACGAAGGTCGTCTTTCCGACGCCGAATCCGCCCGCCACCAGGATCTTCAGGGCGGTGGGGAACGGGTCGGCGCCTTCGCCGTGTGCGTGGTCAGAGCTGTCGTCGTAGTCCATCGAGCACTGCCTCCAGAAGGGCCCGGTCCGTGGGATTGTGGTGGAACGCGGCGGGGGGTTTGGTGGTCAGCGCGCCGCAGTCGACGAGGTCCGAGAGCAGCACCTTGGTGACCGCCACCGGAAGCCGCAGACGGGCGGCGAGTTCGGCGACCGGGAGGGGCGCCGGGCACAGGTCGAGTGCCTGCGTGTGCTCGGGTCCGAGGTAGCCGAGGGGGGTCGCCCCGGTGGCCATGACCTGGGACATCAGATCGAGCGCGACGGTGGGCCGGGTACGGCCGTTGCTGACGGTGAAGGGCCGCACCAGCCGTCCGGCCGCGTCGTCGAGCCAGGGCCCGTCGCCGGCCGCGGCCACCGTCAAGGCCTCATCGCCGGGGGTTCGACGGTGTGCTGCCGGGGTGCGGTGACCAGGTAGGGGCGGACGCTCTTGACCAGCATCGCCATCTCGTAGCCGAGCACGGCCGCGTCGGCCTCGCGTCCGGCCAGCACGGCGAGGCAGGTTCCGGAGCCCGCGGTGGTGACGAAGAGCAGGGTCGAGTCGAGCTCGACGACGACCTGCCGCACGTCACCGCCGTCGCCGAAGCGGACACCGGCACTGCGGCCGAGGGAGTACAGGCCGGAGGCCAGGGCCGCCATGTGGTCGGCGCTGTCGGCGTCGAGTCCGTGGACGGACTTCACCAGCCCGTCGGCGGACAGCAGAACCGCGCTTCTCGTGTGCGGCACGCGCTGGACGAGGCCGCTCATCAGCCAGTCGAGGTCGGACACTTGGCCGGTCGGCGCATCGCTCGCCATGGTGGATCGACTCCTTGGGGTACGAAGGTCTGCGGGAGCGCGGGTCGTGTGAGTGGGGGTGGTCATGGGTGGGGTGGTCGTGCGGGCGGGGTGGGAAGTGGGGGTGCGGGTGGTCATTCGGAGGGCGCACCCGGGTCGCCGTGGGTCGCTGTCAGGGGCGCCCGTCCGGTGGGCTGCCGGCCCTCCGCGAGGCCGATGCCGCGCTGGAAGGCGGCCATCAGGCCCGGGTCGTGCCCGGTGTACTGCTCGGGCTCCTGGCGGGGTACGGGACCGCCGCGCAGCTGGGGGACGATGTGCTCCTGGGCGCGGCGGCGCGGCAGTTGGGGCTTTCCCATGGTGCCGCGCACCGCGCTGTGCCTCGGGACGGGCGGGGTGGCCGCGTGTTCGGCGACGACGCCCCGGTCCTCGGGCCGCACACCGGGCACGGCGGCGGCCGGGGTGGGCCGGTTCCGGTGCGTGCCGCGCACGGGCAGCGGCGCTGGTTCGCCGGCGGCCCTGCGGGCCTCGACGGGGCCGGGCGCCTCGGGAGCGGGGGCGGGAGCAGGAGCGGGGACAGGAGCGGGGACAGGAGCGGGAGTGAACGCGGGGGCAGGCGGAGGTGCGGCCGGATCCGGTACCGCGGGCAGCGGCGTCGGTGCGGCCGGAGGGGGCGCGTCGAAGGCCGGCACGTCCGGGGTCGGCATGTGCCCGGTGACGGACATGTCCGGGGCCTGCGGCACCGCGGGAGACACGGCCCGCACCTGCTGCCGGGGCGGCGCCACGTGCACCGGGCCGGCGCTGGTGACCTCGGCCGGACGGGCGGCACCGGCGGGAAGCGCGCCCGGCTCCGTGCCCAGCAGCGCCTGCGGCACGACCAGTACGGCCTGGACACCGCCGTAGATGTTGGTCTGCAGCCGGACGGTGATCCCGTGCCGCTTGGCGAGCTGGGAGACGACGAACAGTCCGATGCGCCCGTCCGCGAGCAGGCGGGCGACGTTGACCTGGTCGGGGTCGGCGAGCAGGGCGTTCATCCGGTCCTGCTCGCCGACGGGCATGCCGAGTCCGCGGTCCTCGACCTCGACGGCGAGGCCCGAGGTGACGAGGTTGGCGCGCATCAGCACCTGGGTCTGCGGGGCTGAGAACAGGGTGGCGTTCTCGACGAGTTCGGCGAGCAGGTGGATGACGTCGGCGACGGCGTGGCCGCGCAGGGTGCCGTCGATCGGCGGGACCAGCCGGACCCGGGAGTACTGCTCGACCTCGGCGATGGCAGAGCGCAGCACCTCGGTCATGTCCACCGGGTTGCTCCACTGCCGGCGGGAGACGGCGCCGCCGAGCACGGCGAGGTTCTCCGCGTGGCGGCGGATGCGGGTGGCGAGGTGGTCGACGTGGAAGAGGCCCTTGAGGAGGTCGGGGTCCTCGATCTCGTTCTCCAGCTCGTCCAGGATGGAGATCTCCCGGTGCACCAGGGACTGTAGGCGCCGGGCGAGGTTGACGAAGACCTCAAGCTTCTGTTCGCTGCCCGCCTGGCTGGAGAGCTGGGCGGCCCGGACGACGGCGGTGACGGCCCCGTCGTGGGCGCGGGAGAGGTCGGCGGCGAGCAGTTCGAAGTCGTCGGCGTCGTCCGGCGGGCCACCGCGCGGTGTGCGCGGGGACGGGGTCTCGCCCCGGCGCAACGCCTCGACGACGGCCCGCAGTTCCCCCTCGTGGCGTGCGGTGCCGCGGCGCAGGGCGCCGACGCGGTCGTGCACCGACCGCGCCGCGCGGCCGGCGGCGACGGCGGCGATGACGACGGCCGCGACGGTCACCGAGAGGGCCCCGGCCAGTAAGCCCCACAGGACGGGGCCGGGCCGGGCGCCGGTGGACCGGACGGTGAACAGGACGACCGCGCTGGCGCTGAGGGCGACCGCGACCGGCGGCAGGACGGCGAGCCGCAGTAGTTGGGGCCGTATCTGGGTCTCGGGCGGCGCGGCGGTGGTACGTGGGGCCGGCCGGCCGTGCCGCCCGCCCTCGCGGCGGTCTGCGCGCGCGGCCGGTGCGCGGAGGTGAGACATCGGTGTCCTCGTACTGGTCCGTGTACTGGTTGGTCGGCCCTACGTCGCCCGACGGACACTGACAGTAGTCGCCTGGCCCTCATGTGCGGTGGGCAGTTGCCAAAGTCCCTCGGCCAACGTCCCGCTCTGGTATGAGGCCTCGTACGACAGACCGATAAGCCGGATACGCAACCGTTCGACCATGACGGGGAACCGGTCCGACTCGATCAGAAACGGTCACCGTCGGTGACCGGAAACCGGAAGCCGGAGCACCCCGGTTGAGGCACACGGGCGGGTACGGGACCCCTCGGACGCCAGGCGCCGGCAGGGGGCGAACCGGGCGATGCCCACGACGGCCTGCCGCGAGTATCGACGAACCCGTATCGACGAACCCATTGACGCCCCCACACCCCCGTGAAACAAGTATATGGATTTTGTATCTTCGACTCACTGGGGGCCCGATGACCGACACCAGCCCGGACGCCGCACCCCGTGCCGCGACGTTCACCACCCGCTCCCCGGCGACCGGCGAACCTCTCGCCGAGCATCCGGTCGACGGCCCCGAGGAGGTGGCCCGGGCCGTGGCGCGGGCCCGGCAGGCGCAGGCGGGGTGGGCCGCGCTGCCTGCGGCCCGGCGCCGTGAGCAACTGCTGCGCTGGAAGCGGACGCTCGCCGCCGAACTGGACACCGTCGCCCGGACCGTCGCCGAGGAGACCGGCAAGCCGGCCGGGGACGCCGAGCTGGAGGTCGTCCTCACGCTGGAGCACCTGGGGTGGGCCGCTCGCAACGCCGATCGCGTGCTGCGCCGGCGGCGGGTGCGCACCGGGCTGTTCACCGTCCACCAACGGGCGTCGCTGGTGCACCGGCCGCTGGGCGTGGTCGGTGTGATCGGCCCGTGGAACTACCCCTGCTACACCCCGATGGGCTCCGTCGGGTACGCCCTGGCGGCCGGGAACGCCGTGGTCCTCAAGCCCTCCGAACTGACCCCGGGCACCGGCGTCCTGCTCGCCGAGTTGTTCGACCGGGCCGTGCCCGCGCACGCCGGGCTGCTCGCCACCGTGACCGGCGCCGCGGCCACCGGGGAGGCGCTGGCCCGCTCCGGGGTCGACAAGCTGGCGTTCACCGGGTCGCCCGGGACGGCGCGCGAGGTGATGGCGGTGTGCGCGCGGACGCTGACGCCGTTCCTCGCCGAGTGCGGCGGCAAGGACGCAGTGATCGTCACCGCGGACGCTGACCTGGACGCCGCCGCGGACGCGATCGTGTGGGGCGCGTTCAGCAACGCCGGGCAGACCTGTGCGGGTGTGGAGCGCGTCTACGCCGTGCGCGAGATCCACGAGGCGCTGTGCGAACGGGTGGTGCGGCGCGCCGGCGCGCTGCGGCCGGGCTCGGACGGGGACGCGGACTACGGGCCGATGACCCTGCCGGGCCAGATCGCGACCGTGGAGCGGCACGTGGCCTCGGCGGTGTCGTCGGGCGCGCGGGCCCTGCTGGGCGGCCCCGGGTCGGGCCGGGCGCCGTATGTCGCGCCCGTCGTCCTGACCGGGGTGCCGCAGGAGTCGTCCGCGATGACGGAGGAGACCTTCGGGCCGGTCGTCGCCGTCGACGCGGTGGCCGACGTGGACGAGGCGGTGGCCCGCGCCAACGACTCGCGGTACGCCCTGGGAGCCGCGGTCTTCTGCGGCAGCCGGCGCACCGGGGCCGCGATCGCGGCGCGGCTGCGCGCGGGGGCGGTGTCGGTGAACTCGGTGCTGGGCTTCGCGGCCGTACCGGCGCTGCCGTTCGGCGGTTCGCGGGACTCCGGCTTCGGGCGGATCCACGGGGCGGAGGGACTGCGGGCGTTCACGGCGGTGCAGTCGACGACCGTGCAGCGGTTCACCCCGCCGGTCGCGCTGACCTCGTTCGAGGTGCCGGCCGCCACCCGGGAGCGCGCGGTGCGGCTGGCCCGGGCACTGCACCTGCGGCACTGAACCACCGGTCGGCGCCCGGCCGTTCAGGCGTTGAGGAGGGGGGCCAGGTAGCGACGGGCGAAGGCGCGGGCCTGGTCCTCGTCCTCCATCTCGATGCAGCCGGCGGGGTTGAGCAGGAAGGAGACCGCCACCCGCACCATGAGTTCGGCGACGGGCCGCGGATCGTCGCCGGGCCGGCCCTCGGCCTGCTGGGCACGGCGCAGGTGGCCCGTCAGGTAGTCGACGGTGGCGGCGAGCGAGGAGCCGCCCTGCACGGTGAGGTACGGCAGCACCACCTCGGGCTCAAGGCGCAGCAGGCCCCCGAAGAGCGGGTGCGCGCGGGTGTGGCGCAGGGCGACCACGAATCCCTCGACGACCCGTTCCTCCATGGTCGGCAGGGCGGCCACCGCCGCGTCCAGCCGCTGGAAGAACCGCCTGTTCTCGCGCAGCAGCGTCTGCTCGACCAGCGTGTCCTTGTTCTGGAAGCGCCGGTAGACGGTGACCCGGGAGACACCGGCCCGTCTGGCGACGTCGTCCATGGAGGAACGGCGCAGGCCGAAGACGGTGAACTGCTCCAGCGCGGCGTCGAGGATGCGTCGCGCCGTCGGGTCCTCCGTCCCGGCCGCCAGGACCGTACTCACGAATCCGACACCTCCGTCCCGAGAGAACGAGAAACAACTACCCGCACTTTGTCACACGACTTCTGGAGGACCTGATGGGAAGCCGTCTCACCGAGGAGCAGTCCGCGTTCGTCGCGGCCGTCAGAGATTTCGCCGAGCGCGAGTGCGGCACCCGGCAGCAGCGCGACGCACTGACCGGCGAGGGCCGGGGCGCCCACCATCCCGGGCTGTACGGCAGGCTCGCGGAACTGGGCTGGCTCGGGGTGTGCCTGCCCGAGGAGTACGGGGGTGCCGGCGGCGGGCTGGCCGACGCCTGCCTCTTCCTGGAGGAGACCTCCTACGGGATGGTCCCGGCCGGCGGTTTCGTCACCACCGTCATCGCCGCCAAGGCGTACGAGCGGTTCGGCAGCGAGCGGCAGCGCCACGAGGTGCTGTCCGGCGTCGTGCGCGGCGACGTCCTGTCGATCGCCATGTCGGAGCCGGAGGCGGGTTCCGACGTCGGTGCCCTTCGCTGCCGGGCCCGGCAGGCGGCGGACGGCACCTGGCTGATCGAGGGGCAGAAGACCTGGATCTCCAACGCCCACTGTGCCGAGGGCATCCTGCTGGTGGCCCGCACCGGCGAGGACAAGCACGGCGGACTGACCATGTTCCACCTGCCCTCCGGCACCCCGGGCGTGGAGGTGCGGGGCATCGACACCATGGGCGGCCGGGAGGTGAACGACGTGTTCCTCACCGACGTCCGGCTTCCCGCCGACGCCGTGGTGGGCCGGGTGAACGACGGCTGGCGGCAGCTGATGGCCGGACTGAACCACGAGCGCCTGCTCCTGGCCTCGAACATGCTGGGCCTGGCCCGCCGGGCGTTCGACGACGCGCTCGGCTACGTCCGCGAGCGCGAGCAGTTCGGGCGGCCCGTCGGTTCCTTCCAGGCGCTGCGGCACCGGGTGGCCGACCTCGCCACCGAGATCGAGTGCACCCGGCTGCTGGTGCGCGAGGTGGCCCTGGACTGCGACGCCGAGCCGGACAGGCTGTTCCCGCGGGAGGCGTCGATGGCCAAGCTGAAGGCCACGGAGGTCGCCAAGCGGGCGGCCCTGGAGGGCATGCAGATGATGGGCGGCTACGGCTACACGACCGAGTTCGACATGGAACGCCATCTGCGGGCCGCGGTCGTCTCCACGGTCTACGGCGGAACCAGCGAGATCCAGCGGGACGTGATCGGCAAGACGTACGGTCTCTGAGCCGGCCGGTGAACGAGCGGCGTCGCCCGCCCTCCGTCCGGGGGGGGGCGGGCGACGCCGTCGGGTTCCCGCGGTGGGCCGCGCTCAGTCGCCGTACAGACCGGACAGCGTCTCGGCGTACTTGTCCCGGATGACCCGGCGCCGCATCTTCAGCGAGGGTGTCAGCTCGCCGGTCGCCGGGCCCCACTCCCCGGCCAGCAGCTCGTACCGCTTCACCTGCTCGGTGCGGCTGAGCCGGGAGTTGGCCGCGGCCACCGCCCGGTCCACCTCCGCCCTGACGGCCGGGTGCCCCACCAGCCCGGCGACCGTGCCGTCCGCCTCGACGCCGTTGGCGGCGGCCCAGGCGGGGGCGGCCTCCGCGTCCAGCACCAGCAGGGCGACGAGGTAGGAGCGCCGGTCGCCGTGCACCAGGGCCTGACCGATCAGCGGGTGCTCCTTGAGCGCGTTCTCCACCAGGGCCGGGGAGACGTTCTTGCCGGTCGAGGTGACGATCATCTCCTTCTTCCGGTCGGTGAGCCAGAGGTAGCCGTCCTCGTCCGTCCGCCCGATGTCGCCGGTGGCCAGCCAGCCGTCCGCGTCCAGGGCCGACCGCACCGATCCGTCCGGCCGGAGGTAGCCGGAGAAGACGGACTCTCCCCGCACCTCGATCTCGCCGTCCGCGGCGAGCCGTACCTCCACGGACTCCACGGGGCGTCCCACCGAGCCGAGCCGGAATCCGGTCCGGGGGCTGTTGGTGGTGGCCACGCCGGTGGTCTCGGTCAGCCCCCAGGCATCCATGATCACGACGCCGAACCCGGCCCAGAAGTCGACCACGTCGAACGGCATCGGCGCCGAGGCGCTGGCCGCCCAGGTCACCCGGTCGAGGCCGCCCGCCGCCAGCAGCGGCAGCAGCACCTCCTCTCGGGCGCGGGCGTAGCGCTCCTCCAGTTCGGCGGGCGGCGACTCGCCCCGCTCGCGGTACCCGACGTGCTCCCGGGCCACCGCGGACGCCGCGTCGATGGCCTCCCGCTGCTCGGCCGGCATCAGGGAGAGGACGGCCCGCACGGCGGCGCACAGTTTCTCCCAGATCCGCGGCACGCCGAAGAACTGCGCGGGGCGCACCTTGCGCACGACCGTGCCCACGGCGGCCGGGTCGGCGCAGAGGTGGACGTGCGAGGCCCGGTGACAGGGCAGGTAGATGCCCAGCATGCGCTCCGCGATGTGGGCGAACGGCAGGTAGCAGATGTGCTCGACGTGCGGCGGCAGCTCCACCACGGCGTCCAGCGCCAGGGCGTTGGCCATCACCTGGCGGTGGGTCAGGACGACGCCCTTGGGCTCGCCGGTGGTGCCGGAGGTGTAGACGACGGTCAGCGGGTCCCCGGGGCTCGCCGCGTCCAGTTCCTTGACGAACGGCTCGGTCGCCGGTTCCCCGAGCAGGGTCTCGTACGGGGTGTGGCCGCCCTCGGCGCCCACCTCGGCCACCACCAGCCGTTCAAGGGGGGTGTCCGCGTCGGTCAGGAGCGGCTCCCACAGCGCCGCCTGCGCCGCCCCTTCCACTACGGCGAGGCGGGCCCGGCAGTTGCGGGCGATGTGGGTGATCTGCTCGGGGGCCGCGGTGCCGTAGACGCTGACCGGCACGGCACCCAGGCGGACCAGTGCCAGGTCGGACAGCCAGTGTTCGGGCCGGTTGGCCATCATCAGGAGCACGTGGTCGCCGCGGCCGACGCCGAGTGCCGCGTATCCGGCGGCCAGGCGCTCGGTGTGCTCGTGGATCGCCGCCCAGGTGAGCGTCGTCCAGCCGCCGTCCCCGTCCGCCGGCTGCCAGGAGAGCCCGGGAAGCGCGGGGTGGTCCCGGGCGTTGCGGGCCAGCAGCCGGGGCAGGGTCGCCGGCCGGTCCGGTGTGTCCGGGGGTTCGCCGGTGGTACGGGGCTCTGGAGTCATCGGGGCCTCCTTGGGGGTCGGACGGGGACGGCCGGCGGCTCAGCCGAGGAGGGAGCGGCCGATGATCTCCTTCATGATCTCGGTGGTGCCGCCGTAGATGGTCTGGACGCGCCCGTCGAGGAACGCCCTGGCCACCCGGTACTCGCTCATGTAGCCGTAGCCGCCGTGGAGTTGCAGGCAGCGGTCGGCGACCCGCTTCTGGAACTCGGTGGCCCACCACTTGGCCATCGAGGCGTGCACGGCGTCGAGCCGGCCCTCGTTGTGCTCGGTGACGCAGCGGTCGAGGAAGGTGCGGGTGACCGCCGCCTCGGTGGCCATCTCGGCGATCTCGAAGCGGATGTGCTGGAGCCCGGCCAGCGGCCGTCCGAAGGCCTCGCGCTCCTTCACGTACCGCGTGGTGACGTCCAGGATCTCCTCGGCCGCCGCGGCGGCGCCGACCGCGATGGCCAGCCGCTCCTGGGCGAGGTTGTCCATGAGGTGGGTGAAGGCGCGGTTCTCCTCCCCCAGCAGGTTCTCCTTGGGGACGCGTACGTCGTCGAAGAACAACTCGGCGGTGTCCTGGGCCTTCTGGCCGATCTTCGCGAGGTTGCGGCCGCGTTCGAAGCCCTCCGTGCCGCGTTCGACGACGAGCAGGCTCTGTCCCGCGCTGCCGCCCTCGGGGGTGGTGCGGGCGACCACGACGACGAGGTCGGCGAGGATGCCGTTGGAGATGAAGGTCTTCGAGCCGTTGAGCAGGTAGTGGTCGCCCTGGTCGGTGGCGGTGGTGCGGATGCCCTGGAGGTCGGAGCCGGCGCCGGGTTCCGTCATGGCGACGGCGGTGACGATGTCGCCGGAGACGAAGCCCGGCAGCCAGCGCCGCTTCTGCTCCTCGGTGGCGAGCCGGGTCAGGTAGGGGCCGACGATGTCGTTGTGCAGGCTCAGCGCCAGTCCGGAGGCACCGGCGCGGGCGAACTCCTCGATGAGCACGGCGCTGTAGCGGAAGTCGTCGGTGCCACCGCCGCCGTACTCCTCGCCGACGGCCAGGCCCAGCAGGCCCTGGCGGCCCGCCGAGCACCACACCTCGCGGTCGACGAGGCCGTTGCGCTCCCATCGTTCGTGGTGCGGGGTCACCTCTTTGGCGAGGAAGGTCCGCACCGTCTCGCGGAAGGCCTCGTGGTCGGGGCCGTACAGGTCTCGGCGCAGTGTCACAGCCAGCTCCTCACTCGCTCGATCAGCCGGGCCGGTTCCGCCCCGACGGGCGTGCCGTTGAGCATCGTCACGCCCGACTCGCGGAACGCCTCGACGCGTTCGCGGACGTGGCCCTCGGGACCGGCCAGGCAGATCCGCTCCAGCAGTTCGGCGGGGACGGCGGCCTCCGCCTCCTTCTTGCGGCCCGCGAGAAAGTGCTCCTGGACGGCGGACGCGGCGGCCTCGTAGCCGTAGGCGCAGATCAGGTCGTGGTAGAAGTTGCGGCCCGGGGCGCCCATGCCGCCGACGTACAGGGCGACGGTGGGACGCATCAGGTCGCGGACCGCCGCGGCGTCGTCGCCGATGGCGAGCAGGCCGCCCGCGACGACGGCGAGCGGCCCGAGCGCGGGGTCGCGCCGCCCGGTGCCCTCGGCCAGTGCCGGGCCCCACACCTTCGCGGCGTGTTCCGGGGCGTAGAGGAACGGCAGCCAGCCGTCGGCGAGTTCGGCGGTCTTCCGGACGTTGGCCGGGCCGAGTGCGGCGACGTACACGGGGATGGTGTCGCGGACCGGGTGGGTGAGCAGCTTCAGGGGCTTGCCGAGGGTGCCGCCCTTCTCGGGCGGCAGGGGCAGGTCGGTGATGCCGTGGTGCTCGATCACCTCGCGCCGCCAGATCCGCCGCGACAACTCGATCACCTCACGGGTGCGGCCCAGTGGGCGGTCGTAGCGGCGGCCGTGCCAGCCCTCGACGACCTGGGGTCCGGAGGCACCGATGCCGAGGACGGCCCGGCCGCCGGAGAGGGCGTCGAGTCCGGCGGCGGTCTGGGCGATGAGGGCGGGGGTGCGCGAGTAGACGTTGAGGATGGCCGAGCCGATGCGCATGCGGTCGGTCTTCGCGGCCAGGTAGCCCATGATCGTCGGGGAGTCGAAGCCGTACGCCTCGGCCACCCAGACGGCGTCGAGACCCGCGGACTCCAGGGCGGCGGCCCGGTCCGCGGCCTCGCGCGGATCGCCCGAGTAGGCCAGCGGTGAGGACAGTTCCATCAGCAGCGGCCCTTCGGCAGTGCGGACAGGTCGGAAGGCTCCATACAGGCCGGGCAGGTCCGGCAGACCCCGGTCGCGGGTCACGTCGGCGGTGTGCGCGACCGGTACCCTACTGAGCGTTCGCTAAGAACGTAGAAGCGCGCCGCCGATCGGTCAACGTCCTGAACGACAGGATTTTCCCTGGCACTTGACGAGTCACCGAACCGTCGCCGCACACTGGTCCCACGAAACCGGCACACATCTGCCGCAGTCACTTATCGATCGCTAAGCTGCCGAGGAAGGTAGTGAGCCCGAGGAGAGTCGTTGAACACCGAGCCGAGCCAGGACACCAAGGCCCCAGCGCAGCACTGGCGCTCCTACGGGCCGCTCGACCTGCACCCGATCCTGGTTCACGCCATGGAGGCCTTCAACGAGCACGGTTACCACGGCACTTCAGTGCGGAACATCGCCGGCCGGGTCGGCGTCACCGTGCCCGCGCTGTACTACCACTACGAGAACAAGCAGGCCCTGCTGGCGACCCTGCTGGAGACCTCCATCAGGGACGTCCTGGACCGTTGCCGCGCGGCGGCCGCGGAGGCCGGGCCCGCACCGCTGGCACGGTTCTGCGGCATGGTCGAGTCGATCGTGCTCTACATGGCGCACCGCAGGTCGCTGGCGTTCCTGGACACCGAGATACGGAGTCTGGAGCCCGCCAACCGGGCCCGCTACGTGGCGCTGCGCGACTATCTCCAGCACATGCTGCTCGACACGGTCGAAGCGGGCCGCGCCGAGGGCGTGTTCACCACCACGATCCCGGCCGACGCCGTGCGTGCGGTCCTCATCATGTGCCAGGGCGTCGCCAACTGGTTCCGTCCCGACGGCCCGCTCACCGCGGAAGAGGTCGCCGAACGCCACGTCCTGCTGAGTCTGGGCACGGTGGGCCACCCCGTCGGCTCCCCCGCCCTCCGGGACCCGGCGCCGTACAGCTCCCGATGACATCGACGAGAGGACACCGCATGGACCGGCACCAGGCCCGTACCCGCTTCCAGGCGCTCCGTGAGACGCGGGACCGGGTCGAGGCGGCCGCACTGGACGCCGTCTGGGCCGCACTGGACACCGTCCGGCCCGAGGAGATCCTCGGCGAGTGGAAGGGCGGCGAGTTCGACACCGGCCACCCCCTCAACGGCGAGCTGGCGAAGGCCGGTTGGTACGGCAAGACGTTCGAGTCCGTGCACGACGCCAAGCCGCTGATGTGCCGTGACCCGGCGGGCGGGCTGTACTCCGACCTGGAGCTGGGCAAGGGCGAGGCCAGCCTGTGGACCGTGGAGTTCCGGGGCGAGTCGACGGCCACGATGGTCTACGACGGCCGGCCGGTCCTCGACCACTTCAAACGGGTCGACGACGCCACCCTCATGGGCATCATGAACGGCAAGGGCGTTCCCGCCGACGGCCCCTACTACTACTTCTTCCTGGAGCGCGTCGCCGGTGCCGCCTCCGCCGGACGGCGGTCCGGAGAGGACGCGTGAGGCGTGCCCGCGCCGCGGTCGTCCGGGAGCCGGGCGAGCCCTTCGACCTGCGGGAGGTGGAGCTGGAGGAACCGCGTCCGCGCGAGGTGCTGGTCGGGATGACGGCGGTGGGGGTGTGCCACACGGACCTGGGGATCCAGGCACGCTGGCCGCGGCGACTCACCCCCATGGTCTTCGGTCACGAGGGCGCCGGCCGGGTCGAGGTGGTGGGCACCGAGGTGACCGGTGTCGTGCCGGGGGACACCGTCTGTCTCACGTTCGCCAGTTGCGGCGCGTGCCCGCGCTGCGCGGCGGGGCATCCGGCGTACTGCGACTCGGCGCGGGACCTGAACCTCTCCGGCGGGCGCGGCGACGGCACGACCCCGCTCCGGCTCGACGGCGCCCCTCTGCACGGCGGATTCTTCGGCCAGTCCAGCTTCGCCACGCGCGCCGTGGTCCACGAGCGCGGGGTGGTCAAGGTGCCCTCCGACCTGCCGGCCACGTTCGCCGCGCCGCTGGGCTGCGGGGGCCAGACGGGTGCGGGGACCGTACTCAACCGGCTGCGTCCCGGACCGGGGACCTCTCTCGTGGTCCTCGGGGCCGGCGGGGTCGGGCTGAGTGCGCTGATGGCCGCGGTGGCCGTGGGCTGCGATCCGGTGGTGGCCGTCGACCCGGTGGCCTCCCGGCGGGACCTGGCCGTCGCACTCGGCGCCCGGGCCGCCCTGCCCCCGGGCGACGGTCTGGCCGCCGCGGTGCGCGAGCTGACCGACGGCGGGGCGCACCACGTCGTGGACACCACGGGCCGGCCGGAGATGATCGACCGCGCCGTCGCCGCGCTGCGTCCGCGCGGAGAACTCGCCCTCCTCGGCCTCGGCGGCGAGGTGACGTTCGACATGATGCGCCTGATGACCAAGGGGATCCGCCTCCACGGCGTGATGGAGGGCGACTCCGACCCCGCCCGTTTCATCCCCGAGCTGATCGCTCTGCACCGGCGCGGCCTCTTCCCGCTGGACCGGCTGGTCACCCCGTTCGCCTTCGAGGAGATCGGCGCCGCCGTGGCCGCCATGCGGGACGGCAGCGCGGTCAAGCCGGTCCTCACCTTCCCCGACCCGGCCGACGCCCCCGGGCCGGTCGGGACAAGGGCCCGCAAGGCCCCGGGCCGCCCGGGCGGGGTGTGATTGACTGAACCGCATGGTCCCGCCTCCGCATCCGCCCGTACGCCGGTGACCGCCGATCCGGCCACGGCCGCCCGGCCCCGCAACCGCAAGCAGCTCATCGTCGAGGCGGCGGGCCGGGTCTTCAGCGAACGCGGGTACCACAGGGCGTCCATGGAGGAGATCGCCGCCGGCGTGGGCATCACCGCGGCGGCCCTGTACCGGCACTTCCCGAACAAGTACGCGCTCTTCGCCGAGTGCGCCGACGTCATGGCGGACGGACTGGTCGCCGCGCTCGACGAGGTGCCGCCCGGCGCGCCCCTGGCGGACGTGCTCCTCGCCGTCGCCCGGGTCACCGTCGCGCGTCGCGCGTCGGGCGGTGTGTACCGGTGGGAGGCCCGCTACCTCAACCGCGAGGACCGCCGGCACCTCGGAGAGAAGTTCGGGCGGGTCGTCGGGCGGGTGGACGAGGCGGTGCAGCGCGAACATCCCCTGGCCGACGAGCGGTTGCGCGCAGTGGCCGCCCTCGGTGCGATCGGTTCCATCACGATGCACCGCACCTCGATCGCCGGGCGCCGGGCCGAGCGTCTGCTGACGGATTCCGCGCTGCGCGTGGCCGCCACCGATCCCGCCGCCGTCCACGAGGGCGCGCGCCCGGTGGAGCCGCCCGCCCAGCCCGTGCCGCGCACCCGGCGTGCGGAGATCCTCGCCGCCGCCGTCCCGCTGTTCGCCCGGGACGGGTTCGCGAACGTCACGAACGGCCAGATCGCCCGGGAGGTGGGACTGGCCCCGTCCGCGCTCTACCGCCACTACCCCGGCAAGGTCGACATCCTGGCGGCGGCGTGTCTCCAGGCGGCGGGACTGCTGGCCCAGTGGGTGGAGCGGAGCCTGCGGGAGGTGGACGACCCGCGCGAGGCCGTGGTCGCGCTGGCGGCGACGTACGTGGCCTACTGCTTCGAGTACACCGCGCTCAACAGCGTCGCCGAGGCCGAGTTGGCCGGTCTGCCGGCTGATCTGCGGCGGCCTCTGGTCCTCGCCCAGCGGGAGCACGTCGCCGTCTGGGAACAGCAGTTGCGGCTGGCCCGCCCCGGGTTGGACCCGCGGCAGGCGCGGGTGCTGGTGCACGCGGGGTTCGGTGTGGTGGTCGAGGCCGGGCGCGGACTGCGGTGGCGGGACGGCCTCGACCACCGTGACGCGGTGACCGCTCTCGTCGTCGGCGCCCTGGGGCTGTGAGCGGGCACCGGTGCCGTACGGGCCGCCGGCTCAGCCGGGCCTGTTTCCGGTGGGAATGGTGATCGGGGTGGTGCTGCCCGAGGCCCCCTTGTTGAGGAACAGCATGGCCAGGGCGCGGATGAACTGGTCGACCATGTAGAAGGTGCCGGGCAGGACCGGCGACAGCCCCTCGCGGAACCTGACGTACGCCGGCCACGCGGTGCGGACCAGGGCCGCCGCCACGTAGTCGCGGCGCAGTCCCAGCCAGTCGCCGACCTCGTCGCTGAGGACGTAACGCACGAACTCGTTCAGGAACCCCCGGGTGACACCGAGGTCGATCTGCGCGGTCAGGCCGAGCAGGTCCTCGGCCAGCTCGATGCCCTCGGTGGTCGGGGTGAGGATCGGGGTGAGCACCTGCTCCGACTGCGCGTGCGCGGCCGCCCAGGTCTTGGGGATGTACTCGTCCGGCACACCGAGCAGATGGACGGCGACCTGCCAGGAGTGCAGGAACGCCTCCTGGTCCTCGGCCGAAAAGGGGATCTTCCACTCGGTGAGCTTGCTGTGCACGTAGGTGCCCAGGCTGTGGAAGGTGACGAGGATGTCGGCGGCGCTGATCGGGATGTCCTGGTCGGCGCCGGACGTCCAGTGCGGCGACTGGGGCAGCAGGTGCCGCACCGCGGCGTGCACCAGCCGGGTCTTGTTGGCGGTGACCACGAACTGCCCCGTCGGCTCGAAGGCCTTGAGCTGGGAGAGGTCGTAGCCGAAGGTGAACGTCTTGGCCGCCCGGTCCTGCATGTCGGCGCCGCCCGCCGACCAGTAGACGCTCCTGGCCTCGCGCGGGATCACGGTGCTCATGATGCCGCTGCCGAGGCCGTACAGCATGAACAGGTACGTGTCCCGGCGCCGGTTGAAGTCGGCCGCGCGGGTCAGCTTGGCCGGGTCGGCCCAGGAGGGCAGCTTGTTGACCTGGCGCAGATGCGCGGTGAGAGCGGGCGGCAGGCCGCCGGGCAGCGGGTCGCCGTTGTTCACCCAGCCCTCCATCGCGGTGTTGATCGCCGGGACGCTGCCGTTCTTGATCAGCGCGGCCATCAGGGGGTCGGTCGCGTCGTCCCAGACGTACTCCGGGTCGGCGCCCGTTCCGGTGCCGGCCACCGAGCCGGCCGCCGGCCACGCCCATGCCTTGGCACTGTCCGCCACGCCCACGAGCCCGAGCGCGACACCGAGCGACAGGACTCCTCGCCTGCTGAGATTCTCCATTGACTTAACCCGCTTCCCTGAGGGTCAGACGGTGCTCTGAGTCATTTTTGTGGGGCAGTTAGATGCCCACCACGCTCCGAAATGATGCGCAGTGATGTGATTCTCCATTAACATAGCGAGGCGGTTCACCATGAGCAATGGGGGTGACGGAGGGTTCATGACCGGCCGGGGGACGGGGGCTTCCCGGCTCGGCCCGGTGGTACGCGTGGCAGCGAGTGGCGAACACCTGCCGACGCCCCCGGTAGCGTCCCCGACCGGATGATCAACGGGGAAAGGGCGAGACGTGCGCGGCATACGAGGGCGTCGACGAGGCAGGGCGGCAAGCGGAGCGCTGGCCCTGGCGCCCGGCGGGTTGTTCTGGTGGTTCGGCCCGCGGAGCCACGGTTCGGGCGAGGTCCCCGCCGACACCTTTCGGGGCGCGCCGGCGGTGGAGGAGGGCAGGGAGTCCTTCGGCGGCGCCGACCTGGAATTCGGGGTCACACGGCTCAGTGGGTGGGTCACGAGACCGAGTACTGCGCGACGTGGGCCGGTGACGGGGAATTCAGTGGCGTGCAGCTCATGCTGAACATCCGTCCCGCAGCGGCTCGGCGGAGAACACCTCGGCGGCCCCGATCGGGTTCGGCTGGAACGGTTTCTTCGCCGTCACCGACCGGCCCGAGGCCGGAGTCCTCGTCGACTGCGCGCCGCTGCCCGGCAAGAGCCTCCTCGTCCTGGCCCATACGTGCGAGGACGTCAGGGAGCTCTCCGACGCCCAGGTGCTTCAAGTGGCCCGGTTCACCACCGAGTCGGCCCGGCGCGCGGCAGCGCGCTCGTGATGCGAGGGGGCGCTGGGAGCGCGGCCCTCGAGCGTCGACCGCACCGCATGGCAAAAGCGCCCTGCCGCCCGCGCGGAGGGTACCTGCCGCGGCGTCGTTGGCGCGCAGGAGGTGGCCCGGCTGCGGCTCACGACCGTGTCGGAGAAGCCGGCCGGACGCGCGCTCACAGAGAAGTGCTCCCTGACACTGTCGGCCAAGGACCACGACACTCGACTGACCGCCTACTACGGCCCCCTCCGCGCAGCGGGAGACATACCTGGACCGGCACTACCCGGGCAGCGTGAAGGGCGCCGTCACGCGGTCGCACGACTCCGGGGCAGCCTGGGGACGGCCTATTCAAGTTCGAAGAGTTCCTGAGGCCGAACGCCGAGAAGGAGGTGCGCGGCAGTGTCGCCGACGAGGACGCGCATCGGCTGACGGCCTTCGCCACCGCTTCCGCGGCACGGCACGGTTGCCGGCTCGGAGACCGGCCGCCATCACGCTGCGCTCCCACTTCACTCGATGTCGGCCTCCAGAACCGCACGAGCAAGGCGGAACTGGGTCTCGGCCAGCGGCACGGCGGGGGCGAGGAGCGGGACGGGGACGCCGAAGGCACTGCGCAGCGCGCTCCGCAGCACGCTTCTCTGCCCGGGGGTGAGCTCGGTCTGGGCCGTGGCCTCTCCCTGCGGAGGGTGCAGGGCCCTGCCCAGAGCCGCGAGCGAGGCGAGCGTCGTGGCGCCTTCGGTCAGATCCTCTCCCGGTGGAAGTTCCCCCACGGCGGCCAGTACGGCCCGGGCCACGGGAGCGTCGGGGTGCGCCCCCGCCCTGCCGTCGGTCCGGCCGAGCAGGCCGTTCCCGAAGGCGCGGGCGGCGGCGAGCTGCTTGTCGGTCATCTCGGCGGGGAACTGAAGGGTCCTCAGGCGGGCGTCGGCCTGGAGCCGCTCGTGCGAGGCCCAGGTCCTCACCAGTGGCTCGACATGGAGGGAGCGGGTGGCACGCAGCCCCAGGTGGTGCGCAAGCAGAACCGCGCCCCGGGCATGCGGCGCGCTGTCGCGCCCGTGCCGCTCCATCAGCAGGAGGACGGCCAGGACTTCCGTCAGTTCCAGATCCGAGTGTGCCCCGGGCGTGTCCGGATCGGGCCGGAGGTGGTAGGCGGCCTCGCCGTGGTCCGTCAGCCAGCGTCGCAGTTCCTGCCGGGCCTCGGGCGCGAGCGGCAGGTCGGGGTCCTGGGACAGACGCACCGCGGTGGTCACGAGCGGCAGGCCGGCGTACCGTGCGGCGAGGGACGCCTGTTCGGCCGCCACAGCGGTCGCGGAGAGCTGGGCGAGGCGCTGGGGAAGGTCCACCCTGAGGCGGCGGCCACCGACCCGTACGACCTTGACCGCGCAACGGTCCGGCCCGGCCTCCAGCTGCTCCACCTCGCAGTACAGCAGCTCCTTCGCCCGCCCCCGCTCACTTCCCCTGCCGTCCTTCTTCCTGTTGCCCTTCTCGTCGTGCGCTTGGGGACGCAACTGCACGAGGACGCCCGTGGGCAGTACGCGGGCTACCCTCGCCCGCGGTCCCCGTCCCGTGAGCTCGCGGTGGCCGTCCGCCTGGGCCCGGATCCGGGAGCCCGGCCGCAGGCCGAGCCGGGTGCGCTCCACCTCCCGTACGTCCGTCACCGACACAGTGCCGTCCTGCATGCGCCGGACCCGGAGGGGTCGCGCGTCGTCCACGAGCGCGGCGCGCAGTTCCCCGGCCGTGGGGTCCGGCAGCCACGATGCCCGCTCGGCGGGCAGCCAGGACCAGCCGCCGGCCTGCTCGTCCTCGACCAGCAGGCCGTGCGGCGGTCCGTCCAGCGGGGCCAGCACACCCCTCGGTCTCACGAGCGGCTCGTCCCCGAGAGACGGGACGTCCGGCACCGACAGACCGACGCGGAGCACCGGGCCGGTGCCGGACTCCCGGTCGCCGCCGCTGGGCGCCTGCGTTCGGCACCACAGCCGCCGGCCGCGCGCTCCCTCCCCTCGGCCGCGCCGTACCGCATCGCCCAGGAACGCGGCGGCCTCGGGGGCCAGTTCCTCCGGCAGCCCGGGGACCGCCTCGCTCAGGGGGAGTCGGTGCAGCGCTCCGCCGCAGCGCACCAGGAGGTCTCCGTCGACCTCGGTCAGTCCGATACAGAGCATGATCGCCCGCTCGTGGAGGGTCCCGTCGGGCTGGAGCCGTCGTGACACGGTGACGGACTCCCGCGACCAGTGTTCCACGGTCACCGGGAGACAGCCGAGCCCGTCCAGCACCGCGGCCGGCCGTCGCGCCAGCAGGCCGCGCAGCCAGTCGCCGCCGGGCCACCCCTCGGGTGCCTCGTCCAGCTCGACACGACCGTGTTCCAGCCCGAGGAGGGTCAGCGCTCCGTCCGGGCCGAGGCCGAGCAGCGCGCAGTCGCCGGCGGCCGGCCCGGTGTCGGGGGCGGCGGTCAAGGTGTTGGTGGAACAGTCCAGGACAGCCGTGGTGGCCGAGTGCAGAAAGCCGCCCGGGTCGAAGCAGGACGTGACGTCGGCCAGCGGGTACCGGCAGCGGAAGTGCCCCGCTCCCAGATCGACTCCGTTCCTGTCTCTCACGCGGCGGACGGGCAGCCACACCCGGCGGTCCGAGGCAGCCGACCAGGCGGCGCGGGCGCCCGGACGCCAGTCCAGCAGCCGGAGCCCCCGGGGCGCGGCGAAGGCGCTGCGGACCACTTCCAGGCGCACTTGGTCACCCGGGCCGAACCGGTCCCAGGCGAGGTCGGCCAAGGGGTGTCCGTGCATTCCCGTGACCAGGTACCTGCTCACCTCGACGACCCGGCCGGGGCCGAGTTCCAGCCACAGACCGTGGGCGGTGCCCGAGGCGTACCGGGCCGGCCCGGCCACGGTGTACCAGGCGGGGCCGGACGGTCGCGGTGCCTCCGTCAGCGCGGTCGGGGGCAGGACGAAGTTCTTCCGCAGCTCGTCGGACCGGTATCGGAGCGTCCAGTCTCCGTTGTCGTCGACGTCGAAGAACGTGGGGGCCTGCCACCGGGCGTGGCGCGTGGCAGCGGTCTCCAGGTCGTGATGGCGCCGTCCGTCCCTCCACCGCGCGGCGATGTCCTCCGCGGTGCCGTCGGCGAAGCTGAGCCGGGACCAGGGAACGGGCCCCTCCTCCGGCGCGTCGCTCGCCTCGAGCGCGACGGGCCTCAGGCGCGGCGTCGCGCCCCGGACATCGACCTTTCCGGCCCGCACCCCGTTGGGGCTCGATGCCAGCGCCGCACCCTTCACGGCCCGGTCCGGCAGAAGGCGGGCGATCTGGGGGTGTTCGATTTTCCGCAGACGGCCCGCGAGGTGCTTCGTCGCCGTGACGGGCAGGGTGGGCAGGCCGCCGGCGCGGAAGGGGCCCCCGGTGTCGTCCCGTCGGCCGCGGGTCTTCCCGACGAGCGCGGCACGGGGCAGGTAGGCGTGATCCGTCTTCTGTGCCAGGCCGACGTGCAGCCCCCTTCCGCCCCGCGAGGAGAGCCGGACCACAGCCCCCGTTCCCGCCTTCCGCGCGTGCACGCGGGACTCCTCGGGCAGCTCGAAGACGACTCCGGGGACGACCTCGACCGTGCTCCCCTCGGGGTGGGCGACCACGGCGAGCAGTGAGCCTCCGGCGTGCCGCACCGCGCTGACCAGCGCCCTCTCTTCCCTGGCCGGGACGGAGGTGAGCCGGCCCCGCCAGCTGCCGGGCGTCTTGCCCTGCCACACCTGGACGAGGAACACGGCTCCCTCGTACCCGGGCAACGGGTCGGTCCCGTCGTCCGCGCCGGCTGAACGCGTCTCGTCGTAGATCCGGTCGAGCAGGTCGGGCCGTACGGAGAAGTCCCGCGGGTACACGCGCACAATCAGCTCGGTGCCCTCGGCCTGCCGTACCGAGTCCGGCAGTCTCAGGGTGAGATAGGTGCCGTCGGCGGCGCGCGTGATGCCGGTGGCGACCATGAAGATCCGGTCGCCGGAGTCCCCTGCCCCGATGAACCCGGGCTCCTTGTAGCGGAAGACGCGCCGCCTGCCCTCACTTCCGCCGAACGCCTGCTGGTCGAATTCGGCCAGCACGCTCAGTTCCGTCGCCGCGGCGCTGTCGCCCAGCAGCCGCAGCATCTTCTCCTTGTCGGCCCTGGTGAGGTGGGCCGCGATCGGCGCGTCCTGGAACGACTCTTCGGCCCGCGGTTCGTAACGCGGCGTCAGCCGGATGCGCCTGACCCGGACCACGCCCGTGCGGGGATCGGCGATGACGGTGATCTGGTGGATGAGACGGGCGTCCCGTGCCTCGTCGTGGGCCCGGGTGCCCGACTGGATGCGGATGTCGTCCCTGCGGAAGTCCAGTGCGACCCCGGACGGGCCGGAGGTGCGGCGGACCCGCACGGCCGCCAGGCGGTCGCCGTGGTAGAGCGGGAACGGCTCGCCGCAGGGCCGACCGTCGCAGGTGAGTTCCGACGCGCGCAGCAGGACCGTGTAGCCCCGTCCCCACTCGAAGAGGTACTTCGTCCCGCCGTCCCGCCGGTCGGCCTTCACGTAGTGCAGACGCCTCAGCGAGTAGGTGCGTCCGTACCGCACGGACGCCGTGTCGGTCAGGTACTGGGCGAAGCCCTCGGCGTCGAAGGGCGGCGCCTGCTCGGTCGACGCCGCCAGGACGCCGTCCTCCACGACGATCCGTGCCCTGACCTCGTCGTAGGGATACCGGACGGCCCTGACCAGGGGAGCGTCCCCCGGGAGCAGCGGGATGCGGTGCCCTCCCACGTGCAGCGCGCCGTCGCGGAGCTCCCCCCTTTCGGTGCGGGGCCTGCCCTCCGCGGCCGCCTGACGCCAGAGATCCTCCCGGGTCCGCGGCCGGGCCGGGGCGTTGCGCGGGACGGGCCGGGGGCCTGGGCCCACGTCGAAGCACCGGCGGAACCCGGTCAGGCCTGTAGCGGCCGCCCCGTCCCGGGGCCGGCCGTCGGAGGTGAGGACGAAGTGGGTGCCGGTCACCGCGGTCTTGCCGGTGACGGCGCTCTTCCCGGTGAGGAAGGCGGGCAGTGTGCCCACCGAGTAGGCGGCGTCGACACGGGCGAGTACGAGTGGCAGGGACACCTCGCCGGCCTCGACGGAGCGCGTGCCGAGGGCGGTGCGGACGGTGATCCGGGCCTGGGGAGGCCGTGCCGGGGCCGGGGCCATGAGGACGTCGCCCGTGTCGCCCCGGGTGTACAGGGCGAGGTCCGTGTCCCCCCGGCGGCGGACGAGCGCGTGGAACCGCCATGGCTCCCCGGGCTCCGCCGCCGCCTCGCTCACCCGGTAGAGCGGGGCGCCGGACACCTGGCGCGGGGTGAAGAGCCAGCCGTCCTTCGAGCGTGTCCCGCGGAACGTGGTGCCGAGGTCGGTCACCTGCGTCCGGAAGGCCGTGGCGGGCAGCTCGCAGAGCCGCGGCCGCTCCCCCGGTGCGCGCAGCCAGACGCCGTACGAGGCGATGGTCCCGTCGGCGGGGCGTGCCAGCCTGACGACGACGCCCTCGGCCTCGCCGTCGGGAAACGCGTCGGCCCCGGCGCGGGCGGCCAGCTCCTCCTCCGGGAAGGGCGACGCGTCCCGGCCGGACCGTTCCGGTGCGGGGCCGACCTCCTCGACGCGGACCACGAGTCCGGCGGCCGACGCCCCCTCCTGGAGGAGCCCGGAGCGGTCCAGCCGGACGGGGAGGCCGGCGCCCGCGAGGGCCTCGATCCTCGGCCCGCGGGAGCCGGAGCGGCCCAGCGACCGGACGGGGAGCACGTCGCCGTGCCGGACACGCCAGAACTCGTCGAAGCGATCTCCGCTCGGAGGACGGTCCGCGTCGTCGAGGTGCTCGACCCGGACCGGGTCGCCGGTCACCGTCGCTGCTCGGGCGGCCCGTTCGTCCCAGGGACGCGGCCGGAACAGCCGTTCCCCGCCCTCGCCTTCCTCTAATCCCTCGACGACCACGGAGGACGGGAAGCCCGCATCCGCCGGATAACCGGTGGCGTCGTCGACCCTGACCCGCCAGTGGAGGGTCGTACCGGGAGCAGGGGCGCCGCCGTCCTCGGTGCCGAGGGTGGCCCGCCACAGCCGGGGCTCCGGTTCGTCGAACAGCCCCAGCCAGTCCAGGTTCCGGGTGTCGCGGCAGGCGCCCTTGGCGAGACCCGGCCAGCGCGACCGCGCTTCGCCGGGCGGGTCCTGGAGCAGCATCAGGCGTTGATCGGGGTCCTTTCCCAGCGCCACGTAGACGAGCATGCCGGGGGCCGGCGCCGACTCCTGCTCCTGCGCCGCCTCCAGGCCGGCGGCGTCCGCATCGCGTCCCGGCGGGACGAGTGCGGCCGCGAGCGCTTCGGGGTCCTGCCAGTCGTCGCTCCGCAGCAGGTAGGTGCGGCCGGCGACGGTCGAGAAGCGCCGCGTGCCGTATTCCTTCCGGTGGTCCGGCTCTCCCTCGCCGGCGTAGACCAGGACCCCGGCGGGCCGTTGCTCCGGTGCCCGGTAGGGGAGGTCGTCCGCGACGAGTTCCGTCAGCGAGCGGTCGACGGGCAGCCAGCGCCCTGTCGGGGCGTCCCACCGGGCGAGGGTCTCCGACGGCGCGTCCGGGTGGGGCGGGGCCGTGCGTCCGTGGACCATCTGCGAGAGGTCCGGTTCCCACCGCACGACGGCGACGGGATCGCCGTCGAGTACATCGCCCACGACCCCGTCCACCACGACCTGCGGCCGGCCGCCCCGGTACGTCACCCGGGCGGCACGCACCTCGCCGTCCACCGGGTCGGCGCGGCCCGCGGGCACCGCCGTGTCACCCCGCGCCTGCCGCCAGGTCAGGTCCTCCTCGTCCCACCGCACCTGGACCACGCAGGGGTCGCCGATCCGCAGCCGCCCGTGGTCATCGGCGGTCACCGGGGCCCCGGCACCCCAGTTGACCTGTACGCCGGCGTGCGCGTCGTCGCGGGCGGCGACCATGCCGAGGACCGGACGCGGCAGCGGGTTCGCCCGCCAGGCGGCGAGGAGTTCGTGCCGTTCGTCCGGGGAGAGCGGGACGAGGTCGGTGGGCCGTACGCCCGACGCGGGGCTCAGTCTCCACGGCGCGAGGCCGGCCCACGACTCCCCGGTCCAGTGCCGCAGGCCCTTCGAGACGACCAGCCGGGGATCCGACCGCTCGTCACCGGGGAGCTGTGCGGGGCTCAGCGCGTGCTGCTCCCACGCCCGGACGAAGACGTGCCCCAGGGTCTGCCCCGGGTCGGAGGTCAAGCTCCTGACGGCCGAGGCGGCGACGAAGGCGCGGACCTCGGCGTCGATCTCGGCGCGGGCCAGTCGCCGATCGATGACCTCCCACGGACCGGTCGTCGGCTCGAGCGTACGGGCCGCGTGCCACTGGCGGCGCCGGACGGCCTCCACGGCCCGCGTGCGCAACCGGTTCATGCCTTCCGGCGGCAGCGGTTGCACCGCTGCCTCGGAGGGCCTCAACGCCTCTTCGGACAGGAGCAGTTGGTAATAGCGCGGGGCTTCGGCGCTGAAGGCCACGATGCTGTCGACGACACGCTCCAGCACGCCCATGACCCGGTCCTGGGCGTCGATGCCGTGGTCGGGGGTGCGGAACATCTCCAGCGCCACCCCGCGGACGACGCGGCTCAGGTACCTGCGGTGGGTGACGGCGTCCATCATCCGCCGCCAGGAGGCAATCCACTCCTCGCTCTCGGGGACGTCGACCAGGCTTCCCGCCTCCAGCAGCGCGGCCAGCCGCAGCGTGTGCATGGTCAGCGGGGTCGCGCCCATCGTCTCCAGCAACTTGTCGAACGTCTCCCGGCCAGGCCGCCACTGCCGCGGGTCGTAAGGGTCGGGAACGAGTTCGGCGATCGCCTCCTGGTGCCTCCGCCACCGCTGTACGGGGTAGCGGTCGGCGACGAGCAGGGTCTCCGAGATGATTCCCGGCCCCGTCGTCCTGCCCTGGCTCTCGTTCTTCTTCCTGGTGCCGCGGTGGTGCGTGAGCAGCTGTTCCAGCCGGGCGGGGGTCATCCAGTCCCGGTCGATCTCGTCGCGGGCCTCCGGCACGAGGTCCAGGGAGAAGTCCCCCGCGAGGGACATCAGGAAGGGCGTGGTGGACATGTACGTGCGGGGCGCGGTGCGGCCCTGGCCCTGTGCCTCCTTCAGGTACTTCGCGTCCTCCTCCCGGTCCAGGGGGAGAAGCCGCCGGACGGCGGCCGTCAGCACCCGGCGCGCGTGGGGGACACCGCCGTCGAACCAGCCGGCTCCGTCGTGCTCCACGTCGGCGTCGCGCCGGGCGCCGGACGCGGAGTCCGTTATCCAGTCACGCGCGGCGTTGAGGGCGGGACGCGAGAACAGCCGGTTCCACTGCCCGTCGTCGAGGGTCCCGCTGGTGTCGCCGGGACCGCCGACCAGGAAGGCCGCGAACCTCGACACGGGAATCTCCGCATACCTGCCGCGGCCGGCGCGTCCCACGGTGAGGTGGGCGTGCAGGATCAGGGCCGCCAGCGGTGGGCGGACCGTGAGGTTGTCGGGGTGCGACTCGGTGCGCAGCGAGGAGAGGAAGTGGCGCCGGCGCGGGTCGGTGAACACGTCCTTGGCGTGGAACAGGAAGGCGACGGCGGGGTCCGTCAGCGGCCCGGAAGCGGGGGCGTCGGCCTCGCGCAGGAGCCGCACCGCCACCGGGGCCAGCGCCGTGACACGCAGCAGGTCGAGATCGTCCAGCCGTTCGTACCAGGTCGGGAATCTGTCCGGGGACCCTTGGTAACGGCTCAGCGAGTAACGGTTGTCGCTGCGCCACATCCACGGCGAGCAGACCGTGTACGGCGGTAGGCCGTTCGGATCGTTCCGTCCGGTGACCGGGGGTTCCGCTCCCGGCCGGAACCCTCCGCCGACCATGGTAGTGATCCACTCGACGGCCGCCTGCCGCCCGGAGTCGGTCACCGCGGTGGACGCGAGGACCGCGAGGGCGCCGCCGTCGGACAGCGTCCGCTTCTCGTGCCTCGCGGGTGCGCCCCACCATCGCGCCGCGGACTCCAGCGCCCGCACCGGATCGTGTTCGGCGAACAGCTCCCACAGGGTGTGTTGCCACAGCGCGGCGGGCACCCGCTCGGCGGCGGTGCGGTCGGGCTCGCAGCCCAGGCGGACGAGCGCCTCAGCGCGTGTGGAGTGTCCCGGTCTGGTCCCGCCACCGGTTCTGGTCCAGCCTCGCAGGAGCAGTCCGGTGCCCAGCTCGTCCTCGAAACGTTCCGCGAGGTCCTGCGGGCCCGGCACGATCCAGTCCTCCTGGTCGGCGGTGGCCGAGACGTCCTGGCGGAGAGGGGAAAGGGGGAACCAGGACCGGGCAAGAGCCGTCAGGAGATCGGGTTCGAGGTCGGCCGAGCCCCGGCCCGCGCGCCGCAGCGCCGCGCGGACCATGTCGTCCGCCTCCTCGTGGGACGAGGCGAGTACGGCGTCGACCGCGAGCAGTAGGGGCAGCCGGCCCAGTTGGTTCGCCAGCGCGTGGGTGACGACGTCGGGGCGGTCTCCGTCCGTCCAGAGCGTGGCGACGTCCGCCGCCCTCTCCTGGACAGCTGCCACCAGGAGGGTGAGCGCGAGGATCTCCCGCACGGTGTCGTCGAGGTTCTGGTAGGGGACGGTTTCCCGGGCGACGGCGGACCGTGGCCGGCAGTCTCGCAGCGCTCCCTCGACCCGTTCGACGAACCCCTGGTCCTGGGAGGCGCCAAGGGCTTCCTTGAGCAGGGCGCCCAACGCCCGTCGGGCCACCGACTCGGCGGGTACGGCCCACTCGGCGAGCCCGTCGCAGAGCTGGGCCGCGGCGGTCAGCGCGTCGGGGCCGAACTCCGCGCGCCGGGGCGCCGTGAAGATGTGCACGAGTCCGTGCAGCCGCAGGGCGGGCTCGCACTCCGCCAGTTTCTCGACGGCGGCGGCCAGCTGGTCCGGGCGGCTCTTCTTCGAGCGCAGGATCTCGACGATGTCCAGGTAGTCGGCGCTCTGCCGGATGGTGAGACCACGGCAGGAACAGAAGTACCAGGCGGCAAGCACGGGCTCTCCTTGCATTGCGGAGCGGAGCGACTGCGGAAAAGCGGATCAACGGGGGCGGGTGAGGGGAGGCCGGACCGGGGCCGTGCGCGGTCAGGTGCCCCTCGACGACCGGTCAGTCAGAGTGCGGGTATGAGCGGAGGGCGCGGGTTGAGGAGCTCACGGCGCAGGCCCTCGACGGAACGGAGCATGGTGCCGTCGGGTTCGGCTCGTGCGTGGTGGAAGCCGACGAGGCGCCGCATCCAGTCCGCGGGTTCCTCGCTCAGCAGCCGTACCGACTCGGTGTCCAGCGGGCGCGACGTGAGGGCGGCCCAGCCCGCCGGAGAGAGCCGTCCCCCGGGAGCCAGTTCACCGACCGGCACGGAGCGGCCGATCCCGGACCGGACCGCGGTCACCGATGCCGTATAGGTGCCGAGGCCGAGCAGGAACTCCCGGTCGGCCTCGCGGCGGGCGTACGTGTCCGGCGCTTCGGGGGCGAACCGCAGGTACTCGAAGACCCGGCGCAGGTCCGGGAGGACCAGCTCGTCCCAGTCCGGCGACGGCACGGCACGCGCGGGGTCGTCCCCGCGCCGGAGGAGCCCGAGCGCCACACAGGTCACGACGGGCGGGGGGAACAGGGCGGGCGGCAGCCGACCGGGGTCGACCGGGCAGGTGTCCGCGACTGGGCCACCCGCCGGGGCCGGACGTGCCGTCGGCTCGCCCGCCGGTGCGGGGAGCCCTTCCGCGGCCTCCAGCCAGACTGCCAGGTGTTCCTCCCTCGTGGTCGCCGCGGCAAGGGAGGCGTACCGCGTCGCGTCGTCCCGCCACCTGGCCAGAAGGCTGATCCGTGCCCGTACGTCGGCACGCGTGTCCGACCGGAACAACTGGGCCAGGAAGTACGGGTCGTTCAGGAAACCGGGCCCCTCCGCGGCGATCTGCCGGAGCAGGCGCCCGGCGTCCTCCCACAGCTCCTCCACCGCGCTCCGTCGGTTCTCCTCCCGGACGTAGCGCCGCAGCAGTGCGGAAGCCTCGGAGCCCGGGGGGTCCTGGGCGGCGCCGCCCTCCCCCTGTTCCGGCTCCGTGGCGTTCTGCCAGGCGGCATCCCCCCACCGCACACGGGTCATCACCGCCGGCTCGATGCCCGAGCCGTCGTTGCGCGGGGGCAGCAGCCGGCCCGCCGCTTCAGCGGTTCTCAGCAGGCGCTGCTCCCCGCGGCTCGGTTCGGCGTCCTCGCCCCGCGCGGTCACCTGGAGTATCAGCGCGGCACCGGGCAGCAGCGCACCGATCGCTCCCGCGAGTTCCGCCGCCCGACGCGGGTGGTCGACGGCGGTTTCGTTCCGCTGCTCGCCGGCCGGAGCGTGGACCGGCACCGCGCAGCGCACCACGAACCCCATCGCGGAGCCACTCGGGTCCCACCCGAGGCGGGTCGTCCACCCGTGGCTGTGCGTGACCAGGGCTCTGAGCGCTTCCAGGGACCGAGGCGTCTCGACGCCCTCGCACGACACCTCGTACCACCTCCGCCTCGGCAACGGGGGGTGAGCCTTCGTCGCCTGCCCCAGGGCGGGCCCGTCCTGGGACCGCCGGGTGGCCCACCACAGCGTCTCCTCCTCCAGGCGTTTGAGCTCATCGACGAGATCGGCTCCCGGGTGGTCGGCCAGCACCCCGCGGAAGGGCCCCCGGTCCAGCCCCCACAGCACGTCGAGACGGCACGGTCCGTTGTCGCAGACGAGCCGCCGGGCGTCGCCCGAACTCCCCGGCACGACCGGGAACGCCCGGAGCACGCGCGGTCCCGCCTCCTGGCCCGGCGGTCGTCGCCGAGCCCGGGTCTCCGGCTCTTGCTCCTCCTGAACGGAGGTGTACAGCACGGGCAGCCATCCGCCCGTCGACATCCCGCGCCGGGCCCGCGCGAGCGCGTTGTCGACGGAACCGTCCACGGCGAGCCCGTGCACGAACTCGCGGGTGAGTTCGGCCGCGGTGTTCTCCATGATCAGGCCCCGTATGCCGACGACCCAGGGCACTCCACCGCGCACCAGGGTCGCCGCGACGCTCGCCCAGCCCTCGCGCGCGGCCGAAGAGCCCGCCGCCAGCTCGGTGGCCGTGTGACAGGCGATGAGTACGGCGACCCCCACACCCGATTCCCGGAGCAGTCCGGCGAGTTCCCCCGCGGGCATCAGCGTCGGGTCCGCCCGGCCCCCGGGCCCGGGCCCGGCGAGCACGATCCCATCCGGTGTCCCGTGGCCCCCGAAGCAGAACACCGAGGTGGGCGAATCGAGTTCGGCGCGCAGTTCGTCGGCGCTGATCGGGTCCCTGGGCGGTATGACCTCGAGTCCCAGCTCCGCCAGTTGTCTGCCCGCGTCCCTGAGCCTGATCACCGAGCCGTGCCCCTGGGGGTTCGCGTCCCGGACCGGCAGGCCGAACGTCTCGTGCGGGTCGGACAGGTCCAGGGCGGTACTCAGGAGCACCGCACCGGCAGGCCGGTCCGCGAACACCTCACCGGTCTGGACGAGGGGGCGGCGTACGACGGAGACCCCTGGCACGAGGAAGAGGTATTCCCATTCCTCCGGGATTTCCCGTCCCCCGGTGCGCACACAGCTGACCTCCCAGGCAACCGCGGCCAGTTCCGGACTGTCGGTCTCGATGCACAACCGGAGCCCGGACCGCCCGGTCACGGTGTCGGCGAGGGCGCACTGGAAGAGGTTCCCCACCGCGCCGGGAAGCAGCTTGTCCCCCACTGCGGACGCCAGACCGCGTCCCTTGGACGCACGCTGGGCGAACTCCCCGGCCAGCTGCCGGGCCATGTCGACCGAGATCCACGACGGATCCCGGACCTCCTCCGCACAGACGTCGAAGTGGACCTTGTCCGCCTCTCTCCGCGTCTCCTCCAGGCGTATGGTGAAGTCCCGGTATTCACCGGGCAATCTCTCCCCGACCACCGTGCTCCTCCGCCCGGTCGGCGCGCCTGGTGATGTCTCCGGACGGCCGGATCCAGTCGCGTTCTCACCTTCCACATTACGTAACAGTGAATGATTCGTGCCCGGGAAAGCACGAAAAAGACGGTCAACTCGGCAGTCGTTACTGGCAGGATGACCGGACGACCGTGTGCCCGTTCCCGTGGAGGTGTCAGCACCAGTGCGATCCGGCCGTTCCGACTCCCCTGATCCCTTCCTTCCCGACCCGCCCTTTCCCGGTCCTGCGCGGACCGTCACCGACGCGCAGGTCCGGTCCGCCGTCCACCGCTTCGGCCCGTACCGCCTGGCGGCGTCGACCCGAGTCGCGCTGACCGAGTTCTACGGCGGCTCCGCCGACTTGGACGACCAGGACTTCGACGAGCGGCTCGGGCAACTCGTCGACACCCATGAGGATCTCCAGGACCTGGTGCATCAGAGTGAGTTGAGCGACGACACGGGGAGGGAGCCGAGAGGTGTCGACATGCCGGCCGAGGAGGACCCGGGCCCTGCCGGGCTCCCGGACCCCTTCCGCACCCCGGACGCACAACTCCTGCGGCAACCGCGGCAGAGCGGCGACGGACAGACCGCCGGTGACGGCCACGCCGCTTCCGGAGGCAGCGCGAACTGACCAGCCGGCGCTGCGTCCGGCAGAGAGGCCAGGTACCGGAGATGCCGACCAGTTTCGTCGCGCTCGTCGTACTGCTCTTCTCGGCCGCACCCGGCTACGTCTACATCCGCATCGTCGAGGTGCGGCTGCCCCGGCGCCGGCGGAACCCTCTCCTGGAACTCGTCGACCTGGTGTGCGTGGGAACCATGGGCAGCGCCGTCGGGACCTTGGCGGCCTTGCTGCTGGCCACGCGCTGGACAGCGCTGCTGCCGCTCGAAGGGCTACTCACGGGGGCCTCGTACCTCAGCGGTCACCCCTGGCAGGCCGTCTCCTCGGGCGTCCTCGCGCTCTCGGTGGGGGTGCTCTGCACGGCGGTGGGAGGACTGGCCCTGGCCCGGCACCGCGGCACGGCAATCCGGCACACCCCGTACTCACCGATGCGTAGGGCCGTCGAGCTGACCCCACCGGGTCATTCCCTCTGGCTCGCCGTCCAGTTGACCGACGGTCGGCTCTGGGAGGGGAAGCTGCTGAGTCTGGACGGCGAGCGCGAACTGCTCGGCGAGGGCGACCTCGTCCTCCAGTGGCCGCTGGCGATCACTCAGCCCGGGCAGGGCAGGTTCCGCCATCCGGCGCGGTTCGTCGTCATACCCGGCGCGCAGATCGCCGTCGTCTACGGAACCGACCTCGCACCCACGCCCGCCTCCCCCGCACCGCACCCGACCGCCGCTCGGCGCTCCCCATGATGCACTGGGCCTCACCGACTCCCATGGGCAGAACACCGAGCCGCGCGTGAGCAGGCGGCTGAGACGACCGGCCCAGTCCGTCGGCACAGCAGCGCCCTCAGGCCACGGCCACACCTGTGGGGCCCGGTTCGCGCTTGACGGACCTCACCGCTCCCCCGCGAGGTCGAGGTCCCCCTTGCTCGTCCCGGCCACGCCCTCGACGACCCGGGGGCGCCGCCAGGGGTGCGCGATCGGCGGTGACACCGCCCGCCACCACGGTTCGACCGGCAGCTCCCCCGCCGGCTCGAACGGCTCCCCCGGCCGCGGGAACGCCACCGCCTGCCCGGCCTCCTGCGCCGCGTCCTTCGTCCACTCCCCCGGCTCCGCCCACGCGTGCGGCGCCAGGTTGAAGGTGCCCCAGTGGATCGGCAGCAGGGCACCGTGCGGCCCACCGCCCTGGAGGTCGAGGTGGGCGCGGACACCCTCCTCGGGCGTCATGTGGATGTCCGGCCAGAACTCGGCGTACGCCCCGAGCTGGATCATCGTCGCGTCGAACGGGCCGTGCGCGGCGCCGATCTCCCGGAAGCCGTCGAAGTAGCCGGTGTCCCCGCTGTGGTAGACGCGGTGTTCCTCCCCGGCGACGACCCAGGACGCCCAGAGGGTGTGCTGGGTGTTGCGCAGCCCCCGTCCGCAGAAGTGCCGGGCCGGGGTGGCGGTGAGGGTGAGGCCGCCGACGCGGGTCGCCTCGTGCCAGTCCAGCTCGCGCAGCCGGTCGGCGGGGACGCCCCAGTGTTCGAGGTGGGCGCCGACACCCAGCGGCACGGCGAACACGGTGTCCGTGCCGGCCAGCGCCTTGACGGTCGACATGTCCAGGTGGTCGTAGTGGTCGTGCGAGATGACGACGACGTCGACGGGGCCGAGGGCAGCCAGCGGCAGCGGGGCCGGGTGCAGGCGTTTGGGGCCGGCGAAGGGGAACGGGGAGCAGCGCTCGCCCCACACGGGGTCGAAGAGCACCCGCTGACCGTCGATCTCGGCGAGCACACTGGAGTGGCCCATCCAGGTCAGCCGGAGTCCGGTGGCGGGCGGCCGGGCGAGGTCGGCGAGGGTGGTGGCGTGCACCGGGATCGGGCCCGCCGGTGCACGCAGGAGCCGCGCCTCCTTGTTGAAGTAGATCTTGGCGAACTCGGCGGCCGAGCCGGAGGGCCGGGTCCGGGCGGTGCCCCCGGGGTTCTGGAAGACCCCGTCGCGGAAATGCGGCGATCTGCGGATGCGCGCCATGCGCTCGCCGCCCGGGTCCGCGCCGAAGGCCGCGGGCCGCGGCACGCTGAACCCGGGACTCGGGAAACGGAAAGCGGCCACGGTACCTCCAGGTGGAGTGGTTCAGGCTCTCATCATGTTCGTCTCGTCCTACGTCACCTCGAACGACGGATGTCACATCCGTGTTCCCGGTTCACGACGGACCGGCAGGGCGTCACCGCACGTACGGGGCCTGTATAGGGTGACGTGCGTGGGGAGAGTCCGGTTGAGCGTGGCGGAGCGGCGCGAGGAGCTGCTGCGCGCGGCCATCGAACAGATATCGGCGCGGGGCGTGGCGGCGTTGCGGATCGCCGACGTGGCCGCCGCGCTCGGTGTCAGCAACGCCCTGGTGCTCTATCACTTCTCCACGAAGGAGCGGCTCGTCGCCGCCGCGTTCACCCACGCCGCCGAGGCCGATCTCGCCCATCTCCGCAGGCTGCTCGTCCGTCGTACGACGGCGCTTCGGCGCCTGCGGGCGGCCGTGCGGTGGTACGCGCCGACCGGTCAGGCCAAGGGCTGGCGGCTGTGGATCGAGGGGTGGGCGGCGGCGCCGCGCGAACCCGCGCTGCGGGAGGTCACGCGCGAGCTGGACCGCCAGTGGAAGACGGCGATCGCCGAGGTCATCGCTGAGGGCGCGGCCGCCGGTGAGTTCTCCTGCCCCGAGCCGGACGCCGCCGCCCTGCGTCTCACGGCGCTGCTGGACGGGCTGGCGGTACAGCTCACGTCGTACGCGGGCACGGTGTCGCGGGCCCGGGCGCAGGAGTGGGTGGACGAGGCGCTGGCCCGGGAACTGGGCCTGGAGCGGGCGGCCCTGACAGCCGCGCGACGTCCGGGATGACCGCACGGGCGCCGGCCGCCCGCCCCCGCTTCAGGCCACCGCGGCGATCCGCGTCTTGATGTCGTCCGGCGACAGCGTTCCCTTGGCCGTCACATGGTCGCCCGACGACTCGCCGCGCAGCCGGCGCCCGATCCACGGGACCAGGTACTCGCGCGCCCAGTGCACGTCGTCGCGCCGCACGTCCAGCGTGCCGCGGGGCGGCAGGGGCGGCCAGAGCTGGTCCGGGTCGGCCGGGACGCGCAGGCCGAGGGCCTGTCCGGCGCGGAGCGCCACGCGGGTGTGGCCCTCCGGCGACAGGTGCAGCCGGTCGGCGTCCCACGCCCTGCGGTCCTGGACGCTGCGCAGCGACCACAGGTCGAGCACCGGGCAGCCGTAGCGGTCGGCGATGGCACGGACGTGCCCGTTGTACGTGGCGATCTTGCCGCGCAGATGTTTGAGGACGGGCACCCCACGAGTGTCGAAGCCCGTGCTCACCAGGACGGTGCCGGCCGCGGCGGTCAGCGCGGCCACCGCCTGCTCGAACCGCTCGGCGACCTCGTCGGGGTCGGTGCCGGGCCGGATGATGTCGTTGCCGCCCGCCACGAACGAGACCAGGTCGGGCGCGAGGGCGTCGACCCGCGGGACCTGTTCCGCCACGATCTGGTCGAGGAGCCTGCCGCGCACGGCGAGGTTCGTGTACGTGAAGTCGCCCTCGGGGCGCCGGTCCGCGAGCAGTACGGCCAGTCGGTCGGCCCAGCCGACGAACGCCCCGTCGGGGCCGGGGTCGCCGACGCCTTCGGTGAAGCTGTCCCCCACCGCCACGTACGACCCGATCACTGCTCTGCTGTCACTCTTCGAATCGTCTGCCACGTCGGCCCATGATTCACCTTGGAATGTGACCTACGCGACCGTAGGAAGGGATTGACGGGCGGTGAGAAAGGCCACGCCTAAAGTGTTCGTCAATTCCGGAATACGACGGGGTCCGCAGGTACCGGTCTCCGGACACACCGAAGGCCGGACCCGGGGATCGGGGTCCGCCCTTCGGGGCGCGGAGGCTGCGTCAGCCGGTCGTCAGACGGAGACGCCGTGCGAGCGCAGGAAAGCGACCGGGTCGATGTCCGAGCCGTAGTCCGGCGTGGTGCGGATCTCGAAGTGCAGGTGCGGGCCGGTCACGTTGCCGGTGGCGCCCGAGAGGCCGACCTGCTGACCCGCCGTCACCGACTGACCGGCGGAGACGGAGAGCGAGGAGAGGTGGGCGTACTGGGCGTAGTGGCCCTCGTCGAGCTTGATGACGACCTGGTTGCCGTACGCGCCACCCCAGCCGGCCGAGACGACGGTGCCCGCGCCGACGGCCTTCAGCGAGGTGCCGGTCGGAACGACGAAGTCGGTGCCGGTGTGGTAGCCGCTGGACCACATGCTGCCGGACTGGTGGTACGGGGTACCGACGGTGCCGCCCGCGACGGGGGAGGTGTAGCCGCTGGTGGTGCCCGTGGACTGGGTGCCGGTGTTCGAGGACTCCGAGGAGCCGGAGGCGTCCGAGGAGGTCTTCGCCGCGTCCGTCGACTTCTGGGCCGGCTTCTCGGCGGCGGGCTTCTCGGCGGGCTTCTGCGACTGCGCGGAGGACGGCGCCGACGACTTGGCGGCCTGGCCGGCGATCGACAGTTCGAGGCCGGGGTGGATCAGCGACGGGTCGGACCCGACGGCCTCGCGGTTGTCCGCGTAGAGCTTCTTCCAGCCGCCGTCGACGTGCTGGTCGTCGGCGATCTTCGAAAGGTAGTCACCGCTCTTCACGGTGTACGTCCGGGAATCCGAGTTCTTCTCGGTACCGCCGGCGGCGGACTTCTTGGCCGACGTCGCGATGGACTGCACGGCCTGCTCGGAAACCGAGTGCGCGGGGGCGGCGTTGGCGGAGGCGGCGCCCATCAGCGGGAGTGCGAGCGCGGCGCCACCGGTTCCGGCGACGGCGATGGTGCGGGTCAGGCGCATGGCCCTGGTACGGCGGTGCTTACCCTTCGCGGGCATGGCGAATTCCTCTCCGGCGCCTGCGAGGTGAGCTGTCGGGTGCGGGCTGGAGATGCCCGGCCGCGCCGAAACGCGGCTTTACCCCAAGCCGTTCCGGGAACCGGAACAGGCAGTTCTACCTGTGGGTCCCCCGCTCCTGCCGTGTACGGGTGGTGGATGAGTGCGGGCTCCGGTCGGCGGCAGGATTAGGCGTCCGTCCGGATCGGTGGTGAACGTAAGGGACCAGGACGCGCAGGGACAAGCGAGAGGTTCCCGCGACGGGCGTTTCGATTGATCCTTTACGGGAACAACCGGTAACCCTGCGTCGATTTCCGTCGCACCGCTTTCTCTGAATGCCCTTGAGAAGCAGTCGAATTACGTGAACATGACGGACAACGCTCGGTCACGGATATGACGCTGCTCACGCGCCCCTTTCCCACCCTCCGCCATTTCAGGGCCAGTTATAACCAAGCCGCCAATTCGGACAGAATGCCTTTACCGGCCCACAATGCCCCTCCTCGAACGGTTTCGCGCATCGGTCATGCCGTATCGTCGAGTGGTGCCCGCCGGCGAGCAGCGACGGCGGGGCGGAGTGGGAGGAGTCCCCGTGACGCAGCAGGTCCCGTCGACCGAACCCGAGCTGACCGGGGTGCGCAACTTCCGGGACGTGGGCGGACTGCCGACCGTGGACGGTCGGCGGGTGCGACAGGGGGTGCTGTTCCGCAGCGGCCACCTGGCACACGCCACGGGGGAGGACGCCGCGTTCCTGACCTCGCTGGGCCTGCACACGATCTTCGACTTCCGCAACGCGGCCGACCAGAAGCTCGACGGCCCGGACGTCGAGCTGCCGGGCGTGCGCAATGTGAATCTGCCGCTGAGCGACCCGGCCGACGGCGCCGAGTTCTGGAAGATGGTCCGCGACGGAGACCTCGACCAGCTGCGGGACATCCTGGCCGACGGCAAGGGTGTCGACCGGATGGTCGGCTCCTACCGACTGATCATGACGGAGCGCACGGCCGAGCACTCCCGGGTCCTGCACGCGCTCGCCGAGGACAGCGTCCCCGCGCTGATGCACTGCGCGGCCGGCAAGGACCGGGCGGGTCTGTCGGTCGCGGTCACCCTGCTCGCGCTGGGCGTCGAGCGCGAGGCCGTCGTCGAGGACTACCTGAAGTCGAACGCCACGCACCGGCGCTACAAGGTGCGCCGCAGCGGCTCCGCCGCCTCCGCCTACTCCCCCGAGGTCATGGAGCTGCTCAGCCCCCTGTTCGACGCGCGCGCCGAGTACCTGGCCGCGGCCTTCGAGACGATCGAGGACACGTGGGGCGGCGTCGACGCCTACTTGGAGCAGGGGCTGCGGCTCTCTCCGGGCACCCGGGAGCGGCTGCGCGAGCGGATGGTGGACTGACTGAGCCACCCGCTCGCGGACGGCTCTACTTGCCGCCCACCTCGAACAGCAGGTAGAGGAAGCCGCCGAAGACGTGCCCCAGGGCGATGTAGATGACCAGCCGCACCCACAGGGCGCGCGGGAACTTGTCCTCGATGGCACTCATGGCGTCTCTCCAGGGGTCGGGCCGAGGCACAGCGCGGCCGTCGGGCTCTGCAGCAGGGTGTGGACGAAGAGCAGCTCGACCCCGTCGGGGTCCTCGGCCGCGATCCGGTGCGGGGTCATGGAGTCGAAGTGGGCACTGTCCCCCGCGGTGAGCCGGTGCTCGGTGTCCCCGAGACGCAGCCGCAGCCGCCCCCTGAGGACGTGCAGCCACTCCTCGCCGGGGTGCACCCGCACGACGTCGCCCTGGGAGCCGTGGGGCACCTGGACGCGCAGGGCCTGCATGCCGCGGCCCGGCGCGCCCGCCTGCCAGTACGTCCAGCCGCCCGCGGTGGTGGGCTCCATGCCGGCGCCGCGCACGACGGCGTCACGGTCGGCGGCCGTCTCGCCCAGCAGCTCGGCGACGGTCGTACCGTAGATGCGGGCGAGGGCGAGCAGCATCGGCAGTGAGGGCTGGCGCTGCCCGGTCTCCAGACGGGAGAGGTGGGCGGGTGACAGCCCCGCGGCACGGGCCGCCGCCTCGAGGGTGAGGGCGGCCCGCCGCCGCAGCTCACGCAGCTGGGGCGCGACGGCGGCGACCGCCCCCTCGGCGGGGCCGGTCTCGGAGGAGCTCATGCGTCCATTCAGCCCGATCCTTGCCCGCGAGGCAAATTCCTTGCCTCAGAGGCAAACGGACCCACTCATCGGTTGGCCACCGCCTGCTTGACCAGGGTCTTGCCGAAGTCCCACATCAGGCCACCGCCACTGTGCGCGTCCTCCATCACCTCGGTGAAGGCGTCGACGAACCGGTCGGCGTCGTCGGTGTCGATGATCAGCGGCGGGATCAGCTTGATCACCTCCAGGTGGTCGCCGGACACCTGGGTCAGGATCCGGTGACGCTGCAGCAGCGGCACGACCACCATCTGCGCGAACAGCCCCTTCCGCGCGGCCTGCAGCATCGTCCAGCGGCTGCGCAGCCTCAGGGAGCTGGGCCGGCCGAACTCGATGCCGATCATCAGTCCGCGGCCCCGGACGTCGGCGAGCAGTTCGTAGCGGTCCACCAGCGCGGCCAGCCGGGACTTCAGCCGCTCCCCCACCGCGGCGGCGTTCGCCACGATCTCCTCGTTGTCCATGACCGACAGCACGGCGAGCCCGGCGGCCATGGCCTGTGCGTTGGACCCGAAGCTCGCCGAGTGGACCTGCACGCGGTCCATCGAGGAGTACACCTTCTGGAAGATCCAGTCCTTGCCCAGGGTGGCCCCCACCGGCACGTATCCGCCGGACAGCGCCTTGGCGACGCAGACCAGGTCCGGTTCGACGCCGTCGTCGTGCTGGTAGGCGTAGAACTTGCCGGTGCGGCCGAGCCCCGTCTGCACCTCGTCGGCGATCAGCAGCGCCTTGTGCCGGTGCAGCAGCTCCTGCGCGGCGCGCAGGTAGCCGGGCGGGGCCTCGTGCACGCCCTTGCCCTGGACCGGTTCCACGATCAGCGCGGCCACGTCGCCCTTCTTCAGCTCCCGCGCCAGGGTGTCCAGGTCGCCGAGCGGGACGGCGGTGTCGGGCAGCAGCGGGGCGAAGCCCTTGCGGAACCCGTCCTCGCCGTTGACGGAGAGGGAGCCGGCGGTCAGCCCGTGGAAGGCGTGCGAGCAGTACAGGATCCTCCGTCTTCCGGTGGCGTAGCGGGCGAACTTCAGGGCGGTCTCGACGGCCTCGGTGCCGCTGTTGCCGAAGAAGACGCGGTCCAGGTGGGGGCTGTAGGAGAGCAGCCTCTCCGCCAGCAGGCCGGGCAGCGGCGGGCAGTCGAAGCGGGTGAGGTCGGCCAGCGAGGCGTCGAGGACGTCGTGCAGCGCCTTGCGGACGACGGGGTGGTGGCGGCCCAGGCCCATGACCGCGAACCCGGCGAGCATGTCCAGGTAGTCGTTGCCGTCCGCGTCCCAGAAGTGCGCGCCCTCGGCCCGCTCGTAGACCTTGTCGAAGCCGATGGTGTGCAGCATGCGCGGCAGCTGGTGGTTGAGGTGCTTGGCGTGCAGCTCGTACCGCTCGGCTCCGCGCTCGGCCAAGAGCGCGGCGAGGTCGAACTCCTTGGTCATTCAGTTCTCTCCTTGCGCTGGCATGACGATCCGTCCGTCGCCGGACTGTTCCACTGCCGGTTCCCCCGACTGCGTGCCGGCCGGTTCGGCGAGGGCCAGGCTCGCGCTGATCCGGCCGGCGACGTCGACGGGGGTGAGGCCGATGTCCGCGAGCACCTCCGCGCGCTTGGCGTGCGCGAGGAACTGCTCGGGGATGCCGAAGCGGCGTACGGGGACGTCGATCTCGGCGTCGCCGAGCGCCAGGGCCACCGCGGAGCCGACCCCGGCGGCGCGGCTGTTGTCCTCGACGACGGCCACCAGCCGGTGCCGGGCCGCGAGGGGGGCGAGCGCCGGGTCGACGGGCTTGACCCAGCGCGGGTCGACGACGGTGCAGCCGATGCCGCGGGCCTCCAGCAGCTCGGCGGCACCAAGGCAGACGGGCGCCATCACGCCGACGGCGACGAGCAGCACCTCGGGCCGGTCCGCGGCGTGCAGGACGTCCAGGCCGCCGATCCGGTCGACGGCGGGTACGGCGGGGCCGACGGACTCCTTCGGGAAGCGCAGCAGCGTCGGCGCGTCGTCCACGGCGACCGCCTCGCGCAGCTGGGCGCGCAGCTGGTCGGCGTCGCGCGGGGCGGCGATGCGCAGTCCGGGGACGACCTGGAGGACGGACATGTCCCACATGCCGTTGTGCGAGGCCCCGTCGACACCGGTGACGCCGGCCCGGTCCAGGACGAAGGTGACGCCGCAGCGGTGCAGCGCCACGTCCATCAGGAGCTGGTCGAAGGCACGGTTGAGGAAGGTCGCGTACACGGCGACGACCGGGTGCAGTCCGCCGGTGGCGAGACCGGCGGCGGACACGGCGGCGTGCTGCTCGGCGATGCCGACGTCCCAGACCCGGTCCGGGAACCGTTCGGCGAAGGGCGCGAGCCCGACCGGGTGCAGCATGGCCGCGGTGACCGCCACGACGTCCGCGCGTTCCTCGCCGATCCGGACGATCTCCTCGCCGAAGACGGAGGTCCAGGACGGGCCGCCCGCGGGGCTCAGCGGCTCGCAGGTGAGCGGGTCCATCACTCCGACGGTGTGGAAGTGGTCCTCCTCGTCGCGCAGAGCGGGTTCGTAGCCGCGGCCCTTCTCCGTGAGGCAGTGCACCAGCACCGGACCGTGGAAGCGTTTGGCGCGGCGCAGCGCCGACTCGACGGCGCCGATGTCGTGCCCGTCGATCGGGCCGAGGTACTTCAGTCCCAGGTCCTCGAAGAGCCCCTGCGGGGCGAAGGCGTCCTTGAATCCCTTCTTGGCTCCGTGCAGGGCCTCGTAGACGGTGTTCCCGACCACGGGCGTGCGCTGGAGCACGTCCTTGCCCCAGGCCAGGGCCCGCTCGTAACTGTCGGTGGTGCGCAGGGTCGCGAGGTGGTTGGCGAGGCCGCCGATGGTCGGGGCGTACGAGCGTTCGTTGTCGTTGACGACGATGATCAGCGGCCGGTCCCTGGCCGCCGCGATGTTGTTCAGGGCCTCCCAGGCCATGCCGCCGGTGAGCGCGCCGTCACCGATGACGGCGACGACGTGGCTGCGCTCCCCCTGGACCTGGCGGGCCTTGGCGAGGCCGTCGGCCCAGCCGAGGACGGTGGAGGCGTGGCTGTTCTCGATGACGTCGTGCTCGGACTCCTCGCGCGAGGGGTAGCCGGACAGGCCGCCCTTGCTGCGCAGCTTGGAGAAGTCCTGACGGCCGGTCAGGAGCTTGTGCACATAGCTCTGGTGGCCGGTGTCCCACAGGATGCGGTCGTCCGGCGACTCGAAGACCCGGTGCAGGGCGACGGTGAGTTCCACCACGCCGAGGTTGGGTCCGAGGTGACCACCGGTGCGGGCGACCGCGTGCACCAGGAAGTCACGTATCTCGTCGGACAGTTCACCGAGTTCCGCCTCGGACAGCGCCTTCAGGTCGCGTGGTCCCCGGATGTTCTCCAGAATCGTCACGCTCGGGCCCCCTTCGGTCCGTGGTGTGTCAGCTCACGGTGACGGCCGGCTCCCCCGACGCGCCGTCCTTCTCCATCTGCTCGGCGATCCTCATCGCCTCCTCGATCAGGGTCTCCACGATCTTGGACTCGGGGACGGTCTTGACGACCTCGCCCTTGACGAAGATCTGCCCCTTGCCGTTGCCGGAGGCGACGCCGAGGTCGGCCTCGCGGGCCTCGCCGGGGCCGTTGACGACGCAGCCCATGACGGCGACGCGCAGCGGCACCTCCATGCCCTCCAGACCGGCCGTGACCTCCTCGGCCAGCTTGTACACGTCGACCTGGGCACGCCCGCAGGACGGGCAGGAGACGATCTCCAGGCCACGTCGGCGCAGGTTCAGCGACTCCAGGATCTGGATACCGACCTTGATCTCCTCCACCGGCGGGGCCGAGAGCGAGACCCGGATGGTGTCGCCGATGCCCTGGGAGAGGAGCGCGCCGAAGGCGACCGCCGACTTGATGGTGCCCTGGAAGGCCGGGCCCGCCTCGGTGACGCC